>JAVTVZ010000158.1:0-41301 GCA_032229625.1 Dermatophilaceae bacterium | reverse complement strand
ACCGCAGTGCCGACGACCGCGCCGACGACCGCAGTGCCGACGAACGCGCCGACGACCGCAGTGCTGACAACCGCAGTGCCGACCGCGCTACCGACTCCGCCCGCTCCATCCACTCGGTGGATCAGCCGGCCGATCCGTCAGACGCTCGGCAGCCGCGGCGAGGAGCTGCGGCCGGCAAGCGCTCGCTCTCCGCCGACGAGCGGCAGGCCCGCAGGCGTGCTCCGGACGCCTCGGACCCGGCGGACGTGGCGGACCGCGCCCCCGCGAGCGACGACTCCGACACGACCGACGACTCGCGTGCGACCGACGACTCGCGCCGGACCGACCGCTCACGCGGCACCGACGACTCGCGCGGGACCGACAGCTCGGGCACCGGCGCGTCCCCCGAGACAGGCCTGCCTCCGCGGGCCACCTGACCTGCGCAGATCGGTGCGCGCACTGGTCACCGCCTCGCTCGCAGTGGGCTCCCCCTCTCACAGCGCGGTGGGCTCGCTCTTTCAGAGCCCGGTCTGCTCCTCCATGAGGCGTCGCGGCCCTTCAGACGCCGCGGTCCCGGGGCGGCGGCGCCGGGCCCGAGTCGTCCGGGCCCGATCCACCGCCGCGCAGGGACCGGACGGCCGCGAGCAGCTCCGCTTCGGGGTCCGCCGGCTGTGGCGGATACACCGTCTGCCCGGTCGCGGCGTGGTAAAAGGCCGCGCGCACCTTGGTCACCGGGATCCCGCTGAGCCGGGCGTACGCCAGGCGGTAGGCGCTCAGCTGCAGCGTGCGGGCGCGCAACCGGTCACCCGTCGCCGGTGACGAGGCCTTCCAGTCGACGATGACGACGCCGCCCTCGTGCCACGCGGGCGCCGGACCACCGTCCGCCGACCGGCCGTCGGCGGCACCCGCGGACCGATCGTCGCGCTCAGGCGTCCCCGCCGGCCCGCGATCGTCCAGCATCTGCGCCGACCCGTCGCCGGCGCGGGCGGGGAAGACCGCATCGATGCGCCCGCGCAGCGGCAGCCCGTCGACGACGGTCTCGACCGGCAGCTCGACCGCGATCGGCTCCCGCGACGCCCATTCGCTGGCAAGGAAGCGACTCTTGGCGTGCTCGATGTCGAGGCCGAGGTCGTCGTCGGCCGAGCCAGGGAGGTCATCGAGGTCGACCAGTCCCGCGCGTCCGTAGTGCCGCTCGATCCACCGATGCAGCTCGGTGCCCGCCCGCAAGGACGGCGACGGCGGCAACGGCACCGGGCGCCTGGAGTCGGCGAGATATCCCGCCGGGTCCTGCGTATGCCGCACCAGGTGCGACGTCGTGAGGTGCCCCGGCGAGAAGCCGCCGCTGCTCCGCGAGCGCCCCTCCCCGCCGACCCCGCCGTCGGAGTGCGCGCCGCCGGCTGCCGCTGTCCGCTCGGCGCCGCCGCTCAGCGCGGTCAGCTCGATGAGCAGGTCGGCATCACGCAGCAGCGCGGCCGTCTCGTCGTCGAAGGCCGGCTCTGCCCCGGCCGCGTCGCCAGCTGCGGCCGCGTCGCCATCCTGCCCCGGAGCCGCCCGGCCCGACCGATGGTCCTCGACACCGGCCTTGTCGATGCCGCCCTCGCCCGCACCGGGGCCGCCGCCGTCGACGTCGGTCCCGGCGTCGGTCCCGGCGTCCGTCACGGGGTCGATCTCGATGTCGCTCCCGGTCCCGGTGTCGAGCTCGGTGTCGAGCTCGGTGTCGAGCTCGGTGTCGAGCTCGGTGTCGAGCCCGGTGTCGCCGGCGGACTGCTCGGCTGCGCCACGGCGGGCCGTCTCGACGTCGGCGGCCGCTGCCGCGTGCCGGTCCGCGACCGGCCCGTCATGGCCACGGAGCGGCCACGTGAGGGTCGGCGCATCGTCGCCGAGCGGGTTGGCCACCGCCGGGTCGTCGGTCGGCGGCATCGGCGTCCAGCCGCGGATGACGACGTCGCCCTCGTCGTCCGGATCCGCTCCCGGACGCCTGGGCTCCCGGAGACGGTCGAGGTCGAGGACGGGGTCGGGGGTCGGTTGCTCCTCGTCGAGCAGCTCGGTCAGGAATCGCGAGGTGATCCGGGGGCTGCCCGCCTCGGCCCACACCGAGGCCGAGAGCAGCGCCTCGTGCCGGGCACGGGTCAGCGCCACATAGGCCAGGCGGCGCTCCTCCTCCAGGGCGTGCCGCCCACCCGCCTCGGCGAAGTCCTCGATCCGCACGGCGAGGTCGTCGAGCGAGTCGGCGCCGCGCCAGTGCAGGTCCGGCAGCGCCGCGGCGTCGCCGCGCAGCTCGTACGGGATGCGGTCGAGGCCGGTCAGCCAGCCGCGATCCTTGGGCGGGGGCAGCCGCCACCGCCCGTCGACGGGTGCGCTGCGCCCGAAGCGATAGCTGGGGAACGCCCCTTCGAGGAGCCCGGGGACGGCCACGGCGTCCCATTCGAGTCCCTTGGCGGCGTGGACCGTCAGCACCTGCACGCAGTCGTCGCTGGTCTGGGCCACGGGTGCGTCGAGGCCGCGCTCCTCGACCTTGGCGACGTCGAGCCAGGCGAGGAAGCCGGTCAGGCCCGGGCGGTCGGCGGCCCGCTCGAAGTCGAGGGCGACACCGATGAAGGCGTCGACGTGGACGCGGGACGCCGCCCACGTCGCGCCGGGCCGGGCGAGCAGCTCGACGTCGACGCCCAGCGCCGACTCCGCCGCGCGGACCACGTCGGCGAGCGGCTGGTCGGCGACGCGTCGCACGTGGGCGATGGCCCGGTCGAGGTGCCGCAACCGAGCGAGGGCCTGCGGACCGATCCACTCACCGCCGGGGCCGCGCCACTGCGGCCCGGGCAGCCGGTGGACCGCCTCGACGAGGCTCGGCACGTCGTGCGTCTCACGACCGGCGCTGCCCGCGTGCGCGCCCGGGGCGGCCGGGGCCGGCACATCGGCCACCCCCTCAGGCCCGTCGTCGGAGCCGGCGTCATCGCGCACGTCTCGCTCGCGCACGTCTCGCTCGCGCACGTCTCGCTCGCTCACGGCGGCCCCGCGGACGGCAGCCTCGCCGTCGGCGGCCGCGGGGACCGCTGCCTGCGCACCGGAGACCGGCTCGGCGCCGGGCCGGGGGTCGTCACGGCGCGGAAGCCGACGGGACCAGACGGCCAGCGCGTCGAGATCGGCGGCCCCCAGCCTGACCGCGGGACCGGTGAGCAGACGCATGAGCATGTCGCCGCGGCCGGGGTCGGCGGCGACGCCGAGGAGCGCGTGCAGGTCGGCGACCTCGGGGGTGAGCAGGAGCCCACCGACACCGACGACCTCGACCGGCAGGTCGTGGGCGCGCAAGGCGTCCACGACCGCCGGGAACTGCGCGCGCCGGCGACACAGCACCGCCGCGCTGAGCCCGCTGCGACGCCCCGGCGTGTCCCACCAGCGGTCCGCGACCCAGGCGGCGACGGTCGCGGCCTCGTCCAGGTGCGTCGGCGTGCGCAGCGCCTCGACCCGCCCGCGTCCGGCACCGGGAGCCGGGACGAGCCGGGCCACGTCGACCGGCGCGTTGCGCGTCAGCGGAGCGGCGACCCGGTTGGCCGCGGCCAGGACGGCGTCATCGTTGCGCCAGCTCGTCGACAGCGGCAGCGTCGGCGTGGTCCGCCCCGCCGAGGCGAAGCGCGCCGCGAACTGACGCAGCGTCGTGGCACTCGCCCCCCGCCATCCGTAGATGGACTGGTGGGGGTCGCCGACGGCCATCACGGGCGTCGGAGGGCCGCCCGCGGGATCGGCGAAGAGCCCGTGCAGGAGGCGCAGTTGCGCCTCGCTGGTGTCCTGGAACTCATCGAGCAGCACGATCCGGTGCCGGCTGCGCTCGGTGACGGCGACCTCGGGCGAGGAGGCGGTGAGCCGGGCGGCGAGGGCCACCTGGTCGGCGAAGTCGAGGCAGTCGCGCGATCGCTTGAGCTCGGCGTAGCGAGTCACGAGCGGCAGCAGCGCGCGCTGGGCCCGTGCGTGATCGAGCAGAGCGGCGACCTGCGCGGGCACAGCGCGGCGCCGCCCACCCAGCGGCAGCGCGGCCACGGCCTGCTCGAGCCGGGCGAGCCAGTCGTCCACCTCGTCGAGGCTGCGCAGATGCTCGGCCAGCTCGGAGTTGAGCGCGATGACGGCGGCGGTGATCGTCGACTCGGCGGCCTCGAGACCGTCGAGTGGCCCGTCCCAGGTCGTCACGGATTCGTGGGCGATCTGCCACGCGGCGGCGGGCGTGAGCAGGCGTGCATCACCCTCGACGCCGACGCGCAGGCCATGGTCGCGCAGGAGCCGACCGGCATAGGCGTGGTAGGTCGACACGGTCGGCGCGAGCCCCAGGCCGCGAAGGTCCGGCAACGGCTCCGAGGCACACATCTCTGTGCGGTTTGCGTCGGTCCGGGGGTCGGGTCGGCCGGTCGTCACGAGGTCTGGGTCCGCGATCGGGGCCCACAGGCCGGTCGCCTGCAGCCGCCGCAGACGCCGGTCGATCCGCTCGGCGAGCTCACCCGCGGCCTTGCGGGTGAAGGTCAGGCCGAGGACCTGCTGGGGCGCGACGTGCCCGTTCGCGATGAGCCACACCACCCGGGCGGCCATCGTCTCGGTCTTGCCCGACCCTGCCCCGGCCACGACGAGCAGGGAGTCCACGGGATGCTCGATGATCGCCCGCTGCTCCGGGGTCGGGCTCGGCAGCTCCAGGGCCTGGGCGATGTCCTGCGCGGTGAGCTCGGGGTCGGTCACAGGGACCACCTCGTGGCCTGCAGCGGGCAGGAGTCGGCGACGGGGCAGTGGCGGCAGTCCTCGCCGAGGCGGGCCTCGACGTGCCCGGCGGCCATCTGGTCGGCCACCTGCTCGATGAGTCCCTGAGCCCACGCCGGGTCTTCGTCGTCACGCAGGGGCGGCTGCACCTGCAGGGTCGCCCGAGCGCCGGCTGCCTTGCCGAGCTGCAGCAACGCCGCTCCCCCGGAGTCCTGCCCGTGCTCGGCGAACGCCCCGTGCGCCACCGCCACCTGATAGGCCCCGAGCTGGGGCAGCCGGGGCAGCTCGGCGCGCGTCGGCTTGCCGGAGCCGGTCTTGAGGTCGATGACCCGCAGCCGACCCTCGCCATCTCTCTCGAGGCGGTCGACGCGGCCGGTGACCCGGGCGCGGCCGACGTCGACCGTCGCCGGCACCTCGCGGCCGACGACGGCCCAGCCGTCGCGCCGCGCCTGCGCGTCATAGCGGGCCAGCCTGCTGATCATCGTCTCGGCGAGCGCGAGGTCGCGTCGCGCGAGCCAGCCGTCGCCCAGGGCGAGGCTCGGCCAGCGTCGCCGCAGCTCGGCCTGCATCGCGGGCTCGTCGCCGTTGTCGATCTCGGCTGCGATGTCGTGCACGAGATTGCCGATCGCGACGGGCGTGGGCTCGTGGGCGGGGCGGCCTCCGCTGGAGGTGAGCAGCCAGCGCAGCCCGCAGCGCGTGAACGACTCGACCCGAGACGGCGAGACGCTCACCGGCTGCCCGTCGGCCCGGCGCGGCCGGTCGTCGGTGACGTCGTGGCCGGCCCACCAGTGCTGGGGGTCGGCGGTGGTGACGCCGAGATCGGCGAACCGCCCGAGCTGCTGCGCCAGCGCGGCCCGCACGCGGGGGTCGGTCTCGGTGGCCAGCCGGCGACGCAGGTCGGCGACGACCCCGGCGACGGACAGGGGCCGGTCCGCCGCGGCGGCGACCCGCAGCCCCTCGGCGCCGGCCGGGTCGATGACGTCGAGATAGCCCGACGGCTGCTGCTCCTCGTCCCGCACCGCGGTGACGACGAGCCGTCGCTGGGCGCGGGTGACCGCGACGAGCAAGAGGCGCGCCTCGTCGTGCCGGGCCCGCCGCATCCGGTCCGCCTCGGCGTCGGCGGGCGGACTGCCGGCACCCTGCCGGCCGACCGATACCGGGCCCGACACCGCCCCGGTCCCCTCAGCGGCCCCGTGACGGCCGTGACGCTCGTGACGTTCGACAGCCTCCCCGACCGCCTCGTCGCTCGCATCGACGTGGACGTCACCGACCGAATCCACGTCACCGACCGAATCGAGGTCACCGACCGAGCCGAGGTCACCCGCTGAGTCGAGGTCGCCGAACAGGTCGAGGTCGCTGAGGAGGTCGACGAGCCGGGGCACCTCCAGCGCCGAGCCCCGCGGCCGCAGGTCGGGCCAGACGCCCTCCTGCAGGCCGGCGAGGACGACGGTGTGCCACTGTCCGCCGACGGCTCCGGCAGGGGTCGTCAGCGTCACCTCGCCGGGGCGCACCCGGCGGGCGACGAGGCTGTCGGCCGCGACCTCCTGGCCGCGGACGTGCTCGAGGAAGGCGGCGGGCCCGCTGCCGGGGAGCCGCTCGACATACCGGCCGGCGGCGTCGAAGAGCGCGCAGACCGCGTCGAGGTCGCGGTCGGCCCGCGCCCCCGCCGCGCCCGAGCGCAGGGCCTGCTCTCGCCAGGGAGCAGCCGACCCCAGCGCCGACCACATGGCCCACAGCACCTCGTCCACCCCGCGGCGACGCGGCCCGGCCGTGGCGGCCCGCCGCCCCGCCTGGAGGCCAGCGACCAGTCGCGCCAGGGCGGGCGGCAGCGGCGCGGCGAGCACCGGGTCGAGCACGGCATCCGGCGTGGTGGCCGGCACACCGTCCGGCACCGCGTCCGACGCGGCGCTCCGCGCGGCCTCGTCGGCGAGCGCGGCCCGCACCGCGGCCACGAGCAGCTCGTCGCTGCCGCGCGTGCCCCCACCGGCCTGCTCACGGCGGCGCAGCGCCCGGCGCACCGCGCGCACCTGCAGGGAGTCCGCGCCGATGACGCGGGAGGTCAGCAGGTCGTGGACCGACGTCACGCCCACCGTCGGTGACCCGCAGGGAGCGGCGAGGACGAGCTCGAGCATCGCCAGCAGGGGCCGGACGGCCGGCTCGTCGCGCAGCGGGACACGGGCGCCGGGCACGGTCACGGGCACGGACTCCGCGCTCAGCGCGCGGCGCAGGTCGGCGGCCTGGGCTCCGGAGCGCACGATGACGGCCAGCCGCTCCCACGGCACGCCGTCGACGAGGTGGGCGCGACGCAGCACCAGCGCGATGTGCCGGGCCTCGTGCGCCGCCGACGCCGCGAGCACGACCTCGACCCGACCCTCGTCCGACGCGGATCGCACCGACCGGTGCGCGACCGTGCCGGCCGCACCGATCCGGGCGCGCACGCGGGCGGCGACGGCGGCCACCTCTCCCCCACCCCGGTAGCAGGTCCGCAGGCTCAGCGCGCCGGTGTCACCGGTCGCCGCCTCGCCGGGCCAGGGTCGCCCGAGTGCGTGTGGCGCGGCTCCTCGGAAGGTCCCGGTGGCGGCGTCGGGGTCGCCGACGAGGACGAGCCGGATGCCCCGCTGCGCCAGGCACCGCAGCAGGCGCACGCCGGCGACGGTCAGCTCCTGGGCGTCGTCGACGACGACGAGGCGCACGTCGGCGAGCAGCCGGGCGGCGAGGCCGTCGTCGGTCAGCAGGCGCGCCGCCTGCGCGAGCAGGGCGGAAGCGTCGCACGCCCCGGGCCGCGACAGCTCGCTGACCTCCTCGTATTCGGCGAGCACGTCGGCCGCGGCGCCCCAGGCGGGCACGTCGTGGCGGGCGGCCAGGGCGCGCAGCTGCGCGGCGTCGACGCCGTGCTCGGCGACTCGCATGAGCAGCTCGCGCAGCTCGGCGCGCAGCCCGCGGGTGCCGGTGGCGTCCGCGAGGTGCGCGGGCCAGCGCGGGGCCCGGCCGTGCCCGGCGGCGTGGCCGGCCATGAGCTCGGCCAGGATCACGTCCTGCTCGGGCCCGGTGATGAGCGTCGGGCTCACCCCGTCGGGCTCGGCGGCCCGCACGAGGGAGAAGGCCAGCGATTCCAGCGTGCGCACCATGACGTGCGAGGTCGTCACGGGCAGCGCGCGGCTGAGCCGCTCCCGCAGAGTCGCGGCCTGCACGCGCGAGGGCGCGAGGAGCAGGCAGCCCTCGGCGGGGATCCCCTCGTCGATGACGGCGTGCAGCATCCGGTGCACGGCGACCGTCGTCTTGCCGGTGCCGCCGGCCCCGAGCACCCGCCGGACCAGGCCCGCCGAGCCGTCGAGTGCGACCGTGGCCCCGGTCGCCAGCACCGCCGCTCGCTGGCTGTCGTCGAGCGCCTCCCACGGCGGCAGGTCGTCGCGAGGCTCGGCCGCCGGAGACGGGGCCGCCCCGAGCTCGGCCGGGTCGAGCGGGGCGGCGCCGGAGGCCGGGTCGCCGAGGAGGGGCAGGGTCTGCGTGCTCACGAGCAGGATCAGATCATCGGGCACCGACAAGATTCGCTCGGCACCCCGGCGAAGCGGCCCTCCGACGCCCGAAAACCGCTCGAAAACCGTTGCCGCAGCGTGGTCTTCACCATGTGAGACGCTGTCGGGTCGGGTCGTCGCGCCGGGCCTGCTCCGCGCACCACGAGCAACCCGACGGCGGGGCGGATACAGTGAGCAATCCCTGGTGTGTCTGTTGTAGGAGCAATCGTGGCCATCGACGAGCGCGCAGCCCAGCAGCGGGGCGTCCGGCTCCCGCGCTCAGCGCGCCGTGCCCAGCTCCTCCAGGCGGCGCAATCGGTCTTCGTCGAGGTGGGCTACCACGCGGCCGGGATGGACGAGATCGCCGTGCGGGCGGGCGTCTCCAAGCCGGTCCTCTACCAGCACTTCCCGGGCAAGCGCGAGCTCTACCTGGCCCTGCTGGACGCCGCCGACGAGCAGATCGTCACCGAGGTCTTCGCCGGCATCGACCGGCCGGGCGACAACAAGGAAAAGGTGCGGGCGACGATCGCCGCCTACTTCGACTTCGTCGCGCGCGAGGGGGCCTCCTACCGGCTGGTCTTCGAGTCCGACCTGGTCAACGACCCGCAGGTGGCGGCGAAGATCCTCACCGTGCAGCAGCACTGCGCCGCGGCGGTCGCCGACGTCATCCGCAACGACACCGATCTGCCCGACGTCGAGGCCCTGCTGCTGGCCACCGGCGTCGTCGGCATGGCGCAGGTGGCGGCGCGGCACTGGGTCTCCTCGGGCCGGATGCCGCAGGCCGATGCCGTGCGGCTGGTCGCGGATCTCGCGTGGCGCGGCATGCGCGGCCTGCCCCGCGCCGACGCCGAGACGCTCTGACCACCGGCACTCTCGCGGCACGTGGCGCGCAGCCTCCCGATCGGACCAGGCCGCGGGCGAGGCGAACCGGCTCGTCTACGCTGGACGAGATGGTCCCCCGGCGCCGGAAGCCGGGACATCGGACCGTGGTAGTCCCGTAGCAGAAGGAGTCCGTCGTGGACGTCAGGATCGGCATGCTGCACAACTCGCGCGAGATCTCCCTCGAGAGCGACGACAGCCCCGAGGCCGTGGAGCAGGCCGTCGCGACCAGCATCTCCGAGGGTGCGCCGCTGCGACTCGTGGATCGCAAGGGCAGCGTCGTGCTCGTCCCCAGCTCGACCATCGCTTATGTCGAGATCGGCGCCCAGCGCAAGTCGGGCGTGGGCTTCGGCCAGCTCTGAGCGCGCCCGCCCCACGCGGGGTGGATCGACCGTCGTGACGACGCCCGGCCGACGAGCCACTGCTCTCGGCCGGGCGTCGCTGCGTGCCGGACACGTCGAGGACACCACACCCGAGGCGCCGCAACACCGGGCATCTGCGGCAATTCAGGCGCCGCCGTCCGCGCGGGTACGATGGACAGGTCAACAGGTGCCCGGTCGGCCCCGACACGACATCGCAGCTGACCTCAGCTGATCACCCGGTGAGAGGGTTTTGCCCCCGATCACCACGCGGTCGCGTGACACGCGGCGGCCCCCGACGCCCTCGACGGGCGATCCGGGCGCCCACCCCGAGCGACCACCTGAGAAGACCTCCGATCGGCCCTGAACGCCTCCGCGGGCGCATCGCGCCCACGCGCCAACCGATCGAGGATCCATCCGCTCATGACAGAGACCGTCACCGGCGAGAACACGGCCGACACCGACGTGCCCGGCGCCGTCAGCACCGACGCCCCCACCAGCACCGACGCCCCCGGCAGCAGCGACGCCGGCGGCAGCGACGCGCCCGCCGCCCTCGCGAGCGCCGACGAGCCCGCGCCGGCCCCGACCTTCGCGGACGTCGGCGTCCACCCGCAGATCGTCGCGGCCCTGGCCGACGTCGGCATCACCCACCCCTTCCCCATCCAGGCGATGACGATGCCGGTGGCTCTGACCGGCCACGACATCATCGGCCAGGCCAAGACGGGCACGGGCAAGACGCTCGGCTTCGGCGTCCCTCTGCTGCACAAGATCGTCGCGCCGGGCGACCCGGGCTTCGCCTCGCTGCGGCACCCGGGCCGCCCGCAGGCGCTCGTCGTCGTGCCCACCCGCGAGCTGTGCACGCAGGTCACCAACGACCTGAAGAATGCCGGCCGGCTGCGCGGCATCCGCGTCGAGAGCATCTACGGCGGCCGCGCCTTCGAGCCCCAGGTCGAGGCCCTCAAGCGGGGCGTCGAGGTCGTCGTCGGCACCCCTGGACGCCTCATCGACCTCAACCAGCAGGGTCATCTCGTCCTCTTCGACGTGCGCACGGTCGTGCTCGACGAGGCCGACGAGATGCTCGACCTCGGCTTCCTGCCGGATGTGGAGAAGATCCTCGCTCAGACCCCGGCGTCGCGGCAGACGATGCTCTTCTCCGCGACGATGCCGGGCGCGGTCGTGGCGCTGGCGCGGCGCTACATGTCGCAGCCGACGCACATCCGCGCCCTGTCCGAGGGCGACGACAAGCAGACGGTCGCGGCGATCGAGCAGTTCGTCTACCGCGCGCACGCCCTCGACAAGGTCGAGCTGCTCTCGCGGGTCCTGCAGGCCAAGGGGCGCGGGCTGACGATCATCTTCACCCGCACCAAGCGCACGGCCGCCAAGGTCGCCGACGAGCTGACGGACCGTGGCTTCGCGGCGGCCGCCATCCACGGCGACCTGGGCCAGGGCGCCCGCGAGCAGGCTCTGCGCGCCTTCCGTAACGGCAAGGTCGACATCCTCGTCGCCACCGACGTCGCGGCGCGCGGCATCGACGTCGCCAATGTCACGCACGTCGTCAACTACCAGTGCCCCGAGGACGAGAAGACCTACCTGCACCGCACCGGCCGCACGGGCCGCGCCGGGCAGACCGGTGTCGCGATCACCCTCGTGGACTGGGACGACATGCCGCGCTGGGGCCTGATCAACAAGGCGCTGGACCTGGGCATCCCCTCGCCCGAGGAGACGTATTCGTCCTCCGACCACCTCTACACCGACCTCGACATCGACCCGGCGGTCACCGGGCGGCTGCCGAAGTCGGCGCGCACCCGCGCCGGGCTGGAGGCCGAGGAGCTCGAGGATCTCGGCGAGACCGGCCGCTCCGGGGGACGCCGCCCCGCGGGCCACGGTCGTGACCACCGTGGCCGTGACGACAAGGGCCGTGACGGCCGTGACGACGGCGGCCGCCGCTCGGGGCGTTCGTCGCGCTCCCGCGGTGGCGCGAGCCGCGGCGACACCGCCGACAGCCCGCGCTCGACGGGTGCGGAGCCCGACGGCACCCCCCGCGCGCGCCGCTCGCGCCGTCGCACCCGGGGCGGGCGCCCGCTGGGCGCCGACAGCGGCGAGAGCAACGGCGGCGAGAGCAACGGCAGCCAGAGCAGCGGCAGCCAGAGCAGCGCCGGCACCGACGCCTGAGCCACGAGGCGGGCCGCGACCCGCCCCACACCGACCGACCACACCGACCGACCACACCGACCGACCGACCACGCCGCCCGAGGCGGCTGATCGGCGGTGCGGCGCACACCGCGCGATGGGCCCGAAGTCTCTTCGGGCCCATCGTCATTCCCTCCCGGCGCCGACCCGTGCCGGGCGCGTTGCATCTCAGATGACGGGATCTGTTGGACGCGCGTTCAGTCTGAGCCATACGATCGTCCAACAAGCCGGGGGGCGGCTGGGGGGCCGCGCCGCACACAAGCACTGCGAGAGCAGTCAAGGCGAGCTGGTGATCAGTTCGACTTCTTCGCATCACTCCTCTCACGTGGGCACTGCCCGCCACGAGATGGCGTCGATCGGAGGTGCGCGACTCGGCACATGAATTGGGGGATTCATCATGCAGTTCGTTTCTGTTGCTCAGCCGCGCGGCCAGGTCCGCGCTCTGCTCGTCCCGGTCCTGATGACGGCGCTCCTCTTCGTGGGGATGCCGGGCCTGTGGGCGGCCTTCTCCACACCGACGGTCGTGATCGCCGTCGTCGGTGGGCTCGCGGTCGGCGTCAGCGCCCTCGCGGCCAGGTCCCGTCGCGCGCAGCGACGCTTCTGACCTTCCGGCCACCGCCTGCTCCCCTCTGTCAGGCGAGGCCGATCCCCGACGCCCACCCCTCCCCGTTTCGGGCGTCGACGAGCGCCCCGGACCTCATTTCCCTCCCTGGTCCGGGGCGCTCGTGCTCTGTCCGCCGACGGTGCGCGCGGGCACCGGCGCGTGGCGTCAGCCGCGCGTGAGCACCGGCGCGCTGCCCGTCGCGGACGCCAGGATGTGCTCGAGCACCTCCGGCTCCGTGGTGAATTCGCCAAGTCGGTTGGGCTTGCCGTCGCCGTGATAGTCGCTGGAGCCCGTGACGACGAGCCCGTAGGTGCGGGCGGCCTCGAGCGCGCGGGCCGTCTGCTCGGGCGTGTGGTCGCGGTGGTACGCCTCGATGCCGGCGAGGCCGGCGTCGACCATGAGCGCGATGACGGACTCGTCGACGATCCGCCCGCGCTTGGCGGCGAAGGGATGCGCGAAGACGGGCACCCCGCCGGCGGCGCGCACGAGCGCCACGGCGTCCTGCACCTCGATCGCATAGTGCGAGGCGTAGTAGCGCGACCCGTTGTGCAGGTAGCTGTCGAAGGCCTCGCCCCGATCGGCGACGACGCCCCGGGCGACGAGGGCGTCGGCGATGTGCGGGCGCCCGACGGTCGCGCCGTCGGTCACCTGGGCCTGCACGTCGTCCCAGGTCAGCGGCACGTCGGCGGCAAGCCGGTCGACGATCCGGCGGGCCCGGGAGTCGCGGCTCTCGCGGGCGTGGTCGAGCTCGGCGAGCAGCGGCGCATACGTCGGGTCGTGCAGGTAGGACAGCAGGTGGATGCTCGTGCCGTAGTGAGTGCACGAGATCTCCATGCCGGGGATCAGGTCGATCCCGACCTCGCGCGCGGCCTCGCCGGCCTCCTGCCATCCGCTCGTCGTGTCGTGGTCGGTGAGGGCGACGGCGGCCAGGCCGGCGTCGGCCGCCTCGCGGACGACCTGCCCCGGCGAGCCGGTGCCGTCGGAGGCGTGGGAGTGGGTGTGGAGGTCGATGCGCACGACGAGCAGCCTATGCCGAGGCACCGACACGCCGACCCCGCCGCCCGACGGCGGACGGCGGACGCGACACCGCGCGAGGCGGCCTACCGGCGCGGCATGAGCACGGTGTAGTCGAGGTCGAGGACGACATTCGGCAGGTACTTGCCGTCCTCACCGCGATACGGGAAGTCGGCGCAGGGCAGGTCCTTCGTCGCGACGGTCCGCAGCCGCAACGCCCCGACGTCGTCGCGGCCGGGCAGCGTCAGGACGTCGAGCACCTCGCTCCACGCGTGGATCGTGTCGCCGGCGAACGTCGGGTTGGCGTGCGAGCCGGCGTTGATCGCGGCGATGGCGTGGGCATTGGCCAGGCCGTTGAAGGACAGTGCCCGCGCGAGGCTGATGACGTGCCCGCCGTAGACGAGTCGGCGCCCGATCTTCGTGCTGCCTTGGGCGAACTGGTTGAAGTGCACCTTCGCGGTGTTCTGGTAGAGCCGCGTCGCGAGCATGTGATCGGACTCCTCGATCGTCATGCCGTCGACGTGGTCGATCCGCTCCCCCACCGCGTAGTCGTCCCACAGGTACGGGCTGCCCGCGAGCGTCTGCATCCGCGCGTCGTAGGGGCCGCCCGGCGCGAACGGCACGACGAGATCCTCCGCGGCGACCGCCCCGGGCAGCTGCGGCAGCACAGCCTCGCCGATGTCGCTCGTGCGCTCCCGCCGGTTGACCATCACCCAGCGCACGTAGTCGAGCACCATCTGCCCGTCCTGGTTGGTGCCGACGGATCGCACGTAGACGTTGCCGTTGGCGCCCGAGGAGTTGGGCTTGAGCCCGATGACCGTCGAGGTCGTGCTCACCGTGTCACCGGGATAGACCGGCACGCCGAAGCGCCCGCCCGCATACCCCAGGTTCGCGACCGCGTTGAGCGAGATGTCCGGCACGGTCTTGCCGAAGACGAGGTGGAACGCCAGGAGCGAGTCGACCGGCATGCGCGGATAGCCGAGCTCGCGCGCGAACGTCTGCGCGCTCGTCGCCGCGAACCGCGACCCGTAGAGCCCGGTGTAGAGCGCGACCTCGCCGTCGGTCACCGTGCGCGGCGTCGCGTGCACGATCTCCTGCCCGATGGCGAAGTCCTCGAAGAAGTTGCCGCTCTGGGTCTTGTCGCTCTGGCTCGTGCCGCTCATCGTCCTCGTCCTCGGGGAGTGCCGGATCGGTCGGCGCGCGACCTGTGCGCCGCGCCCGACTCGATCCTGCCATCCGATGTCGGGGCCGGTCAGGCGCTTGCCGAGGTGTCGCCGGCCGAAGCGTGAGTCGCTGCGTGAGCCGCCGCGTGAGCCGGCGGCGGCGTCGGCACGACGCGCAGCAGCACGGCGGCGACGAGTGCCCCGACGAGCAGCGGCCCGAGCGCCTGGCCCTGCACGATGAAGGGGCAGATGACCAGCGCCGCGAGGGGCTTGCCGAGCCCGGCGGCGGTGGCGGCGGCGAGCCCGGCGGCGAGGCCCACCGCGAGCGGCACCCCCGGCACGAGCGGCGACAGAGCCGCGACGGTGGCCCCGCCGGCGGCCATGCCGATGAAGGCGAGCGGGAAGAACTCCCCGCCGAGCCAGCCGCCCGCGACGCAGATCGCGCAGGCGAGGAGCTTGCCGACGGCGAGCGCGAGCAGCGTCCCCACGGCTCCCGCGGCGGCGAGATCGACGAGATGCCCCATCGACTCGTGCCCGGAGAAGCGCAGGATCGGCCAGGCGGCCGCCAGCGCCGCGAAGGCCAGACTCGCGACGACGGTCTGGATCTCGACGCGCCCGCAGCGGGCGAGCAGCCGGGTCAGCGGCACCCGCAGCCAGGCCAGCGCCAGGCCGGCCAGGGCGCCGACCAGCGCGGGCAGCAGCGCGACGAGCAGGTCCCCGGCCGCACCGAGGCGATAGTCGGGCATCGGCACGTGGCCGCCGCCGGAGCCCAGCGCGCTCACGGTGACGGCGAAGGCGACGAAGCCGCTGCCGGCGGCGAGCAGGTTGAGGATCTTGGCGGGCGCGAGGCTGTCGTCGTCGTAGGCCGCGCCGCCGGGCGGGGAGGCGTAGAGGCCGGCGAGTGCCGCGGCCGTGCCCGCGCGCCGGATGAGCTGCTCCTCGGCCCGGGAGCGGGCGATGCGCACGCCGACGATCGCGGACAGCTCCATGACGACCGCGACGAGTCCGGCTTCGGGGCCGATCGCGCCGCCGAAGCCCACGGCGAGGATCGCCGAGACCGCCAGGGCCAGGAGTTTGGTGCGGCGCACCGGCACCGGGTCGGCCGCCGCCGCGATCTGTGCGTCGAGGTCGGCGACCTCGACGTGCGCGCGCAACGCGGCGATGAGCAGGCCGCCGAGGGTGATGACCGCCGCGACGTACCACCAGTCGTCACTGACCGACCACAACAGGTCGCCGAGCACGTGCATGAGCACGAACGTCAGCGCCGCGACGACGCCGGCCACCGCGCCGTAGACCGTCGCGATGACGACCGGGCGGCGCCCGCCGGGGGAGCTCTCGGCGGGCGCCGCGGCGTCGACCGACTCCGCCACGGCCGGCGGCTCGCCCTCCTCGGGCGAGCCGCCGGACACCTGCGGGGTCACGCGGGCGCGTTCGCGCCCTTGGCGGCGCTGCGGACCGTGAAGCCGGCGCCGATGAGCATGGCGCCCCAGATGATCGCCAGGACGCCGAGCCACAGACTGATCGTCAGGGCGGCGGCGCCGGGGTTGGCGACGAAGAGGATGCCGGCGATGATCCACAGCGCGCCGCCGACGACGAGCAGCCACTTCGGGCGCGGGTCGTCGTGGCCGAAGGCGGCGGCGATCTCGAGGACGCCGCGCACGACGAGCCAGATGCCGAGCACCCACGCGAGGGCGACGGCGCTGCTCAGGGGCTGGAAGAGCGCGACGAGACCGGCGAGCACGCCGACGACGCCGCTGAGGATCAGCCACCAGCGCGCGGCCCCCTGCGCCTTGGGCACCGCGAAGAAGGCGGCGACGCCGTCGACGAGCGCGTAGGCGCCCCAGAGCATCACGAGGGCGAGCGCCGTCGACAGCGGCCAGGCGGCGGCGAGCAGACCGAAGACGATCGCCAGGGCGCCGAAGAGGAAGAGAGTGGTGGCGGAGCGGGAGGCCGAGCCGGGCACGAAGAGGTCCTTTCGCAGGTGTGAGGGATCACAGCACCGGAGAATCTACTGCGGCGCAGGGCCCGTCAGGCCCGACGGCCCGATCCGTGCGCGGCGGCCCCCCGCATCCTCGGGGGGCCGCCCGGCTCCGGCAGGCCGAACGGGGCGGGCGGCAGGGGGCGCCGACCGGCGACGCAGGCCCTAAGGTGGCGCCATGGCAGATCACTTTGACGTCGTCGTCCTCGGTGCGGGCCCCGGCGGGTATGTCGCGGCCATCCGCGCCGCCCAGCTCGGCAAGTCCGTCGCAGTCGTGGAGAAGCAGTATTGGGGCGGGGTCTGCCTCAACGTCGGCTGTATCCCCAGCAAGGCGCTCCTGCGCAACGCCGAGCTGGCGCACATCCTGCAGCACGAGAAGGCGAAGTTCGGCATCGAGGGCGACGCCTCGATGTCCTTCGGCCCGACGCACAAGCGCAGCCGCCAGGTCAGCGCGGGCATCGTCAAGGGCGTCCACTTCCTCATGAAGAAGAACAAGATCACCGAGATCGACGGCTGGGGGGACATCAGCGAGAAGGGCAAGGTCTCCGTCGAGCTCACCGACGGCAAGACCCGCGAGCTCACCTACGACGACCTCATCATCGCCACCGGCTCGGTGACCCGCATGCTGCCCGGGGTGACGGTCAGCAAGAACGTCGTGACGTACGAGGAGCAGATCCTCGACGAAAATCTGCCCGGCTCGATCATCATCGCCGGCTCCGGCGCGATCGGCGTCGAGTTCGCCTACGTCATGAAGAACTTCGGCGTCGACGTGACGATCGTCGAGTTCCTCGACCGGATGGTCCCGACCGAGGATGCCGACGTCTCCAAGGAGCTCGCCAAGCACTACAAGAAGCTCGGCGTGAAGGTGCTCACCGGCACCAAGGTCGAGAAGGTCAAGGACACCGGGTCGGGCGTCGAGGTGACCGTCACCAAGGGCGGCAAGGAGGAGGTCCTGTCGGCCGACAAGCTCCTCTCGGCGATCGGCTTCGCACCCCGGGTCGAGGGCTACGGCCTCGACGCGCTCGGCGTCAAGCTCACCGAGCGCGGCGCGATCGACATCGACGGCCGCGGCCGCACGAACGTCGACCACGTCTACGCGATCGGTGACGTCACCGCCAAGATGATGCTCGCCCACGTCGCCGAGGCGATGGGCATCGTCGCCGCCGAGACGATCGCCGGCGCCGAGACGATGGAGATCGACTTCGACTTCATCCCGCGGGCGACCTACTGCCAGCCGCAGATCGGCTCGATGGGCTACTCCGAGGCGCAGGCCAAGGAGAAGGGCTTCGACGTCAAGACGGCGACCTTCCCCTTCACGGCCAACGGCAAGGCCCAGGGCCTGGGCGAGGCCGTCGGCTTCGTCAAGGTCATCGCCGACGCGAAGTACAACGAGATCCTCGGCGTCGCGATGATCGGGCCCGACGTCACCGAGCTCCTGCCGGTGATGAACCTCGCCAAGCAGTGGGACCTGACCGCCGACGAGGTCGCGCGCAACGTCTTCGCGCACCCGACGCTCGGCGAGGCCGTCAAGGAGGCCGTCCACGGCATCGCGGGGCACATGATCAACTTCTGATCTCGCCGCTGCCCGTCGAGGAGGCCCGCACCCCCGGCCGGGGTGCGGGCCTCCTCGACGTCCGGCGACGCGGCAGGGAGGGCGCCGGATCCGGGCCGCGGACGTGCCCCTGGTGTTTACCCTGACCTGCCATAATCCCCGGGATTCAGCTGCCGTCACAAAGGAACTCCGTGTCGCCTCTGCTCCGAGCCCAGGACGCCGCGCCGCCGCGGACCCTCGTCGACATCTTCGAGGAGGTCTGCGAGACCCATCCCGACGCGATCGCCCTGGACAACGGGGCCGCGAAGCTGTCGTACAGCGAATTCCATGACGCCGCAGGCGAGCTCGCCGACGAGCTGGCCGCTCTGGGGGTCGGGCCCGGCGCCCGCGTGGGGGTGCGGATCGCGTCCGGCACCACCGACCTGTATGTCGCGATCATGGGCATCCTGCTCGCGGGCGCCGCCTACGTGCCCGTCGACGCGGACGATCCCGCGGAGCGGGCGCGGCTCGTCTTCGGGGAGGCGCAGGTCGCCGCGATCGTCGGGGGCGACCTGACGATCGAGCCGGGGCCCGGCGCGCTCGCCACGATCACCGCCACGGCCGAGTCGGAGGGCGACGAGGGCACGCATCCGGCCGTCACGCCGCAGGACGACGCGTGGATCATCTTCACGTCCGGATCGACGGGCACGCCCAAGGGCGTCGCGGTGACGCACCGCAACGCGGCGGCCTTCGTCGACGCGGAGTCGCGGATCTTCCTGCAGGACGACCCGATCGGCCCGGCGGACCGGGTGATGGCCGGCCTGTCGGTCGGCTTCGACGCCTCGTGCGAGGAGATGTGGCTCGCGTGGGCGCACGGGGCGACGCTCGTGCCGGCGCCTCGCTCCCTCGTCCGCTCCGGCATGGACCTGGGGCCGTGGCTCGTCGCCAACCGGGTGAGCATCGTCTCGACGGTCCCGACGCTCGTCGCGATGTGGCCCGACGACGCGCTCGCGGCGGTGCGGCTGCTCATCGTCGGCGGCGAGGCGGCGCCCCCGGAGCTGGGGGCGCGCTTCAGCACGCCCCGCCGGGAGGTGTGGAACACCTACGGCCCGACGGAGGCGACGGTCGTCGCGTGCGCGGCGCAGCTCGACGGCCAGAGCCCGGTGCGCATCGGGCTGCCGCTGGACGGCTGGGACCTCGCGGTCGTCGACGAGACCGGGCAGCCGGTGCCCGACGGCGTCGACGGTGAGCTCGTCATCGGCGGCGTCGGCCTGGCGCGCTACCTCGACCCCGCCAAGGACGCGCAGAAATACGCGCCGATGCCGTCGCTGGGGTGGGAGCGCGCCTACCGCAGTGGGGATCTCGTCGCGTTCGACGGTGCGGGGCTGGTCTTCCGGGGGCGCGCCGACGACCAGGTGAAGGTCGGCGGGCGGCGCATCGAGCTCGGCGAGCTCGACACGCGGCTGCACGACCTGCCCGGGGTGCTCGGCGGCGCCGCAGCGGTGCGGGCGACGCCCGGCGGCACGAAGATCCTCGTCGGCTACCTCAAGGTCGACGACACCTACGACCAGGCGGCGGCGCTGGAGCGGCTGCGCGCTGACCTGCCCGCCGCGCTGGTCCCCCGGCTGGCCGTCGTCGAGGACCTGCCGACCCGCACCTCGGGCAAGATCGACCGCGACGCCCTGCCGTGGCCGCTGACCGACGGCGAGCAGGAGGAGGGCGTCGACCTCGGTGACCTCACCGACACCCAGGCGTGGCTCGCCGGCACGTGGCGCGACCTGCTGGGGGCGACCGTGCGCAGCGTCGACGACGACTTCTTCGACCTCGGCGGCTCGAGCTTGACGGCCGCGCACCTGGTCTCGGCGCTGCGCACGCGCTTCCCCGGCGCGCGGGTCGCGCACGTCTACGACAATCCGCGGCTCGCGGCGCTGGCCGCCGAGCTCGACACCCAGACGCAGTCCCACCAGCGCGACTCCGACCGCGAGATCGACCCGGTGCGTCGTCGCGCCGGCGTGGTGCAGTGCCTCGGCCTGCTCCTGGCCCGAGCCGTCGGCGGGTTGCGCTGGCTCACGTGGATCGGCCTGGGGCTGTGGCTCGCCGACGTCACCGTGGGCCTGGGCGCGGCGTCGGCGCTGGGGCTGCCTGCGTGGAGCGATCCGGCCTTCTGGGTGCCGCTGACGCTGGGCTGGGCCTTCCTGCTGCTCCCCGCGGGGCGGATGGTGCTCGCGGCCGCCGCGGCGCGGCTCGTCCTCGCCGGGGTCCGGCCCGGCACCTACCCCCGCGGCGGGGCGGTGCACCTGCGGGTGTGGTTCGCCGAGCGGCTCACCGACGAGATCGGGCCGGTCGGCCTCGGCGGCGCCGGGCTGAACCGCTGGTATGCCGCGCTGCTCGGCGCCGACATCGGCCGCCACGTCGATCTGCACTCGGTGCCGCCGGTCACCGGTTTCCTCACCCTGGGCAACGGCGCGTCGGTGGAGAACGAGGTCGACCTGGCCGGCCACTGGCTCGACGGCGACCGCTTCGTCCTCGGGGAGGTCGCCGTCGCGCGGCGCTCGCGGGTCGGCATGCGCAGCACGCTGCTGCCCGGCGCCGACATCGGCGAGGACGCCGAGATCGCCCCGGGCGCGGCGGTCTTCGGCCGCGTCCCCGACGGCGAATTCTGGTCCGGGGCGCCCGCGACCCGCTTCGGCCCGGCCCGCGGACCGTGGGCCGACCGCAAGCCGGTCAACAAGCCGGTCTGGCTCCTCGCCTACGGGGTCGGGGGGCAGGTGCTCGCGCTGCTGCCGGCCCTGAGCATCACCGTCGGCGCGGTCCTCGTCGCCGTGCTCGCGTCCGCGCTGGGCGCCACCACGCCCCTGACCGCGACGACCCTGGGCGCGGCGGTCGGATCGGCGCTGGCCTGGGCCCCGCTCGCCGCGCTCGTCGCGTTCGGGGTGCTCGCGGCCGTCATCGTCGGCGGGGTCCGGCTGCTGGCCCGCGGGCTGACGCCGGGGCACTACCCCGTGCAGGGCCGGATCTCCTGGCAGGCGTGGATGACGATGCGGCTGCTCGACGAGGCTCGCACGTGGCTCTTCCCGCTGTATTCGGGCGCGCTGACCGCCGGCTGGCTGCGGCTGCTGGGGGCGAAGGTCGGCGCGGACGTCGAGGCCTCGACGGCACTCATGCTCCCCAGCCTGGTGACGATCGGCGACGGGGCGTTCCTCGCCGACGACACGCTCATCGGCGGCTACGAGCTGGGCGGCGGCTGGCTGCGCATCGAGCACGTCAAGATCGGCAAGCGCGCCTTCATCGGCAACTCCGGCATGGCCGCCCCCGGCCGCAAGGTGCCCAAGGGCGGTCTCGTCGCCGTGCTGTCGGCGGCCCCCCGCCGCGGCCGCGCCAAGCGCGGCACCTCCTGGCTCGGCAGCCCGCCGGCGCCCGTGCGTCGCGCGATCGCGACGGCCGACGACTCGCGCACGCACGCCCCGAGCCGGCAGCTGCGGATCGCCCGCGGTCTCGTCGAGACGTGCCGGCTGCTCGCGATCCTCGCCCAGGGCTGGTGGTATGTCGGGTCGGCCGCCGCGATCGTCGCCGTCGGCGCCGCGTGGGGCTGGGTCGCGGCGGCGCTGCTCGCCGGGCCGATCCTGCTCGTCGGCGGCCTGCTCGCCGGGGCGCTCGCGGTCGCCGCGAAGTGGCTGCTCGTCGGGCGGATCACCCGCACCGACCACGCACTGTGGACGTCGTTCGTGTGGCGCAACGAGCTCGCCGACACCTTCGTCGAGCAGCTCGCCGCGCCGTGGCTGCTGCGTGCGGCGGCCGGCACTCCGGTGCTCACCGCGTGGTTCCGCGCGATGGGCGCGCGGATCGGCGCCGGGGTGTGGTGCGAGTCCTACTGGCTGCCGGAGGCCGACCTCGTCACCCTCGCCGACGGCGCGTGCGTGGGGCGCGGCTGCGTCGTGCAGACGCACCTCTTCCACGACCGCGTGCTGTCGATGGACACCGTCACGCTCGCCGAGGGCGCGACCCTCGGGCCCAACTCGGTGATCCTGCCCGCGGCCGACATCGGCGCGCACAGCGTCGTGGGCCCGGTGTCACTGGTGATGCGCGGAGAGTCCGTGCCCGAGCGGACCCGCTGGATCGGCAACCCCATCGGACCGTGGGCGTGACCTGCGTGAGACGCTGCGGTGTGCGCGCGCGCAGCACATTCCGCAGCCGGACACAGGGGGTCGATTCGTGCCGAAGGACAGGCCAAAGGGTGAGGCCTCGAAGCGCACACCGGCAGGCGCCGCCAAGCGCACGCCCGACGCCGCGAAGCGCACGCCCGACGACGCCGCGAAGCGCACGCCCGACACCGCGAAGCGCACGCCCGACACCGCGGCGGCGAAGGTCAAGGACGCGGTGAAGAAGCTCCTCCCCGGCGCGGCGGCGTCACCGCAGGACGCGCGCGGCTCGTCCGAGGCGTCCACCGAGGCACGGCCCGCGCCCGCGGGCGCGCCCCCGGCCGGCCACGACCTCGCGGACAACTCCGTCTACGTGCCGGGGCACGGCGACGACCGCTATCGGGTGCGCAGTTACGACCTCGATCTCGTGCTCAAGCTCGCGGGCAACCACCTGGAGGGTCGGGCCACGCTCGTCGCGGTGCCGCTCGTGCCGCGGCTGGAGCGATTCGCCCTCGACCTGCACGGCCTGAAGGTCGCCTCGGTCACGGTCGACGGCAAGGCCGCGAAGTTCACGCACCGCGCGGGTCGGCTGCACGTCACGCCGCGCCGCCCGCTGACACCGGCCGCGTCGTTCTCGGTGAGCGTCAAATACGCGGGCAACCCCCGCGGCATCCGCGGGCTCGACGGGGTCGCGGGGTGGGAGGAGCTCGACGACGGGCTGCTCGTCGCGTCGCAGCCGCACGGGGCGCCGTCGTGGTATCCGTGCAACGACCAGCCCGGCGACAAGGCGTCCTACCGCTTCGAGATCACGACCGACTCCGACTACCAGGTGGTGGCCAACGGCTCGTTGCTGTCGACGCGCCGCCGCAGCAGCCGCACGACGTGGATCTACGACCAGCCCGAGCCGATGGCGCCGTATCTGGCGACGTTGCAGGTGGGGCGGTATGCGACGCACGACGTGCCGGACGCCGGGGTGCCGACGCGGCTGCACTTCCCGCCGGAGCTGCGCCGCGACGTGCTCGCCGGGCCGATGACCAAGCACGGGCGCATGCTCGCGGCGTTCGTCGACGCTTACGGGCCGTATCCCTTCGGTCGGTACGACGCCGTCATCACCGCCGACGTGCTGGAGATCCCCCTGGAGGCGCAGGGCCTGTCGATCTTCGGGGCCCAGTTCGTCGAGTCGGGGTGGGAGCAGGAGCGGCTCGTCGCTCACGAGCTGGCGCACCAGTGGTTCGGCAACAGCCTGACGGCGTCGCACTGGCGCGACATCTGGCTGCAC
The DNA here is from genome assembly GCA_032229625.1 of Dermatophilaceae bacterium. Lineage (GTDB taxonomy): Bacteria > Actinomycetota > Actinomycetes > Actinomycetales > Dermatophilaceae > Kineosphaera. The sequence continues at coordinate 17,937 of JAVTVZ010000158.1, read as the reverse complement.
GAGGGCTTCGCGTGCTTCAGCGAGTGGCTGTGGTCCGAGCGCAGCGGCGGGCCGAGCGCCGCGACGCACGCGCGGCGGCAGCACCGGGCGCTCGCCGGGAAGGCGAAGGACCTGCTGCTCGCGGACCCGGGGCCGGACCTGATGTTCGACGACCGCGTCTACAAGCGCGGGGCGTGCACGGTGCAGGCGCTGCGCGAGACGATCGGTGACGACGCGTTCTTCCCGCTGCTGCAGCAGTGGTGTGCGCTGCATCGCCACGGGGTGGTGACGACGCCGGTCTTCGTCGACTTCGTCGCGACCCGCACCGGGCTCGACCCGACGTGGTTCGATCCGTGGCTCTGGGAGCGCCGGCTTCCGCCGATGCCCTGACGTCCCTGATGTCCCTGACGTCACGGAGGATCTGACGTCACGGAGGATCTGACGCCACGGCTCCTCGGCGGCGGCGCGGCTCACGAGGGCGCGATCTCTCCGGAGCCGCGCGTGACGAGCTCGCAGTCGAAGACGACGTGCCGCGGCACGACGTCCAGGCCGCCGATGCGCTCGAAGAGCATCGTCGCGGCGGTCCGCCCGATGCGGGCGGTGTCCTGGCGCACGACGGTCAGCGGCGGGCTGAGCAGGTCGGCGAGCGGGAAGTCGTCGAAGCCCACGAGCGCGACCGACTCGCGCAGCCCGAGGTCGCCCAGCGCGCGGGCGGCCCCGGCGGCGATGACGTTGCGCGCCGCGAAGATCGCGGTCGGCGGCGAGGGCAGCGACAGCAGCCGATGCGCGGCGGCGCGCGCCTCCTGTTCGGTGCGCACGGCGACCAGGAGCCCCGGGTCCGGGCTCATCCCCCGTCGCTCGTAGGCGGTGGCGACGCCCGCTCGACGCTCGACGGCGGTGCGCACGCCGGTCTGATCGGTGAGCACGGCGATGCGTCGGTGCCCGCGGTCGAGCAGGTGATCCATCGCCAGGATCGCGCCGCCGACGTTGTCGACGGTCACGGAGTCGGCGTCGATGCCGCGGGGTCGGCGGTCGACGACGACGATCGGCATGCCGGCGCGCAGCTCGGCGGCGAGGTAGTCCTGGCGGGCGGTGGCGGGGACGATGATGAGCCCGTCGACGCGGCGCCGCACGAGCGAGGTGACGAGCGACTCCTCGCGGTCGGCCGCCTCGTCGAGGCTCGCGGTGAGCAGGGCGGTGCCGCGGTCGCGGCATTCGTCGTCGATGGCGCGCAGCATGCCGGCGGAGAAGGAGTTGCTCAGGTCCTGCACGAGCGCCCCGACGGTCGCGGTGCCGGTGGCGCGGCGCAGGCTGCTCGCCGCGAGATTGGGGTGGTAGTCGAGGCGTTCGACCGCGGCGTGCACCCGGTCGCGCACGGCCGGTGAGACTCCCGGCTCGTCGTTGACGACGCGGGAGACGGTCTTGACGCTGACGCCGGCGAGTGCGGCGACGTCACGCATCGTCGCCCGGCCCCCGGCGCCGCGCGCTGACAACGATGTCAACTCCATGGCCACGATTTCTAGTACATCCTTGACCACACAGCAACACGTGTGTAGGAATTGTCCCCGACATCGTTGTCAAGCCCGGGCACTGCCGCCCGGCACGCCCGAAAGAGGATCACCATGCACGTGCGCTCGAACGCCCGCCTCGCCGTCCGCCGCACCCTGGCCTGCGCCGCCGTCGCCACGATGGCCCTGTCCGCCGCCGCCTGCGGCTCCGACTCCGGCTCGAACTCCGGCTCGAACTCCGCTGCCCCCGGCGCCACAGGCGGCGCCGGGACCGGCGAGAGCGTCGGGGTCGCGCTCATCACGAAGGACTCGACGAACCCGTTCTTCGTCACGATGCAGCAGGGCGCCCAGCAGGACGCCGCGAAGAACAACGTGACGCTGACCGTCGCCTCCGGCAAGCAGGAGGGTGACGACCAGGGCCAGATCGACGCGATCGAGCAGGCCATCGCCCGCGGCGACAAGGGCATCCTCATCACCCCGATGAGCACCGGCGTCAACGCCGCGATCGCCAAGGCCCGCGAGGCCGGCCTCTACGTCATCGCCCTGGACACCCCGCCGGACCCGGTCGACACCGTCGACATCACGTTCGCCACGGACAACCGCAAGGCGGGCAAGCTCATCGGCGAGTGGACCGCGGCCCAGCTGGGCGGGCAGAAGGCGACGATCGCCCTGCTCGACCTCTTCAACGACAAGATCGTCTCCGTCGACTACAACCGCGACCAGGGCTTCCTCGAGGGTCTGGGCATCGACGTCAAGGACGGCAAGAAGAACGGCGACGAGGCCGCGACCGGCACGTACACCGGCGGCAAGGGCGGCGACTACCAGATCGTCTGCAACGAGCCGAGCAACGGCGCCGAGGACGGCGGCCGCACCGCGATGGAGAAGTGCCTGGCCAAGAACGGCGACATCAACGTCGTCTACACGATCAACGAGCCGACGGCGGTCGGCGCGAACGCCGCGCTGGCGGCCGCGAGCAAGAAGGCGATGATCGTCTCGATCGACGGCGGTTGCTCGGGCGTGCAACAGGTCAAGAGCGGTGTCATCGGCGCGACCTCGCAGCAGTACCCGCTGAAGATGGCCTCCCTGGGCGTCGAGGCGATCGCCAAGATCGCCCGCGGCGGCGAGAAGCCCCAGGTCACCCAGGGCCTGGACTTCTACGACACCGGCGTCGCGCTCGTCACGGACAAGAAGTCCGAGGGCATCGAGAGCATCACCAGCGACGAGGGCTCGAAGATCTGCTGGGGCAAGTGACGCCGATGTCGACGACGTCATCGGACGCCGCCTCGCAGTTCGGGGCGCGGCAGCAGACGCCGATCCAGCGGCTGCAGCACACGCTGCACCTCTACCCGTGGATCAGTCCGCTGGTCATCCTCATCATCAGCGTCATCGTCTTCACTGCGCTCAATCCGCGCTTCCTGACGCCGAATTCGATCGGTCTGCTGCTGCAGCAGACGGCGATCATCGCGGCGTTGGCGGTCGGTCAGACGCTGATCATCCTCACGGCCGGCATCGACCTGTCGGTCGGCGCGATCGCGGTGCTGTCGATGATGGTGATGGCCACGCTCGCCAAGGACGGCGGCATGAACGGCGTGCTCGCGCTGGTCATCGGTGTCGCGCTGGCCACCGGCGCGGGCCTGGTCAACGGGCTGCTCGTCACGAGGCTCAATCTGCCGCCCTTCATCGTCACGCTCGGCACGCTGTCGGTCTTCACCGCGATCGCGCTGCTGTATTCGGGCGGCTCGAGCATCCAGGCCCAGCACCTGCCCGACGTGCTCAACGTGCTCGGCAAGGGCTTCGCGATCGGCGGGATGCGGCTGAGCTGGGGTGTCGTGCTCGTCGTCGCGATGTACGGCGTCATCGGCTTCGTGTTGAGCCAGACCGCGTGGGGGCGTCACGTCTATGCGGTCGGTGACGACGTCGAGTCGGCGCGCCTCTCGGGTGTGCCGTCGCGGCGGGTGCTGCTGCAGGTCTACACGGTCGCCGGGCTGCTCTACGGGCTCGCGGCGTGGGCGCTCATCGGCCGCTCCGGCGCGGCGACGCCCAACGCGATCACCGAGGGCAACCTCGCGAGCATCACCGCGGTCGTCATCGGCGGCACGAGCCTCTTCGGCGGGCGGGGCCGGCTCATCGGCACCCTCATCGGGGCGCTCATCGTGCAGTCGTTCGCCTTCGGGCTCTCGCTCGCGGGGGTCAACCAGCAGTGGCGCCTGCTCGCGACGGGCGTGCTCGTCATCATCGCGGTCGCCATCGACCAGTGGATCCGGAAGGTCAAGGCATGAGCGTGACGAAGCTGCCGCTGTCGATCGACGCGATCCCGGCCGACAAGCGCGACATCTATGCGGCCGAGCCGATCCTGTCCGGGCGCGACCTGCGGATCATGTTCGGCAAGGTCGTCGGCCTCGACGGCGTCAACATCGACCTGTATGCCGGGGAGGTGCTCGCCGTCATCGGCGACAACGGCGCCGGCAAGTCGACGCTCATCAAGTGCCTCACCGGCGCCTACTCCCCCGACTCGGGCACGATCAGCCTCGGCGGGCAGGAGGTGTCCTTCAAGCGGCCTCAGGACGCGCGCGAGGCGGGCATCGAGACCGTCTACCAGCAGTTGGCGGTCATCCCGGCGTTGGACATCGCGAGCAACCTGTATCTGGCGCGGGAGGAGCGGCGGCCCGGGATTCTCGGGTCGGTCTTGCGCATGCTCGACAAGAAGGGCATGGCCACGCGGGCCGGCCAGGCGGTGCAGGACCTGGGCATCCAGACGATCCAGAACATGGGTCAGGCGGTCGAGACCCTCTCCGGCGGTCAGCGTCAGGCGGTGGCGGTGGCGCGGGCCGCGGCCTTCGGCAGCAAGGTCGTCATCCTCGACGAGCCGACGGCGGCGCTGGGCGTCAAGGAGTCCGGCATGGTGCTCGACACGATCAAGCAGCTGCGGGACAAGGGCCTGGGCGTCATCCTCATCTCGCACAACATGCCGCACGTGTGGGAGGCCGCGGACCGCATCCACATCCAGCGGCTCGGCGGCTGCGCCGGCGTCATCACGCCGGGCTCGCACGACATGGGCGAGGGCGTCGCCATCATGACCGGCGCGAAGAAGCTGCCGCCGGCGGCCTGACCGTCGCCCGGCACACGGGCGACGGGCGTCACCGCAGCCGCGGTGGCGCCCTTCGCCCGTGCGTGGCGATCGGCCGGGGCGGGGCCCGTCACTCCTTGGCGTCGCCCAGGGAGCCGCGCAGCGCCTTGCGGCGGGCCTTGTCGGCGACGCGTCCGGCGTCGCGCTGGGTCGCGCGGCCCAGGTAGGCGCCGAGGCTGACGCCGGCGGCGAGCGCGAGCCCGACGGACATCGCGCCGCCGAGGGAGTCGAACGCCGGCCCGTAGCCCTCGGTGGAGCTGTAGGACGCGAGGTGATACAGCCCGCGGTAGACGGCGCTGCCGGGCAGCAGCGGCACGATGCCGGCGGTGCTCAGCGCCAGCGACGGCACCTTGGCCAGGCGCCCGGCGACGCGGGAGACCCAGCCGACGACGAGGGCGGCGACGCCGCTGGCCGCGGCCGCGGTCAGGCCGCCCACCGACGTCACGGCGTAGACGGACCAGCCGAGGCCGCCGGTGGCGACGCACAGCAGCGCGGTGCGCGGCCCGGCGTAGGAGCTGATGGCGAAGGCGCCGGCGATGAGCGCGGACGCGATGACCTGCACGGTGAAGTTGCCGGTGAGGCGCGAATACGGGGAGAGGTAGGTCGGGGCGCCGAGCAGGTTCGCGGCGCTGAGCACGACGAGGACGCCGACGACGATGCCGAGGGTGAGGGCGACGACCTCGGCGGAGCGGGCGGTCGCGGTCAGGTAGTAGCCGTCGATGGCGTCCTGCGCGGCGCCGACGACGGACAGCCCGGCGAGGAGCACGACGATGCCGGTGGCGACGACGGCCGAGGCCGAGACCTCCTCGAGGCCGGGCACCGCCTGGGTGCGGGCGTAGATGAGGGCGACGGCGCCGATCGTGGGGATGGACCCGCCGACCATCTGGGCGAAGAACGCCGGCAGCCGCCGCCGGGCGAGCCACAGCTGGGTGCGGTCGACGATGACGGCGTTGACGAGGGCGATGAGGATCTCCACGGCCGAGCCGTCGAGCAGCAGGCAGACGGCGGTGCCGAGCACCGCGGTGGCGAGGGTGACGACGGAGCGGCGGTAGGGCCGCGGCATCCCGGCGATGGTGTCGAAGCGGTGTCGGGCTTCGTCGATGGGCAGCCCGGCGTGGTCCTCGATGTCGTCGACGAGCTGCTGCAGGCGGGCGAGCCGCTCGTAGTCGGCGGCGCGGACCCGCACCTGCCGCATCGCGTAGACCGGCGCCTCGGGTCCGCGGTAGTGGCACACCTGGATGGAGGTGAAGGTGACGTCGACGTGCACGGACCGCAGCCCGTAGACGGCGGTGATCCGCAGCACGGCGGTCGTGACCTCGGCGGCGGAGGAGCCGGTCGACAGGAGGGCGTCGGCGACGCGCAGGGCGAGGTCGACGACCTTGCGGGCCCGCTGCTCCTCGACGCCGTCCTGGATGGCCCGCAGGTCCAGGCTCCACGTGGGGGCCTTGTCGCTCGCGACGACCCGGTAGGCCCGGTCGCGCCAGGTGAGCTTGGCGTTGTCGGCGACGGCGATCGCGGTCGTCTCGGGGGTGACGGCGATCGACCCGGTGGGGGCCGAGATCGGCTGGTTGGCGGGCTTGTCGATGGGTTCGAGCGGACCGGAGGCGGACACGTCTCCCACTGTGCGACCCACCGTGGCGGCGGGGCAAACTCCGTGCGGCGCGCCGCTGTCGCATCGGCGCGCCGCTGTCGGATCGGCGCGCAGCCGGTGCGTGCGAGCATGGGCCGATGAGCGAGAAGCAGGCCAAGTCCGGGCACCGCAGCCGTCCGACGTCGCAGAATTTCACCGCGTTCATCGCCTCCGGGTGGGCCCCGAGGTCGCCGGAGTTGCCGTCGCTGTCGGAGTCGGCCCGGTGGGCCGCGCCGCGGCGGGACGCGCTGTCGGCGGCGTATCCGGGTGAGCGGATCGTCGTGCCGGCGGGCGGCTTCAAGGTGCGCAGCAACGACACCGACTACGTCTTCCGGCCGCATTCGGCGTTCGCGCACCTGACGGGTCTGGGCAGCGATCGGGAACCGGACGCGGTGCTGGTGCTGGAGCCGCGGGCGACCGAGGACGGCGGCGGCCACGAGGCGGTGCTGCACTTCCTGCCGCAGGCGCCGCGCGACAGCGAGGAGTTCTTCGCCGACTCCCGGGTCGGGGAGTTCTGGGTCGGTGTGCGGCCGACGCTGGAGAGCATGGCCGCCGAGCTCGGGGTCGCGACCGCCGAGGTGGCGGGGCTGCGCGACGCGCTCGCGAAGGACGCGGGGCTCGTGCCGCTGCGGGTGGTGCGCGACGCCGACGTCGACGTCACCGCGATGGTCGATCAGATCCGCAGCGAGAGCGGGCTCGCGCAGTCCCAGGAGAGTCAGGAGCAGGCCCTCGAGGCGGACGCGCAGCTGGCGCGGCACCTCTCGACGGCGCGGATGGTCAAGGACGACTGGGAGGCCGACCAGATGCGCCTGGCCTGCGCGGCGACGGGGGACGCCTTCGAGGCGGTCGTCGCGGACCTGCCGGAGGCGGTGCGCCGGGGCCGCGGGGAGCGATGGGTCGAGGGCGTCTTCGGGCTGCACGCGCGGCACTCGGGCAACGGGGTCGGCTACGACTCGATCTGCGCCGCGGGCGATCACGCGAACACGCTGCACTGGATCAAGAACACCGGTGACCTGCGCGAGGGCGACCTCATCCTCGTCGACGCCGGCGTCGAGGTCGACTCGCTCTTCACGGCCGACGTCACGCGGACGCTGCCGATCTCGGGGCGTTTCAGCGAAGTGCAGCGCCGCGTCTACGACGCCGTGTATGCCGCGCAGTGTGCCGGCATCGACGCGTGCCGCCCGGGCAACACCTTCAAGGACGTGCACGCGGCCGCGATCCGCGTCATCGCCGAGCACCTGCACGCCTGGGGGTTGCTGCCCGACGGGGTCGGGGTCGAGGACACCCTCGCCGAGGACGGGCAGTGGCATCGCCGCTGGATGGTCCACGGCACGAGCCACCACCTCGGCATCGACGTGCACGACTGCCAGCTCGCGCTGCGCGAGGACTACATGGAGGGCACCCTGGCGCCCGGCATGGTCCTGACCGTCGAGCCAGGCCTCTACTTCAAGGCCGACGACGAACTCGTCCCCCACGAGCTGCGCGGCATCGGCGTCCGCATCGAGGACGACATCCTCATCACCTCCGGCGACCCCGAGAACCTCTCCGCCGCCCTCCCCCGCACCGCCACCGACGTCGAAGCCTGGATGGCGCGCATCTGGAGCCTGTGAGACGAGCTGCGCAGCAGCATCCGCGCCTCGCAGCCGACCCGAGCGGCATCGCGAGCTCCCAGTCCTCATGCAGGGAATCTCCGGTCGGCCGTCCCCCCCGGCACGGTGAGCGCACGTGACGCACGTCTCACAGTCCGAGAAGGAGCCTGGACGTCCTTGCGCCGACCGATGCCACGCCGATCCCACACGTCGTCCGATTCGACGAGGGCGGCAGGACCATCGCCCAACGAGCACTTCTGGCCGGCATCACGGCGACGCTCGGCGCCTGGTGGAATTGACATCGAAGGAGCACGTGGCATGAGCGCCAACTTCAGCATCCCGGGCCTTCGGAACGCCAGGGACATCCCCCCGACGCCACCGAGCGGAGTCCGCAAGGCGATCTACGAGGCGGAAGTGGGGCCGCTCCTGGACAGCGACAAGCACATGCTCGAAGAGTACTCAGGTTTGAAGTTCGACTGGCCGCCAGCTCCAGGACAGGCCTATCCGGGCGACGCCACCGCCATCGCCCACATGCGCAAGATGCAGCGGGAGGGCGGCGCCCGCCTCGGCGGGGGCCTGACGTTCGACAACCAGTTCATGCCGGGCAATGTCGCCTTCAGCACCGACTTCCTGACCTGGGTCGCCAAGCGCGCCAACGACAGCAGCCACTTCCAGAGCCACCTCGACCGGGCCACCGGGCGCGCGAACTTCTCCGCCTGACCCACCCCCACCCACAGGTGAGCCCGCCGCACCCGTGCGGGGCGCGACGGGCTCACCAGTTCCCGATCGAGGACGACATCCTCATCACCACCCGCGACCCGGACAACCTCTCCGCCGCCCTCGACCCACCACAGCTACCGACCGAGCGTTCCGCCGACTCCGGCAGGCAGACCGACTCGAGGGGCTTCCTGCGCGCGGCGACGACGGTCGTGCGTCGTGACGCCGCGAGACACCAGCGGCAGCGCGACGTTGTCAAGCGTCGACACGTCGTCGACGAGGCGGAACTCCTGGAAACGAACGAGATCGAGGCGCGCACGCTCGCCTCCTGCCCGGCTGGACGCGCCGCCAAAGATTGGGAACGTGCCCCCTTGGCCTGTCGCCGGCGCACGAAGCCCTCGCCGGCGAGCTCCTTGAGTGCCTGACGGATGGGCGCGCGGTTGACGTCGCAACGCGCGAGCAGCTGCTCCTAGGTCATCGGCGTTGCCGGGTCGGCGAGACCCTCAACGATCTGCGTGCGCAGGATGTCCTTGATCTGGTTGCCGCGCCGCGGCGCGCGCGGTCAGAGTCCGGTACACCCGATGGGGTGGTACAGCGGTCGTTAACGGCGCAGCGCCGCCCTGGCCCAACTACCGTTACCCCCATGTCCAGGCGTTGCCTGGACCAAACTGTCGCAACTGCCTGGAGGACGTCCGTCGTGACGAGCAGCCAGTGAGGGGACGAGGAATGCAGCCTCAGGACAGCGTGGCCCGATGGACGGCCGTCGCGTCGCTCGTCGTCGCCATCGTGGGTGGGCTGGGCAACTTCTTCTGGGCCAAGGTTCAGGCTGATCAGACCGCCAGGTCCCTGGCGATCGCCGAACAGGAGTTGGAGAGCGTCAAGGATCAGGGGCCGAAGCTGAAGGTCCAGAAGGCGGAACTCTACGTGTATAAGCCGGAATCGAAAGCGTGGCTCCGGCTGGACCAGCAGAAGAACGTTACGGCCGCGGACGACGAGGCAGGGAACATCGTACTGGTCCTCACGGTCGTCAATGAGGGAAGGTTCCAGGCCACCATTTCCAAGCTCGGCATGGGCACCGATGAGAACACCTACGTTCCGGCGTCGCTGGTCAACTGTGAGGACACTGCCGGCTCGGAAAGTGTCGGCGAGTGCAAGATGCCGACGGTTCTCGCTCCACAGACGGAGAAGAAGTTCTACATCGACCTGGATCGACCCGACATGCGTAAGGCTCTGACCTGCAATAAGTACATCGAGTCCGGGCTCGAACACGTCATCTCCCCCATCGGGGCCCCGCATCTGGTCGGCAGAATGCCGAAATCGATCTACTACGCGACGGATTGTCCGTAGCCGTCGCCGTCCGCGAGCCTCTGACGTGACCAGCACACCAAGCACCGCCACGACTCCTCATGCGGCCGACCTGGTGCCCAGACCATTCGTCTCGTTCACGACCCCGCCGATACCTAACCAGCGTAGGCCGCAGCGGCCCAGACTCCGACGGGCCGAGGGCCGACGGAGAGGCCGTAAGTCGGCAGCGAGCAGAGGCTGCGCTGCCCGTCCATGTCGCGTCCGCATGGGCTGCACCGGCCCCAGCTAATGCGGTGACGCAGGTAAGGGCGAGGGCAGCGGAGAGGCGGGTGCAGAGTGTGTGCTTATGGGTTGCGCTCCTGTCTCAAAGGTACATGCCGTTGGGGTCCTGCTATTGCGGCATATCACTCGACGGGGCCCGCTTGGAATTGAGCCATTGGCCTCCGATCATGCCGATATTCACACCGTTTTCCTTAAGGAATGCAAGGCCCTTCGCTAGATCATCGGTGTTGCAATGCTCCGAATCGAGGCGCTTGGCAAGGATCACCTCGACTGCTGTCGACTGAAGGTTTGCCTGCAGCCCCTGTGCTCGTTATAGATTCCGCGCCTCAGCGATGTCGAAGGCGATCGCCGGCACGGGCTTTCCTTCGCTCCCATTGGGCCATTCGAAATCGCCGTACAGCTGTGCAGCATATTTAGATCGTCCTGCGTCAGGGGACCGGCGCTTGACTCGATGAGGGCGCTGGTAGCGCCCATGCGCAAGGCGGAGGGGGTGTTGGGGGTGCTGGCTGACGGAGTAATCTGCATAGACATTGGGGTCGGCCTTGCCTCTCTGCGTGAATAGGGAGCTCGAGGGAAGATGGATTCGACGACGAGTCTAGCCCGCCGAACGGGACGGGTCGTATCCATACATTCGTCCTGGTCCAGGATTCGCCGATAGCGTCATCGGTAAGGCCGTTCGAGTCACCCGCGGGGCTTAAGGCCGAAGGAGCCCGTCACCGGCCCGATGTGCGGGCGCTTCGACCCCACCGAGTGCCGGCTCTTCCTGCCCGCCGCCAACACCGGCAAGAGCAACGCCGCGCTCACCGACCTAACAGCCCAGCCCGCACGAACGCCCAGGTCAACGCCCCGACTCTGCTCATCCAGGGGCAGAGCGACTCGCTGTTCGGGCTGGGGCAGGCCGACGGCACCTCAACGCCGCCGGCACCCCCGTGCACCGACTCAGCGCGCCCGTGCAGATCGCCACCACCCCGGGGCAACCGGCGCATGTCGCGCTCACCCTGCCGCCGGGGGCGTGGTCGATGCCGGCCGGAAGCACCTGGCGGGGTGCTCGTCACGAGCACCGACATCGCCCCACCACCCCGCTCGACGCCCGCGAATCCACGGTGCAGCCGGTGGGCGGGCTCGTGCTGCCCACCGTCACCGGCGCGCAACAAGCCGGCGCCGGCGGCAGCGTCGACGTCGAGTCGTGGGCGCTCGTTGCGGCGCTGGCCGCGCTGGCGGTGCCGGCCTGGTCGATCTCGTCGGAGAGTCGGCCAACGTCGCGATCCGCACCCACGACCGGGCCCGCTTCATCGCCTCGCTGGAGTGCCAGCAGGCGCTGCGGGTCACCTCCCGAGAGGGCATGGCCTTCCCTGCACACCGGGTCACCGGCGGCCTCGTGCTGCTCGCCGAGCTGAGCGACGACGAGGTGCAGGCCATCTACGAGGCGCCGACCCCGGACACCGGGGAGCGCGAGGCCCCCGACATGCCGCGGCTCCTGGCCGACCTGGCCCGCATCCGGGTGCGCGGCCTCGCGCTCAATCAGGGCCGCTCGGAGAAGGGCGTCGTCGCCGTCGGGCGGATTATCCGCGACCGCCAGGGTCGCGGGATCGCCGGCCTGTCGGTCTCCATCCCCTCCGTGCGCTACACCGCCCACGACCTGCCGCGCCTGGACGCCGCCCTGCGATTCGCCTCGAGCGCCATCACCGCAGCCCTGCCCCGCTCATGGCAAACCTGAGCCGACGCCGTGACGCACGTCTCACAGTCCGAGAAGGAGCCTGGACGTCCTTGCGCCGACCGATGCCACGCCGATCCCACACGTCCTCCGATCCGACGACGGCGGCAGGACCACCGTCCAACGAGCACTTCTGGCCGGCATCACCGCGACGCTCGGCGCGTGGCGGAACGACACGAAGGGCAAGACAATGTTCGCAGGATTCACAACACCTGGCCTCAACAATGCGCCACCTCTTCCCATCACGCCGCCGAGTGGGATTCGCAAGCCGATCTACGAGTCCACCTTCGGGCCGCTGCTGGACAGTGACAAGCAGATGCTCGAAGAATTCAGCGGGATGGCATTCGACTGGCCTCCTGGGCCAGGACAGGGATACCCCGGTGACGCGACCGCCATCGCCATGTTGCGCGCTCAACAGCGGGAGGCAGGCGCCCGCCTCGGCGGCGGCCTGACGTTCGACAACCAGTTCATGCCGGGCAATGTCGCCTTCAGCACCGACTTCCTGACCTGGGTCGCCAAGCGCGCCAACGACAGCAGCCACTTCCAGAGCCACCTCGACCGGGCCACCGGGCGCGCGAACTTCTCCGCCTGACCCACCCCCACCCACAGGTGAGCCCGCCGCACCCGTGCGGGGCGCGGCGGGCTCACCTGTGCGATCGATCCCTGCGGTGAGATAGCCGTCCTCATGGCCGGGAATCACACGCAGCGCTCACGACCCGGCCCAGACCCTGTCGACGTAGGCCGCGGCGACCCGATCACCGATGGGACGAGGCCCGACATAGCGGCCATTGGTCGGCAGCGCACAGTCATTGGGGTCATCGACCACCGACAGCCACAGCTGCGCGGACGAGCCGTAACCCAGCCCGACAAGGTAGACGGTGACGTCGCCGCCGCGCTCGGTGCACGCCCCGCGCCAGGCCGCGCCCTCCGGCGCGAGCCGAGCAGGCACCTGGCCCAAGCCCTGCGCGACCCGCACGCGACCCGAGAGCGGCAGCGACTCCCCGGGAGTCATCTCGGCGTCACGCACGGGGCCGTATCGGCAGATCACGGACCCCGTCGGCGCCTCGCGCGGCACCAGCGCGGACGCGGGATCGAAGGCGTGGCCCCCCTCCGGGTCCGGGCGCGCGCCCGGAGGCGTCGGCGGCACCCAGTGGCCCAGCCCCGCGGCGGGCGGCCGCCTCGGCGCCGGCACGCTCGCCGGGCACGCACCCAGCGACCCCGCGCGCGAGGCGGCGGCCCCCGCCTCGGCCCGCTCGTCGGCCTGCGCCGCGGGCGCGGACCCCGCGACCCCGTCCGCCGCGTCCGAATCCTGCTCGCCTTCCAGCGAACTCGCGGCCCCCGCCGCCGAGCCCGCCGTCTGCGACGCGCCCCGCGACCACACCTGCGCACCCACACCGAGGCCACCGGCGACGAGCCCGACGACCGTCAGCGTCGTCAACGCCGCACCGCGCCGCGCCCGGCGCCGCTGCGCGACACCGACGATCTGCGCCGGGTCGACGCCGCCCGACGGGCCGGCCGCGCCGCGCAGCCGCGTGATCACCGCCTCGCCCGAGACCCCCGCCTCACCCGAGACCCACGCGTCACCCGAGGTCACCGCGTCGCCCGGACCGACCCCGCCGGCCCTGTCATCGCTGCCGCTCATGTCACCCTCCCCTCTCGTGCCGCCTCCTGCGCCGCCACCTGTGCCGCCTGGCGCGCCTGCTCCAGCGACGACCGCAGCGTCGCCAGACCGCGCGACGCCTGGCTCTTGACCGTCCCGGTCGAGCAACCCAGGATCGCGGCGACCTGCTCGACGGGCAGGTCCTCGGCATACCGCAGCACGACCACCTGCCGCTGTCGCACCGCCAGATGCGCCAGGGCCCAAGCAAGTTCACCGTCGACCTCGGCCACGGCGGCCGGGTCGGCCGAGCCGGTCGCCGCCCGCTCGGGCAGCACCGACGTCGGGATCTCACCGCGCCACCGGCGCCGCCGCCACGACCCCTGCAGCCGCACCATCACGCGCCGCACATACGCCTCCGGTGCGCCCGCGCTGATCCGCGACCAGTGCGGCCACGTGCGCACCAGCGCCTCCTGCACGAGGTCCTGCGCGAGCGCCGCATCGCCCGTCAACAGGTAGCCCGTGCGCACCAATGCCCCCGACCGCGCCCGCACGAACTCCTCGAAATTCCACGGCGCGGCGGACCCGCCGACGCCCGCAGAGCCCGGCGACCCCGACCCAGCGGGCTCGTCGGGCTCGTCGGGCGCATCCGGGGCATCCGGTGCGTCGGGCGCCTCGCTCACCTGCGCCACGATCGCTCCACACTCCTACCCAAGCACCTGGCCCCCGCTGCAGGTTGCACAGCAGCGCGGCGCGCCGGAAAACCGGCGCGCCGCAGCAGTATTCGTCGATGCGCCCGTGGGGGCGCGATGCTCAGTGCCCGCCGCTCGCGGGAGCCGCCTCGCCCTCGGACTTCGCCAGCACGGCGCACGCGACGCGCGGCCCGGAGTCACCGGCCTTGCGGGTCTCCTCGTCGGCGCCGCCCGAGGCATACCGGGTCGGGACGTTCGCGTAGTTGTCGGCGGCACCGTGCACGATGACCGACGAGCCGTCGGCGTCGAAGAGCAACTCGGGCGTCAGGCGCTGCGTGACGACGTCGAGCGTGCCGTTGCCGTCGGCCCCGACGAGCAGCACCGGCAGGTCACCGACGTGCTCGGGGTGCGCCGCGCCCTGCCCGGCCAGGTGCGGCCCCGACGACAGGAACGCCCCGGTCTTGGCGGCGTCCGAGGGGTCCGCGGAGTTGGGCTCGCACTTGCCGACGGCGTGCACGTGCAGGCCGTGGTAGCCCGGCTGCATGCCGGTGACCTCGACCGTGACGCGCAGCCCGGCGTCGGCCTCGCCGAAGACGATCGAGCCGCGCTCCTGGCCGTTGACGTCGACGATCTTGCCCTCCCCGACCGGCGCGGCCGTGCTGTGCTCCGCGCCGTGCTGACCGTAGGCGCCCAGCGTCGGACGGTTCTCCACATAGGCCGCGGTGTAGCCGGCGTCGGCGCACGCCGACACGACGAACATGCCGACGACGGCGAGCGCGGGGACGGCGAGGCGACGAGACGGGCGCATGGACGACTCCGGATCGAGAGGGGCGCCACGATCGACGCCGGGTGGACGCTGCTGGTCACGACACGTGCCGTGCCTGCCCGACGTGCCGACCGACTCGCGCGGGACACGCGAATCGGGCCGGGGCACACCGGTGGTAGGACCAACCTAACGCGACACCCTGCCGCTCCGCCCGCATTGCCCCGGCCCGATGTCGGCCCGGCCTACAGTTCGGCCCCGTTGGAGGCGATCACCCGCCGATACCACTCGAAGGAGTCCTTGCGGCGACGCTGCATCGTGCCGTGGCCCGCGTTGTCCCGGTCCACGTGGATCATCCCGTAGCGCTTCTTCATCTCCCCGGTCGTGAAGGAGACGAGATCGATGATCCCCCACGGCGTGTAGCCGAGCAGCTCCACACCGTCCTCGGTCACCGCGAGCATCGACTGCTCGATGTGATCACGCAGATAGGCGATGCGCTCCGGGTCGTGGATCGACCCGTCGGCCTCGACCTCATCGACCGCGCCGAAGCCGTTCTCGACGATGAAGAGCGGCACCTGATACCGGTCGTAGAGGACGTTGAGGGTGTATCGCAGCCCCACCGGGTCGATGGGCCAGCCCCAGTCGGTGGCCTCGATGTGCGGGTTGGGCACCGCGTTGGACAGGCCGCCGGCGACGACGTCACTGTCGTCGGCGCTCTTCGTGGCGTCGGCCTTGACGACGATCGACATGTAGTAGCTGAAGCCGATGTAGTCGACGGTGCCCGCGGCGAGGATCTCGTCGTCCCCTTCGCGCCGGCCGATGTCCCAGCCCTGCCGCTCGAATTCGGCGAGCGCATACCGCGGGTAGGCGCCGCGGACGTGCACGTCGGGGAAGAAGAAGCGGGCCCGGTTGGCGATGACCGACGCCATCATGTCCGCCGGCGCGCACGAATACGGGTAGATCGTCGCGGACGAGATCATGCACCCGATCTGGGCCTCGGGGTCGATCTCGTGGCCGATGGCGACGGCCTTCGCGCTGGCGAGCAACTCGTGGTGGGCCGCGCGATACATCACCTCCGTGCGGTCCTCCCCCTCGGCGATCGTCAACCCGGAATTCGTCCACAGGAAGAGCGAGTTCGTGTCCATCTGGTTGTTGATCTCGTTGAAGGTCATCCAGTATTTGACCTTCGTGTGATACCGCTCGAAGCACACGCGGGCGAAGCGGGCGAAGAAGTCGACGAGCTCTCGGCTGCGGAATCCGCCGTATTCGCGCGCGAGGTGCAGCGGCATCTCGAAGTGCGACAGCGTGATGACCGGCTCGATGCCGTGCGCGCGCAGCTCGTCGAAGAGCTCGTCGTAGAAGGCCAGCCCCTCCTCGTTGGGCTCGGTCTCGTCGCCGCGGGGGAAGATCCGCGACCACGCGATCGACGTGCGGAAGCACCTCAGGCCCAACTGTGCGAAGAGCGCGATGTCCTCACGGAAGCGGTGGTAGAAGTCGATCGCCTCGTGATTGGGATAGAACTCGCCGGGCTCGACCGCCTCGGTGATGCGACGCGGCACGCCGTGCGCCCCGGCCGTCAGGACGTCGACGACGCTGGGACCCTTGCCGCCGGCGTCCCAACCGCCCTCGAACTGGTGCGCGGCCACGGCCCCGCCCCACAGGAAGCCCTCGGGAAGCTGCGCCATCACTCGCCGTCCTTGTCGAGAACCTCGGCGACGACGTCACCGTGCCGCACGGTCGAGCCGACTTGCCCGACGACTCCACCGTACGAGCGGGAGTTCGTCACGACGAGCGGCGTGATGAGCGAATACCCG
Source organism: Dermatophilaceae bacterium (assembly GCA_032229625.1). Taxonomy (GTDB): domain Bacteria; phylum Actinomycetota; class Actinomycetes; order Actinomycetales; family Dermatophilaceae; genus Kineosphaera. The sequence continues at coordinate 1,220 of JAVTVZ010000158.1, read as the reverse complement.
GCCTCACGGATGACGGCGGGGTCGAATTCGAGCAGCAGGTCCCCGGCGCGCACCTGGTCGCCGCGGGTGACGTGACCGGTGAAGCCGCGCCCGCCGAGGGCGACGGTGTCCATGCCGACGTGGATGAGCAGCTCGACGCCATCCACCGAGCGCAGCCCGATCGCGTGGCCGGACTTCAACACGGTGACCACCGTGCCGTCGAAGGGCGCGTAGACCGCGGTGTCGGTCGGGTCGATGGCCACGCCACCACCCATGGCACCGGAGGCGAAGACCGCGTCGGGCACGTCACTCATGGCGACGACCCGCCCGGACAGCGGGCTGGCGATCCTCGCGACGACGGTGCCGGTGGCCAGGGCGGTGCCGCCGGCCGCGTGCGAGGCCGTGGCCGCGCCGGCCTCGGCGTCGCTCGACGCGGAGATGCCCTCGGCGGTGACGTCGGTGCCCAGGTTCGCTTCGACCGGGTCGTCGAAGCCCAGGACGTAGACGAGCACAACGGCCCCGAAGAACGCCACGACGCAGCCGATGATCATGCCGAGCAGCGAATTCGTGCCGGGCTCCTGCGCGTTGGCGATCGTCAGGAAGCCGGGCAGCCCGGCGAACGCGTAGTAGAAGGTGTGGAAGAACGTCATGACGGACGCGCCGACGGCACCGGCGACGCAGCCGAGGACGAAGGGCTTCTTCAACCGCAGGGTCACGCCGTAGATCGTCGGCTCGGTGATGCCGAAGAGGCCGGGCAACGCGGCGGAGCCGGCGAGGCCCTTGAGCTCACGGTTGCGGGTCTTGAGGAAGACTCCGACGACGGCGCCGACCTGGGCGATGACCGCGGCGGTCTGGTAGGCCTGGAACGCGTCGAACCCGTACTGGTCGTGGCTGGCCAGCACCATCGGCAGGAAGCCCCAGTGGACGCCGAAGATGACCATGACCTGGAAGAAGCCGCCGACGAGGATCGCGGCGAGGATCGGCACGGAGCCGACGAGGCTGTTGAAGCCGGAGGCGATGCCGTTGGCCAGCAGCGCGGTGATCGGGCCGAGGATGACGAGGGTGAACGGCACCATGACGAGCAGGCACACCAGCGGCGTGAAGATCTGCTGTGCGACGCCGCTCGTGCGCTTGACGAGCCACCGCTCGAGGTACGACAGCAGCCACACAAGGAAGAGAGGCGGCAACACCGTGCTCGTATAGACGGTCTCGCTCAGCGGGATGCCGAAGAACGCGACCGA
>JAVTVZ010000157.1:0-6433 GCA_032229625.1 Dermatophilaceae bacterium | reverse complement strand
GGGTCGTCGGCCATGACGAGGATGTCGTCGAAGAACCGGGCGACGGCCGGGACGAGGTCGGTGCCGGCGGCGCGCAGGGCGGGCAGGTCGGCGACGGCGGGCAACGCCTCGGCGGCGTCGGCGAGGGCCAGCTCGGCCGGCTCGGTCAGGACCGCGCGGTCGTAGGCGGCGGGGGTGCCCGCCGGGACGATCCGCTCGATCCGCACGAGCGCGGCGACGAGGTCGGCGAAGTCGGCGTCACCGCGCAGCGACTCGACGTCGGCGAGGGTGCGGCCGACGAGCCCCGGGGTCGAGGCGCTGGGCAGCACGGCGGTCACGACGTCGGCGGGCACGCCCTCGTCGCGCAGCAGCTGCGCGAAGCGGCCGATGACGAAGTCGGCGGCGGCACGGAGCGACTCGTCGGTGACGTCGACGCCCTGCTCGCGCAGCCGGGCGCCGGCGGCGGCGAGGGCGGCCTCGACGGTCAGGCCGGCGAGCGGCCCGGCGTCACCGTGCTCGCGCAGGATGCGCGCGAGGCCGAGCGCCGCGCGCCGCAACCCGTAGGGGTCCGAGGACCCGCTCGGCTTGGCGCCGAGGGCGAACATCGCGGCGAGCAGATCGGCGCGGTCGGCGACCGCCAGCAGCGCCCCGGGCGCGCTCGTCGGCAGCTCCCCCGACGCGGTCTGCGGCATCTCCATCTGCGCGAGCGCGTCGGCGACGGCCTGCGGCTCGCCCTTGCGGGCCGCATACTCACGGGCGACGAAACCGGCGAGCGAGCTCATCTCGACGACCATCTGCGTCGCGAGGTCGAACTTCGCCAGCGTCCCGGCCCGCGCGAGCGTCGCGCGGTCGTCGGCCGGCAGGTCGACGACCTGAGCGAGCGCGGCGGCGACGTCGGCGATGCGGCGGGCGCGCTGCCCGACGGAGCCGAGCCGGTGCTCGAAGGTCAGCGCCTCCAGGCCCGGCACGAAGTGCTCGACGGAGTCGGCCTTGAGGTCGGCATTCCAGAAGAAGAGCGCGTCCTCGTAGCGCGCGCGCAGCACCGACTCGTTGCCGGCGCGCACGACGGCGTCGTCGCAGTCGCCGTTGGCCATCGTCACGAAGTGCGGCATGAGCGCGCCGTCGGCGTCGCGCACCGGCAGGTAGCGCTGGTGCTTGCGCATGACGGTGACGAGCACCCGGTCGGGCAGCTCCAGATACCGCGGGTCGAAGTCGCCGAGCACCCCGTGCGGGTCCTCGACGAGGTTGGTGATCTCGTCCACGAGGGAGGCCTCGCCGTCGACGTCGACGACGCCGCCGACACCGGAGGCCAGCGCGACCGCCTGCTCGAGCACGTCCTGACGGCGCTGCGCGGTCGACAGCTCGATGCCGCCGCGGGCGATGGCCTCGACGAGCCCGTCCGCGTCGGCGACCTCGACGTGCCCGAGCGTCGCCCCGTCGGCGCGGACGCAGGCCTGCGCACCGTCCGGCGTCCGCTGCAGGTAGGTCGTGCGGCCCGCGACCAGCTGCGACACCGCGACCGGCACGACGACCGGCCCCCACAACGCGACGAGCCAGCGGATCGCGCGGCTGAAGCTCAGCGACGGGTCCGACCAGCGCATGTTCTTCTCCGCGCGCAGGCCCGTGACGGTCTGGGCGACGACCTCACCGAGCACCTCGAGGGCGTCGCGGCCGACGCGGGTCGTGGCGACGGCCGCGTGCTCGTTGCCACCGATCTGCACCTTCTCGACCTGCTCGACGGTGACCCCCTGGCCGCGCATGAAGCCCGCGAGCGCCTTGCTCGGCTGCCCCTGCTCGTCGAAGGCCATCTGCCACTTCGGGCCCTTGCGGTGCTCGATCGAGTCGGGCTCGCGGGCCGCGACGGACTCCACGGTCACGACGACGCGCCGCGGGGTGCCCTCGACGGTGATCTCGCCGTGCGGCAGCGCGCTGCCGGCGAGCAGCGTCGTCACCGACTCCCGGACCTGCGCGATCGTCGCGGGCAGCACGTGCGGCGGCAGCTCTTCGACGCCGATCTCGAGGGCGAAGGTCTGCGGCTCCTGCGGCAGCTCCTCCGGCGGCTCCGGCACCTCGACGACCGGCTCGGGCACGTCCTTGAGCAGCGGCAGGCCGAGCTCGGTGCGCCGCTCGATCCACAGCGCCGCGGTGTCGCGCATGAGGCGGCGCATCGTGCCGAAGGCCTGCGCCCGCTCGGTCGTGCTGATCGCGCCGCGCGCGTCCATGACGTTGAAGGCGTGGCTGGACTTGAGGATGAAGGAGTGGGCCGGCACCGGCAGACGCGCCTGCACCATGCGGGTGGCCTCGGCGACATACGACTCGTAGAGCCGCCGGCTCGTCTCGACGTCGGCGTCGTCGAGGTAATAGCGGCTCATCTCGTATTCCTGCTGGCCGAACGCCTCGCCGTAGGTGACGACGGACCCGTCGGCCTTCGTCGCGTAGGCGATGTCCGTGAAGTGCGTCACCCCCTGCACGGCCATGAGGATGCGCTCCATGCCGTAGGTGAGCTCGACCGGCACCGGGTCGAGGTCCTGCCCGCCGACCTGCTGGAAATACGTGAACTGCGTGATCTCCATACCGTCGAGCCAGACCTCCCAGCCCAGCCCCCACGCGCCGATCGCCGGCTGCGCCCAGTTGTCCTCGACGAAGCGCACGTCGTGCGCGGCGAGGTCGATGCCGAGGGCCTGCAAGCTGCCGAGGTAGAGCTCCTGCGGATCGCCGGGCTCGGGCTTGAGGATCACCTGGAACTGCGTGTGCGTCTGCAACCGGTTCGGGTTTTCCCCGTAGCGGGAGTCGTCGGGCCGCACGCTCGGCTCGACATAGGCGACGTCCCACGGCTCGGGGCCCAGGACCCGCAGGACGGTCGCGAGATTCATCGTCCCGGCCCCGACCTCGGTGTTGATGGGCTGCCAGGTGAGGCAGCCGCGCTCGGTCCAGTAGTCGGAAAGGCGGCGCAGCGCGTCTTGCATGGTCAGCACCCCAGCAGGCTACCGGGGCGGGCCGGGCGCTCCGGTCGGCGACCCGGACGCTGGACACCCCGCGTCACCGTGGCGTGCCGGGGCGTGCCGGGGCGTGCCGGGGCGTGCCGGGGCGCGCCGCCCGGGTGACGAACCAGTCGGGACGGAAGTCCCCGAGCGCGCCCGTCCGCACTGATAGACCGGCGCCATGGCCGAATACACCGACTCCATCTCGATCGCCATGCCTCCAGCGCGGCTCTTCGACTACCTGTGCGACGTGAGCAACCTGCCGGGCTACATGCCGCGGCTGACGCGCGCCGAGGAGGTCGGCGACGGCGCCGTCGAGGTCACCGCCTGTCCGCGCCTGAGCGACGGGACGACCGTCGAGGTGCAGGGCACGGCGTGGACGCGCGTGGACCGCCCGGGGCGCACCTTCTCCTGGGGCTCGGTCGGCGGCCGCAACAACTACAAGGGCACGTTCGACGTCGACGCCGAGGGCGACGGCACGCGGCTCTACGTGCGGATCACCAGCGAGCGCGCCGAGGGCGACGCGATCCGCGCCGGCCTGCACGACACCCTCGCCAAGATCAAGTCGCTCGCCGAGGGCGCCTGAGCGGCGGGACGTTCGGGCCCGCCGGGGTCAGCCGTGGGCGCCGAGCGCGGCGACGACGGCAGCGGTGAAGTCGTCGGTGCGCAGGGTGCCCCCGAGGTCGCGGGTGCGGGTCGCGGGGTCGGCGATCGTCGCGTCGACGGCAGCCGTGATCGCTCGCGCGGCGTCGAGACAGGCCTGCTCGCCCCGACGTCGACCGAGCCACTCGAGCAGCATCGCCGTCGACAGGATGAGCGACGTGGGGTTGGCGACGCCCTGGCCGGCGATGTCAGGGGCGGAGCCGTGCTGCGCCTGAGCCATCGCGTAGTCGTCGCCGACATTGAGGGAGCCGCCCAGACCGAGGCTTCCGCACAGCTCGGAGGCCTCGTCGGAGAGGATGTCACCGAACATGTTCGTCGTGACGATGACGTCGAAGTGGTCGGGCTTGCGCACGAGCATGGCCGCGGCCGCGTCGACGATCAACTCCTCCAGCTGCACGTCCGGGTAGTCGGCCGCGACGTCGCGCACGCAGCGCAGGAAGTGGCCGCCGGACATCTTCAGCACGTTGGCCTTGTGCACGACCGTCACGCGGCGGCGCCGTGAGCGCGCCAGCTCGAAAGCCGTGCGCGCGACGCGCGTGGAGGCGGCCGTCGTGATCTTTCCGATGATGAGCACGGTGTCGGGGTCGGGCATGACCTCGCCGCCGCCGGCGTGCATGCCGCGATCGACATAGAAGCCCTCGGTGTTTTCCCGGACGATGACCAGGTCCATCGGCCGCCGCAGGATCGACAGGTCGGGCTGCGAGACGCACGGCCGGACATTCGAGCCGAGCCCGAAGCGGACCCGCAGCTCGCCCGAGGGATTGAGACCGCCCTGCTCCTTGGGCGGGTAGTCGTAGTGCGAGACGGGGCCGAGGATCACGCCGTCGACCTGGGGAAAACGCTCCAGCACGGCCTGCGGCAGGGTCGTGCCCTGCTGCGCGAGGGCGGCCAGCCCGATGTCCATCACCTCGACCTCGATGCCCAACCCGTACCGAGTGTCGGCGGCCGCCAGCACGGACAGCGTGGCGGGCGTGATCTCCGGGCCGATGCCGTCACCGGGCAAGGCGAGCAGGGTGGTCACCGTGGCTCCTCTCCAGGACGCGCCGCCGGGTCGGCTGCCCGGCGACGTCGCTGGCCCGACCCTACGAGACGGGGCGCCGGCGCGTCGCGGTGATCGTCGACCCGCGGATCACGACCCCCCACCGGCTCCACAGCCAGGACCCGCCGTATGCCGCGGTCGCCGCCCTCAATGCTCCAGGCCGCGGATGAAGTCGTCGACGCGGCGGATGACGGAGTCCAGGGCGCGCAGGGAGTCGCGGACGGACCCGGGGATCTCCAGGCTGTGGTCGCCGCCACCGATCTCGTGGACCTGGCAGCGGGTCGCGTCGGCGACCGCGCGGTCCCAGGTGTCGTCGGCGCTGCCGCCGACGAGCAGCGTCGGCTCGAGCGTGGCGTCCAGCGCGGCCCGCACGACCGGCTCCTTGAGCAGCGGCGTCAGCCACACCGCCGGCAGGCTCGCGTCGACCGCGGCCTGCGCGGCCATCGTGCCCAGGCTCTTGCCGACGACCAGGTGCAACAGCGGCGAGCCCGCGTCAGCGACGAAGTCGCTCGCCTCGTCGTACGCCGCGTCGGTCTCCATCGCCTGCCCGCGCGACCACCACAGCTCCCGCACGGTCCACCCCTGGTCGAGCAGGCAGCGCCGCGTGTAATGCAAGAGTGGGCCGTTCGGCGTGTAGCCCCGACCCGGCAGGAGGGAGGCGACCCGCTGCGGATCGCCCTCGTAGAGCAGCATGTCCCCCACTTTAGGTGCCGCGACCTGGCCGGGTCGGCAGTCGCGGCGGCCGACCCGGCCACGTCCGCCCCCGCCGGGCCCGGTCGATCGACGGCCGGGCTCGACACGCGGACAAGTTGTCGCAGTGCCGCGAGACAAGCGCGCCGCGCCGCCCGGCCTGTGCTGTCATCTCTCCTTGAGACACGCGCGGTTGCTCGCGCCGACGTCGGCGTCAGGAGTCAGGCGATGAACGCATCGGTCCGTATCGACCCGGCCGACCCGACGCCGCCCTACGAGCAGCTGCGCCGCCAGCTGGCCGCGCTCATCACCTCCGGGGCCCTGGCCGAAGGGGCCCGCCTCGCGCCGGTGCGCCGGCTCGCCGCCGACCTCGCGCTGGCGACCGGCACCGTCGCGCGGGCCTACCGCGAGCTGGAGGCCGAGGGGCTCGTGCGCAGCGCGCGCGGGGCCGGCACGCGCGTGACGGCCCCGGCCCGGGCGCTCTCGGCCGCGGAGCGGCGCACCCGGATCGCCGAGCTCGCCCTCACCTACGTCGCCGGCGCTCGGCTGCTCGGCGCCGACGACGACACCGTCCGCGCCGCCCTGCACGACGCCCTCACCGCGACCGACTGACGGGCGGTCACGGCGGCCCGGCGGCCTGCTGCAGCCGGGTGCCGAGGCGGCGCAGCGTCGCCCGCAGCTCCGGAGGGTCGAGGGCCTCGAAGTCCCACGGCAGGAAGGCCAGGTAGGCCGCCACGGCGTCCAGGTCGTCACCGCCGACGCGCAGCAGGCACGCCGGTGAGCCGTCCGCCGCGTCGGGCAGGGGCTCGACCTGCGCCATCGTCGGGCCGTATCGGTCCCGCACGACGTCGGCGGGCGCGGCGACCCGGATCGTCGCGTCGTGACGGTAGGCCGCCCGGCTGATGCCCCGGGTCACATGCTCGACGGCATCCGGGCTCGGCCGGGGTGTGAAGCGCCACGTCGTCGCCTGCACCTGCCGCATCCGGTCGAGGCGGAAGACCCGCCAGTCGTCGCGGTCGAGGTCGAACGCGAAGAGATACCACCGCCGCCCGGTCGCCACCAGGCGATAGGGCTCGACCCG
>JAVTVZ010000156.1:7358-41390 GCA_032229625.1 Dermatophilaceae bacterium | reverse complement strand
GACTGCGGTCACTGCGGGCTCAGGTCAGGCCCCTTCGGTGCCGATGGGGTCCGATTGGACTCCGCTGGCGCGCTTCGGTATGCTGTCGCTTTGCGCTGCTCATGCGCCCAGCCTGTTTCGAGTCGACCCCCCGATCCGTCCATTGCCCGGCTTCGATGCCGGTGCCGGACACCGCCCCCCACCAGGGCAAGGATCGCTGGTCAGGGTGTCTCCCGGGGTGCTGGGGACAATGTGGCAGGCGCGACCGCCGAACAACCCAGGCCTCTGGAAGGACCATCCTTGGCTGCCTCGCGTACCGCGACCCAGAAGATGTCCAGTGCTATCACGGCCTCCGGCCGTGTGTCTTTCGCGAAGATCCGCGAACCCCTGGAGGTGCCCGACCTGCTGGCACTCCAGACCGAGAGCTTCGACTGGCTGCTCGGCAACGAGCGGTGGCAGGAGCGCGTGGCGCAGGCCATCGAGGCAGGCCGCGACGACGTCCCCGAGCGCTCCGGTCTCGAGGAGATCTTCGAGGAGATCTCCCCGATCGAGGACTTCTCCGGGTCGATGTCCCTGAGCTTCCGGGACCACCGGTTCGAGGACCAGAAGTACTCGATCGACGAGTGCAAAGAGCGGGACATGACCTACAGCGCCCCGCTGTTCGTCACCGCCGAGTTCATGAACAACACGACCGGTGAGATCAAGTCTCAGACGGTCTTCATGGGCGACTTCCCGCTCATGACCGAGCGCGGCACGTTCATCATCAACGGCACCGAGCGCGTCGTCGTGTCCCAGCTCGTGCGCAGCCCGGGCGTCTACTTCGAGCGCACTCCGGACAAGACCTCCGACAAGGACATCTACTCGGCGAAGGTCATCCCGAGCCGCGGCGCCTGGCTGGAGTTCGAGATCGACAAGCGCGACATGGTCGGCGTGCGCGTCGACCGCAAGCGCAAGCAGTCCGTCACGGTCCTGCTCAAGGCCCTCGGGTGGAGCGACGCCCGCATCCTCGAGGAGTTCGGCGAGTACGACTCGATGCGCATGACGCTCGAGAAGGACTCGACGACCGGTCAGGACGACGCCCTGCTCGACATCTACCGCAAGCTGCGCCCGGGCGAGCCCCCGACGAAGGAGGCCGCGCAGGCGCTGCTGGACAACCTCTACTTCAACCCCAAGCGCTACGACCTGGCCAAGGTCGGACGCTACAAGGTCAACAAGAAGCTGGGTCTGGAGACCGAGCTCGCGTCGTCGACCCTCACTGTGGACGACATCGTCGCGACGATCAAGTACATCGTGGCGCTGCACGCCGGCCAGGAGTCGATGCCCGGTCGCCGCCGCGGTCAGGACGTGGAGATCCGCGTCGAGACCGACGACATCGACCACTTCGGCAACCGTCGCCTGCGCAACGTCGGCGAGCTCATCCAGAACCAGGTCCGCACGGGCCTGTCCCGGATGGAGCGCGTCGTGCGCGAGCGGATGACGACCCAGGACGTCGAGGCGATCACGCCGCAGACCCTCATCAACATCCGCCCCGTCGTCGCGAGCATCCGCGAGTTCTTCGGCACGAGCCAGCTCTCGCAGTTCATGGACCAGAACAACCCGCTCGCGGGCCTGACGCACAAGCGTCGCCTCTCCGCGCTGGGCCCGGGTGGTCTGTCCCGCGACCGCGCCGGCATGGAGGTCCGCGACGTCCACCCGTCGCACTACGGCCGCATGTGCCCGATCGAGACGCCGGAAGGCCCGAACATCGGCCTCATCGGCTCCCTGGCCTCCTACGGGCGGATCAACCCGTTCGGCTTCGTCGAGACGCCCTACCGCAAGGTCGAGAAGGGCAAGGTCAGCGACGAGGTGCACTACCTCTCGGCCGACGAGGAGGACGAGTTCGTCATCGCCCAGGCCAACGCGCCGATCGGCGAGGACGGCTACTTCGTCGACGAGCGCGTGCTCGTGCGCTCCAAGGGCGGCGAGTCCGAGGACCTGCCGGGCGAGGACGTCGACTACATGGACGTCTCGCCGCGCCAGATGGTCTCCGCGGCGACCGCGCTCATCCCGTTCCTCGAGCACGACGACGCGAACCGCGCGCTCATGGGCGCGAACATGCAGCGCCAGGCCGTGCCGCTCGTCCGCTCCGAGGCGCCCTTCGTCGGCACCGGCATGGAGTACCGCGCGGCGCTGGACTCCGGTGACGTCGTCCGCGCGACGAAGGCCGGTGTCGTCCAGTCGGTCTCGGCGGACGTCGTGTCGGTCGCCAACGACGACGGCACCTACCAGTCCTACCGGATCGCCAAGTTCATGCGCTCCAACCAGGGCACCTCGTACAACCAGCGCGTGCTCGTCGACGAGGGGGCCCGGCTCGAGGTCGGCTCCGTCATCGCCGACGGTCCCGCGACCGACGGTGGCGAGATGAGCCTCGGGCGCAACCTGCTCGTCGCGTTCATGCCGTGGGAGGGCTACAACTACGAGGACGCGATCATCCTGAGCCAGCGTCTCGTGCAGGACGACGTGCTCTCCTCGATCCACATCGAGGAGCACGAGGTCGACGCGCGCGACACCAAGCTCGGCCCGGAGGAGATCACCCGCGACATCCCCAACGTCTCCGAGGAGGTCCTCGCCGACCTCGACGAGCGCGGGATCATCCGGATCGGCGCCGAGGTCCGCGACGGCGACCTGCTCGTCGGCAAGGTCACGCCCAAGGGTGAGACCGAGCTGACGCCGGAGGAGCGCCTGCTGCGCGCGATCTTCGGTGAGAAGGCGCGCGAGGTCCGCGACACCTCTCTGAAGGTGCCCCACGGCGAGACCGGCACCGTGATCGGCGTCAAGGTCTTCGACCGCGAGGAGGGCGACGAGCTGCCCCCGGGCGTCAACCAGCTCGTCCGCGTCTACGTCGCGAACAAGCGCAAGATCACCGACGGCGACAAGCTCGCCGGCCGCCACGGCAACAAGGGCGTCATCTCCAAGATCCTCCCGGTCGAGGACATGCCCTTCCTCGAGGACGGCACGCCGGTCGACGTCGTGCTCAACCCGCTCGGTGTGCCCGGCCGCATGAACATCGGCCAGATCCTCGAGCTGCACCTGGGCTGGGCCGCGAGCCGCGGGTGGGAGATCGAGGGCGCGCCGGAGTGGGCCGAGATGATCCCGGCCGACGGGCGTCAGGCACCCCCCGGCACCCGCGTCGCCACCCCCGTCTTCGACGGTGCCGGCGAGAACGAGATCACCGGTCTGCTCGACGCGACCCTGCCGACCCGCGACGGTCAGCGCCTCATCGGCGCCTCCGGCAAGGCGCGGCTCTTCGACGGCCGCTCCGGCGAGCCCTACCCGGAGCCGATCTCGGTGGGCTACATGTACATCCTCAAGCTGCACCACCTCGTGGACGACAAGATCCACGCCCGCAGCACGGGTCCGTACTCGATGATCACGCAGCAGCCGCTGGGTGGTAAGGCGCAGTTCGGTGGGCAGCGTTTCGGCGAGATGGAGGTGTGGGCGCTCGAGGCCTACGGCGCCGCGTACGCCCTGCAGGAGCTGCTGACGATCAAGTCCGACGACGTGACGGGCCGCGTCAAGGTCTACGAGGCGATCGTCAAGGGCGAGAACATCCCCGAGCCGGGCATCCCCGAGTCCTTCAAGGTGCTCATCAAGGAGATGCAGAGCCTCTGCCTCAACGTGGAGGTGCTCTCCTCCGACGGCACCCAGATCGATCTGCGCGAGCCGGACCAGGAGGTCTTCCGCGCGGCCGAGGAGCTCGGCATCGACCTGTCCCGGCGCGAGCCGAGCAGCGTCGAAGAAGTCTGAGTGCGTCGCAGGCCGCCGGCGACCCGGCGGCCTGCGCCGACACCACCAAACGTGCTGACCCCGAGTTTGTGAAGTGAGAGAGAGACACACGTGCTGGACGTGAACTTCTTCGACGAGCTGCGTATCGGGCTGGCCACGGCGGACGACATCCGCACGTGGAGCCACGGCGAAGTGAAGAAGCCGGAAACCATCAACTACCGCACGCTCAAGCCCGAGAAGGACGGACTCTTCTGCGAGAAGATCTTCGGCCCCACCCGGGACTGGGAGTGCTACTGCGGCAAGTACAAGCGGGTCCGCTTCAAGGGCATCATCTGTGAGCGCTGCGGCGTCGAGGTGACGCGCTCCGGCGTGCGCCGCGAGCGGATGGGCCACATCGAGCTCGCCGCGCCCGTCACGCACATCTGGTATTTCAAGGGTGTGCCGAGCCGGCTGGGCTACCTGCTGGACCTCGCGCCGAAGGACCTCGAGAAGGTCATCTACTTCGCGGCCTACATGATCACCTCCGTCGACGAGGAGGCCCGCCACCGCGACCTGCCGTCGCTCGAGGCCGAGCTGGACGTCGAGAAGAAGGAGATCGAGAAGGCCCGCGACGCCGAGGTCGACTCCCGCGCCAAGCGGCTCGAGTCCGACCTGGCCGAGCTCGAGGCCGAAGGGGCCAAGGGCGACGTCCGCCGCAAGGTGCGTGAGAGCGCCGAGCGCGAGATGAACAACATCCGCAAAAAGGCCGACCAGCAGGTCGAGCGCCTCAACCAGGTGTGGGACCGCTTCAAGAACCTCAAGGTCCAGGACCTCGAGGGCGACGAGGTCCTCTACCGCGAGATGCGGCTGCGCTACGGCCTGTACTTCGAGGGAGGCATGGGGGCGGCGGCGCTGCAGAAGCGTCTCGAGACCTTCGACCTGGCCGCGGAGTCCGCGCTCCTGCACGAGATCATCGCGACCGGCAAGGGCCAGAAGAAGACCCGCGCCATCAAGCGACTGCGGGTCGTCACGGCCTTCCAGCTGACGAGCAACTCGCCCATGGGCATGGTGCTCGACTGCGTCCCGGTCATCCCGCCGGACCTGCGCCCGATGGTGCAGCTCGACGGTGGCCGCTTCGCGACCTCCGACCTCAACGACCTCTACCGTCGCGTCATCAACCGGAACAACCGCCTCAAGCGGCTCCTGGACCTCGGCGCGCCGGAGATCATCGTCAACAACGAGAAGCGGATGCTCCAGGAGGCCGTCGACGCGCTGTTCGACAACGGTCGCCGCGGTCGTCCGGTCACCGGCCCGGGCAACCGGCCGCTGAAGTCGCTGTCCGACATGCTCAAGGGCAAGCAGGGTCGCTTCCGGCAGAACCTGCTCGGCAAGCGCGTCGACTACTCGGGGCGTTCGGTCATCGTCGTCGGCCCGACCCTGAAGCTGCACCAGTGCGGTCTGCCCAAGCAGATGGCGCTCGAGCTCTTCAAGCCCTTCGTCATGAAGCGGCTCGTCGACCTCGACCACGCGCAGAACATCAAGTCGGCCAAGCGCATGGTCGAGCGCGCGCGCCCGGCGGTGTGGGACGTCCTCGAAGAGGTCATCACCGAGCACCCCGTGCTGCTCAACCGCGCGCCCACCCTGCACCGCCTCGGCATCCAGGCGTTCGAGCCGCAGCTCGTCGAGGGCAAGGCGATCCAGCTGCACCCGCTCGTCTGCGGCGCGTTCAACGCCGACTTCGACGGTGACCAGATGGCCGTCCACGTGCCGCTGAGCTCCGAGGCGCAGGCCGAGGCCCGCATCCTCATGCTCTCCAGCAACAACATCCTCAAGCCGGCCGACGGCCGGCCGGTGACCATGCCCAGCCAGGACATGATCATCGGGCTGTTCCACCTCACCAGCGCGGTGGAGACCCCCGAGGGCGAGCAGCCGCGGGCGTTCTCCAGCGTCGCCGAGGCCCGGATGGCCTTCGACGCCGGCGAGATCAAGCTCGGCACGCCGATCACGGTCCGCACCCGCGACTTCGTGCCGCCGGCGGGCTTCGCGATGCCCGAGGGCGCGCAGCTGCGCGAGGACGGTTCGCTGGACTCGGCGATCATCGAGACGACCCTGGGTCGTGCGATCTTCAACCGGACGCTGCCGCTGGACTACCCGTTCGTCGACGTGCCGGTCGACAAGAAGCGCCTCTCGCTCATCGTCAACGACCTCGCCGAGCGCTACAGCAAGGTGCAGGTCGCCGCGAGCCTGGACGCTCTCAAGGAGGCCGGCTACTACTGGGCCACCCGCTCGGGCACGACCGTCGCCATCAGCGACGTCGTCACCCCGCCCCGCAAGCCGGAGATCCTCTCCGGCTACGAGGCCAAGGCCGAGAAGGTGCAGCTGCAGTACGAGCGCGGTCTGATCACCGACGAGGAGCGCCGTCAGGAGCTCATCGAGATCTGGACCCAGGGCAGCGCCGAGGTCGCCAAGGAGATGGAGGCGAACTTCCCGCGCACCAACCCGATCTACCGCATGGTGTCCTCGGGCGCGCGTGGTAACTGGTTCCAGCTGCGCCAGATCGCCGGGATGCGTGGTCTCATGGCCAACCCGAAGGGCGAGATCATCCCTCGTCCGATCAAGGCGAACTTCCGCGAGGGCCTGTCGGTGCTCGAGTTCTTCATCTCGACGCACGGTGCGCGTAAGGGTCTGGCGGACACCGCGCTGCGGACCGCCGACTCCGGCTACCTGACCCGACGTCTGGTCGACGTCAGCCAGGACGTCATCATCCGCGAGGAGGACTGCGGCACCGAGCGTGGCCTCACGCTGCCGATCGCGGTGCGTCGCACGGACGGCACGCTCGCGCCGCACGACGACGTCGAGGCCGCGGTCTACGCCCGCACGCTCGCCGAGAACGTCGTCGTCGACGGCGAGGTCGTCGTCGACGCGGGCACCGACCTCGGTGACGTTGCCATCGGCGCGCTCATCGGCGCGGGCGTCGAGGAGGTCAAGGTGCGCTCCGTGCTCACCTGCGACAGCCGCGTCGGCACCTGCGCGAAGTGCTACGGGCGCTCGCTGGCGACCGGCAAGCTCGTCGACATCGGCGAGGCCGTCGGCATCATCGCGGCCCAGTCGATCGGTGAGCCCGGCACCCAGCTGACGATGCGCACCTTCCACACCGGTGGTGTGGCCGGTGACGACATCACGCAGGGTCTGCCGCGTGTGGTCGAGCTCTTCGAGGCGCGCACCCCCAAGGGTGTCGCCCCGATCGCCGAGGCGACCGGTCGCGTGCAGATCGAGGAGACCGACAAGGCGCGCCGCATCCTGCTCACGCCGGACGACGGCAGCGAGGAGCACGCCTACCCGGTGAGCAAGCGCTCGCGCCTGCTCATCAGCGACGGCCAGCACGTCGAGGTCGGCACGAAGCTCGTCCAGGGTGCGATCGACCCCAAGCAGGTCCTGCGCATCCTCGGCCCCCGCGCGGTGCAGATGCACCTCGTCGACGAGGTGCAGAACGTCTACCGGCAGCAGGGTGTGTCGATCCACGACAAGCACATCGAGGTCATCGTGCGCCAGATGCTGCGGCGCGTGACGATCATCGAGGCCGGCGACGCCGACCTGCTCCCGGGCTCGATGGCCGAGCGCGGCCACTTCGAGACCGAGAACCGCCGCGTCGTGGCCGAGGGTGGTCGCCCCGCCTCGGGTCGCCCCGAGCTCATGGGCATCACGAAGGCCTCGCTGGCCACCGACTCGTGGCTGTCGGCGGCGTCCTTCCAGGAGACGACGCGGGTGCTCACGGACGCGGCGATCCACGCCAAGTCCGACCCGCTGCTCGGCCTCAAGGAGAACGTCATCCTCGGCAAGCTCATCCCGGCCGGTACGGGCCTGCCCCGCTACCGCAACGTGCGGGTCGAGCCGACCGAAGAGGCCAAGGCCGCGATGTACTCGATGCCCGACTACCAGCCCTACGACTACGCGGCCTTCGGTCCGGGGTCGGGCGAGGCCGTGCGCCTCGACGACGCCACCCTCGGCCTCGACGGCTGAGCGAGCGCGGCTCGCTCGGCTGCGCGCAGCAGCTGGTGATTGCGACGATGCCGGCGGCGCCCTGCGGGGTGTCCGCCGGCATCGGCCGTCCCGGCCCGGGCGCCCCGTCGACCGGTCGACCGGCCGCCCGGGGGGTCTGGGGCGCGGCATCGCGGCAGGTCCACGGCGCGCCTGTCGGAATTTGGAGCGCAGTACCGCCGCCGGTAGTCTGGTAGGGCATGTCTTGGGTGGACCCTGCCTTGATCCGCTCGTCCTCGATCCGCTCTGGCGGGACGGGCAACCCATCGGGGGCCCGGCCGAGCAGAGTCCCGGGGGGGTGACTCGGGCGGGGGAGCGCGGAGCGGCTCACGCCGATTCGTCCGTCCCGTACATGTCCTCTCGCCGGGCGTCCGGTCGGGTCGGGTCTTCGACCCGCTCACCCGGAAGTGCAGGGGGGAGCACCCGGTGCCGTCCTATCGGCCGGTCCGGGCAGAACAAGGAGGCCGAAACGTCGGCCGATCAGCGAAACGACAAACGGAGAATGCGTGCCCACCATCAACCAGCTCGTCCGTAAGGGGCGCCAGGACAAGGCCTCCAAGGCCAAGACTCCGGCGCTCAAGGGCAGCCCGCAGCGACGCGGTGTGTGTACCCGCGTCTACACCACGACGCCCAAGAAGCCGAACTCCGCGCTGCGCAAGGTCGCGCGCGTCAAGCTCACCTCCGGCATCGAGGTGACCGCCTACATCCCGGGCGTCGGCCACAACCTGCAGGAGCACTCGATCGTGCTCGTGCGTGGCGGTCGTGTGAAGGACCTGCCGGGTGTCCGCTACAAGATCATCCGCGGCTCCCTCGACACCCAGGGCGTCAAGAACCGCCAGCAGGCGCGTTCCCGCTACGGAGCGAAGAAGGACAAGAAGTAATGCCTCGCAAGGGACCCGCCCCGAAGCGCCCGCTCGTCGTCGACCCCGTCTACGGGTCGCCTCTGGTGACGCAGCTGGTGAACAAGATCCTGCTCGACGGCAAGAAGTCGATCGCCGAGCGCATCGTCTACGGCGCCCTCGAGGGCTGCCGTCAGAAGACCGGCACCGACCCCGTCGTCACGCTCAAGCGTGCGCTGGACAACGTCAAGCCCGCCCTGGAGGTCAAGTCCCGCCGCGTCGGCGGTGCGACCTACCAGGTGCCGGTCGAGGTCAAGCCCGGCCGCGCGACCACGCTGTCGCTGCGCTGGCTCGTCGGCTACGCCCGGCAGCGTCGGGAGAAGACGATGACCGAGCGTCTGATGAACGAGATCCTCGACGCGAGCAACGGTCTCGGCGCCTCCGTGAAGCGCCGCGAGGACACGCACAAGATGGCCGAGTCGAACAAGGCCTTCGCGCACTACCGCTGGTGATCACGAGCCCTCACCGTCGCGGCCGCGGCCACCACGTCGCGGCCGCCTCGGTGAGGGCGTGATCCCGCCCCCGATGTTTTTCCCCGGCGGCCCACCGCCGCCACGACCGCCCCACCCGGGGCGGACAGACGACGAAACGAGACGAGAGATCCTGTGGCACTCGATGTCCTGACCGACCTCAGCAAGGTCCGCAACATCGGCATCATGGCGCACATCGACGCCGGCAAGACGACGACGACCGAGCGCATCCTCTTCTACACCGGCGTCAACCACAAGATGGGTGAGACCCACGACGGTGCGTCGACGACGGACTGGATGGAGCAGGAGAAGGAACGCGGCATCACGATCACGTCCGCGGCGGTGACCTCCTTCTGGGAGGGCAACCAGATCAACATCATCGACACGCCCGGCCACGTGGACTTCACCGTCGAGGTGGAGCGCTCGCTGCGCGTGCTCGACGGCG
The DNA here is from genome assembly GCA_032229625.1 of Dermatophilaceae bacterium. Classification (GTDB taxonomy): domain Bacteria; phylum Actinomycetota; class Actinomycetes; order Actinomycetales; family Dermatophilaceae; genus Kineosphaera. Next base: position 31,815 of record JAVTVZ010000156.1, on the reverse strand, counting down.
CGGTCGCCGTCTTCGACGGCAAGGAGGGCGTCGAGCCCCAGTCCGAGACCGTGTGGCGCCAGGCCGACAAGTACGACGTCCCGCGCGTCTGCTTCGTCAACAAGATGGACAAGATGGGCGCCGACTTCTACTTCACGGTGCAGACCATCAAGGACCGTCTGGGCGCCGAGCCGCTCGTGCTGCAGCTGCCGATCGGGGCCGAGGCCGACTTCATCGGCGTCGTCGACCTCATCTACAAGCGCGCGCTCGTGTGGCCCGGTGACGCCAAGGGTGACGTGACGCTCGGCGCGAAGTACGAGGTCCGCGAGATTCCCGAGGACCTGCTGGACCGCGTGGAGGAGTACCGCCAGCACCTCGTCGAGCGTGTCGCCGAGAGCGACGACGAGCTCATGGAGAAGTACCTCGGTGGCGAGGAGCTGACCCCGGAGGAGCTCAAGGCCGGCATCCGCAAGCTGACGATCACCTCCGAGCTCTACCCCGTGCTGTGCGGCTCCGCCTTCAAGAACCGCGGCGTGCAGCCGATGCTCGACGCCGTGGTGGACTACCTGCCCTCGCCGCTGGACGTGCCGCCGATGATCGGCCACAAGCCGGGCGACGAGGAGGTCGAGCTGACCCGCAAGCCCGACGTCAAGGAGCCGTTCTCGGCGCTGGCGTTCAAGGTCGCGGCGCACCCCTTCTTCGGCACGCTGACCTTCATCCGCGTGTATTCCGGCCGCATCGCTGCCGGCAGCCAGGTGATCAACTCCACCAAGGGCAAGAAGGAGCGCGTCGGCAAGCTCTTCCAGATGCACGCCAACAAGGAGAACCCGGTCGAGGAGGCTCTCGCCGGGCACATCTACGCGGCGATCGGTCTGAAGGAGACGACGACCGGCGACACGCTGTGCGACCCGCAGGACCAGATCATCCTCGAGTCGATGACCTTTCCCGAGCCGGTCATCTCCGTGGCCATCGAGCCCAAGACCAAGGGTGACCAGGAGAAGCTCGGCACGGCGATCCAGAAGCTCGCGCAGGAGGACCCGACCTTCCAGGTCGAGCTCGACGTCGAGACCGGCCAGACCGTCATCAAGGGCATGGGCGAGCTGCACCTCGACATCCTCGTCGACCGCATGCGTCGCGAGTTCAAGGTCGAGGCCAACATCGGCAAGCCGCAGGTCGCCTACCGCGAGACCATCCGTCGCGCGGTGGAGAAGTACGACTACACGCACAAGAAGCAGACCGGTGGCTCCGGCCAGTACGCGAAGGTCCAGATCACCTACTCCCCGCTCGACACCGCCGAAGGGGCGATGTACGAGTTCGAGAACAAGGTGACCGGTGGCCGCATCCCGCGGGAGTACATCCCCTCGGTGGACGCGGGCATCCAGGACGCGCTGCAGCTCGGCGTCCTCGCCGGCTACCCGATGGTCGGCGTCAAGGCGAGCCTGCTCGACGGTGCGTACCACGACGTCGACTCCTCGGAGATGGCCTTCAAGATCGCCGGCTCGATCGCCACGAAGGAGGCGCTGCGCAAGGCCGACCCGGTCCTGCTCGAGCCGATGATGGCTGTCGAGGTGCGCACGCCCGAGGACTACATGGGCGACGTCATCGGCGACATCAACTCCCGTCGTGGGCAGATCCAGTCCATGGACGACATCAGCGGCGCCAAGGTCGTGCGCGCCCTCGTGCCGCTGTCGGAGATGTTCGGGTACGTTGGCGACTTGCGTTCCAAGACGCAGGGTCGCGCCAACTACACGATGCAATTCGACTCCTACGCGGAGGTTCCCCGGAACGTCGCGGACGAGATCGTCAAGAAGATGCGAGGCGAGTGAGGCGGGTACACTCACCCGTTGATGCTCTTCACGTAGTAACCAACCCCCCACGCGGTCCTGCCCAACGCGGACGTCTGCGTGACACACCAAGTCCAACAGGAGGACACCAGTGGCGAAGGCGAAGTTCGAGCGGACCAAGCCGCACGTCAACATCGGCACCATCGGTCACATCGACCACGGCAAGACGACGCTGACGGCTGCGATTTCCAAGGTCCTGCACGACAAGTACCCGGAACTGAACCCGCAGTTCGCGTTCGATGACATCGACAAGGCTCCCGAAGAGAAGCAGCGCGGTATCACGATCTCCATCGCGCACATCGAGTACCAGACGGAGTCCCGTCACTACGCGCACGTCGACTGCCCGGGCCACGCCGACTACGTGAAGAACATGATCACGGGTGCGGCGCAGATGGACGGTGCGATCCTGGTCGTGGCGGCCACCGACGGCCCGATGCCGCAGACCAAGGAGCACGTGCTCCTGGCTCGCCAGGTGGGCGTTCCCTACATCGTGGTCGCGCTCAACAAGGCCGACATGGTCGACGACGAGGAGATCCTCGAGCTCGTCGAGATGGAGGTCCGGGAGCTGCTCTCGCAGTACGAGTTCCCCGGCGACGACGTCCCCGTCGTCAAGGTCTCCGCGCTCAAGGCGCTGGAGGGTGACGCGGAGTGGGGCAAGTCCGTCCTCGAGCTCATGGACGCGGTCGACGAGGCCATCCCGATGCCGGAGCGCGACGTCGACAAGCCGTTCCTCATGCCGGTCGAGGACGTCTTCACGATCACGGGCCGTGGCACGGTCGTCACCGGCCGTATCGAGCGTGGCCTGCTCAAGGTGAACGAGGAGGTCGAGATCGTCGGTATCCACACCGGCGCCCCGACCAAGACCACCGTCACCGGCATCGAGATGTTCCGCAAGCTGCTCGACGAGGGGCGCGCGGGCGAGAACGTCGGCCTGCTGCTGCGTGGCGTCAAGCGTGAGGACGTCGAGCGCGGCCAGGTCGTCTGCAAGCCGGGTTCGATCACCCCGCACACCGAGTTCGAGGGCCAGGTCTACATCCTGTCCAAGGACGAGGGCGGCCGTCACACGCCGTTCTACGACAACTACCGTCCGCAGTTCTACTTCCGGACCACGGACGTGACGGGTGTCGTGCACCTGCCCGAGGGCACCGAGATGGTCATGCCCGGTGACAACACCGACATGAAGGTCGACCTCATCCAGCCCATCGCGATGGAAGAGGGCCTGAAGTTCGCGATCCGCGAGGGTGGCCGCACCGTCGGCGCCGGTCGGGTCACCAAGATCATCAAGTGATCTGCCGCGCGTACGCGCGCTGATCGGAGGGGCTCGAGCCACTGGCTCGGGCCCCTCCGGCATGTCCGGGGCACTCTCAGCCGGCTGCCGGACACTGGGGGAGTGGTGAAGAAGGTCGCACAGGTCGTGCTCGTAGGTGTGCTGCTCCTAGGCATGGGGGCCTGCGCCTCTGCCTCCGGCGACGACAGCGGGGCCCCGCCCTCCGAACGGACAGCGGGGCAGGCCTCGGGCACGCCCGCCGGCGGGCAGTCCGCGGAGACCTCGGCGACCGCGGAGGCGGACGTGACCGCCCTGCCGCGGCTGGTGCACGACGCCTCGTGGGTGACCCGCGACGGTGAGCGCGCTCTGGTGGTGACGCCGTCGCAGCTGCTGCGGGACTCCAGCTCCTCGGACGTCTTCGACGAAGCGTGGCGCCGCATCGTGCGGGCCGTGCCCGCTGCCGACACCCCCGGCATGCGCGACCAGTTCATCTGCCATGCCTCCTTCGCCTCCACCAAGGACGCCTGGTATCTGGAGCCCGCCCGCCCGGCCGTCGGCTACTGGCGCACGGTCGCCGCCGGCTGCAACCCCGGCGACGTCCGCGACGTCGGCTGACGGGCGCGCAGGGGGCGGCCATCAGGTCTGCGGCGCCCCTGGTGCGCGGCAGGTCGCGTGCTCAGGGACCGGCCGGCTACCGCGCGTGGCCGCCGGAGAATCGGGCAAGATAGGCGGGATGTGCCCGTCTGGGAGGTGGTGCGGATGACCGAGCAGCAGCATCAGGTGCTGGCCGCGACGGACAGCTCGGCGTATCACTCCCTGCGGCACCGGCCGACGAGCCGGGACGAGCGGTTCGAGCTGGGCAAGTCGCTGCGGGTCGACGTCCCTCGCGGTGACCTCGCCCGCTGGCGTGCCCCGCGGCTGCGGCCCAACCCCGTGACGCTCATCCAGCAGTCGCACCGGGGCCGGCTCGCGGACCTCATCCCCGTGCGGGTCGCCCGGATGGTCGGCAGCCCCTACGGATTCCTGCGCGGCAGCGCGGTCGTCATGGCGTGGGACGTCGCCCATCTGCCGTCGACCGGCATCACCCCCGTCGTGTGCGGCGACGCGCACCTGGGCAACTTCGGCTTCTACGGCTCGCCCGAGGGCGAACTCGTCATGGACCTCAACGACTTCGACGAGGCGCACCCCGGCGCCTGGGAGTGGGACCTGCGCCGCCTCGTCGCCTCGATCCACGTCGCCGGGCGGGAGAACGGGGTCGGGGAGGACGACTGCTCGGCGGCCGTGCGTCGCTGCGTCCTGGCCTATCGCGACGAGGTCCGCTTCCTCGCCCACCAGCCGCTGCTGTGGCGCTCCTACAACCGGCTCGACGTCGAGGGCCTCAACGAGAGCGTCACGGAGACTTCGCTGCGGGACCAGATCGAGCGGGCCGTCCGCAAGGCGCGCCGCCGCACGAGCGACCGGGTGCTGCCGAAGTTCACCCGGGAATCGCAGGAGGGGCGCCGCATCGTCATCGAGCCGCCGCTCATCACGCGGCTGCCGCAGGAGGAGTACGACCAGGTCGCCGTCGCCCTCGACGACTACCTCATGACGCTCCAGCCGCACTGGCGGCGTGCGATCGGCGGCTACACGATCGCCGACATCGCCCACAAGGTCGTCGGTGTCGGCAGCGTCGGTCTGCGCGCGTATGTCGTGCTGCTCGAGGGCAGCGATCCCGACGACGTGCTCTTCCTGCAGCTCAAGCAGGCGCGACGCTCGGTGCTCGCGCCCTTCGTGCACGGCGACTCGGTGTGGCACGCGCATCAGGGGCAGCGGGTCGTGGAATATCAGCAGGCGCTCCAGACGGTCTCCGACCCCCTCCTGGGGTGGACCAGCGTCGGGGACATGAGTTGCTACGTGCGCCAATTCCGCAATCAGAAGGGCACGGTGCCGCTGGACGGCCTGGACACGGCGGCGCTCACGGACTACTCCGGCATCGTCGGGCATCTGCTGGCCAAGGGGCATGCGCGCACGTCGGGCGCCTCGATGATCGCCGGCTATCTCGGCAAGGGGGAGCGGGCGGGCGACGCCTTGGCGACGTTCGCGCGCCGCTACGCCGACCAGACCGAGTCCGACCACGCGCGCTTCGCCCAGGCCGTCCGTCGCGGCGAGCTGCCGATCGACGAGGAGCTCGCCGCCACCTCGGCGTTCCGGCCGTGACGAAGTCGCGGACGTCGAGGTCACTTCAGGCATCACTGGGCATCCCTGCGGCAGGGCCGGCGGCGGCGTATCGGCACCCGCAGCGGCGATTTGAGTCGACTGGGGTAGATCTGGCACTATGGAGCGGTTGCTTGACGCGTGGATAAGGCCTGACGCCTGCACCACAGTCCCTCGAACGAGGTTACTAGCACCACGGATTCGACCCGCGAGACCGCCGATATCACTCGGTCAGAGTCGCGCGTCGGCCGCGGAACCGGTGCCTCGCGACGTGGAAGCGCAAGCTCCGGTTTCATCGACCACCGACTGTGTCGCTGGATCGCTGTCAGCTCCTGGCTGACGGCGGGAGCCGCGAGGCAGGCGGGCTTTTGCATGCTGTTCGCTATCGAGCACAGTGCGACACGCCCGAGCGCGGGGGTCGGAGTGGCCGGTCCGAGAGAACGACGAGAGAGAGTCTGACGAAGCGATGGCGGGACAGAAGATCCGCATCCGGCTGAAGTCGTACGACCACGAGGTCATCGACAGCTCGGCGCGCAAGATTGTCGACACGGTCACCCGCGCGGGTGCGACAGTGGTCGGCCCCGTGCCGCTGCCGACGGAGAAGAACGTCTTCGTCGTCATCCGGTCGCCCCACAAGTACAAGGACAGCCGCGAGCACTTCGAGATGCGCACGCACAAGCGGCTCATCGACATCGTTGACCCCACGCCGAAGGCCGTCGACTCGCTCATGCGACTCGACCTGCCGGCGGACGTCAACATCGAGATCAAGCTGTAAGTCCCAGACAGCAGCAGGAGCAACGAACATGACTTCGACACGCGAACGCGCCGTCAAGGGACTCCTCGGCGAGAAGCTCGGCATGACCCAGGTCTGGGACGCCGACAACCGCCTCGTGCCCGTGACGGTCATCAAGGCCGGACCCTGCGTTGTGACGCAGGTCCGCAACAACGAGACCGACGGCTACGACGCCGTCCAGATCGCCTTCGGCGCCATCGACCCGCGCAAGGTCAACAAGCCCATGTCGGGCCACTTCGAGAAGGCCGGGGTCGCCCCGCGCCGCCACCTCGTAGAGCTGCGCACCGCCGACGCCGGTGACTTCAGCCTCGGGCAGGAGCTCACGGTCGAGACCTTCGAGTCCGGTCAGAAGATCGACGTCGCGGGCACGACCAAGGGCAAGGGCTTCGCCGGCGTCATGAAGCGTCACGGCTTCCACGGCGTCAGCGCCTCCCACGGTGCCCACCGCAACCACCGCAAGCCCGGCTCCATCGGCGCCTGCGCGACCCCCGGTCGCGTCTTCAAGGGCGTGCGCATGGCCGGTCGCATGGGTGGCGTGCGCCAGACCACTCAGAACCTGACGATCCACGCGGTCGACGCCGAGCGCGGGCTCCTGCTCGTCAAGGGCGCCGTCCCCGGCCCGCGCGGCGGGATCGTCCTCGTCCGCACCGCAGCCAAGGGGGCCTGAGCCGTGACGGTCATCGACATCCTCGACACCACCGGCGCCAAGGGCGGCAGCATCGAGCTGCCCGCCGAGCTCTTCGACGTCGCGACGAACGTGCCGCTGATCCACCAGGTCGTCGTCGCCCAGCTCGCCGCCGCCCGCCAGGGCACCGCGTCGGCCAAGACCCGCGGCGAAGTCCGCGGTGGTGGGCGTAAGCCCTACCGCCAGAAGGGCACCGGACGCGCCCGCCAGGGCTCGACCCGTGCGCCGCAGTTCGCCGGCGGTGGCACCGTCCACGGACCGCAGCCGCGCGACTACAGCCAGCGCACCCCCAAGAAGATGAAGGCCGCCGCCCTGCGTGGCGCCCTCTCGGACCGGGCGCGTCACGGCCGCGTGCACGCCCTCGCCGGCGTCATCGACGGCCAGGCCGCGTCGACCAAGGCGGCGCGCATCCTGCTGGAGAAGGTCACCGACCGCCGCAACCTGCTCGTCGTGCTCGAGCGCGGCGACGAGTGCGGCGCCCTGTCCGTGCGCAACCTGCCCGACGTGCACGTGCTGTGGACCGACCAGCTCAACACCTACGACGTCCTGTGCGCCGACGACGTCGTCTTCACCGAGGCCGCGCTGCGCTCGTTCATCTCGGCCGCGGCCGGCGCGCGCAAGGAGGCCGCGAAGTGAACCTGAACAAGAACCCCCGCGACATCCTCATCGCGCCGATCGTCTCGGAGAAGTCCTACGGGCTGCTCGACGAAGGGAAGTACACCTTCCTCGTCGACCCGCGGGCCAACAAGACCGAGATCAAGATCGCTGTGGAGAACATCTTCGGCGTCAAGGTCGCGTCCGTGAACACCCTGAACCGTCAGGGCAAGACGCGTCGCACGCGCTTCGGCGCCGGCAAGCGCAAGGACACCAAGCGGGCCATCGTCACCCTCAAGGAAGGCTCGATCGACATCTTCGGGGCTTCGGCCTGAGCCGGCGACGTCGAGAGACTGGGAACGAGGACATAAGCAATGGGTATCCGTAAGTACAAGCCGACGACCCCGGGTCGCCGCGGCAGCTCGGTGGCGGACTTCGTCGAGGTGACGCGCTCCACGCCGGAGAAGTCGCTGGTGCGCCCGCTGAGCAAGACCGGTGGCCGCAACAACTCCGGGCGCATCACGACGCGTCACATCGGTGGCGGGCACAAGCGCGCCTACCGCGTGATCGACTTCCGCCGCCACGACAAGGACGGCATCCCGGCCAAGGTCGCGCACATCGAGTACGACCCGAACCGCACCGCTCGTATCGCGCTGCTGCACTACGCGGACGGCGAGAAGCGCTACATCCTGGCGCCGAACCGCCTCAAGCAGGGTGACCGGGTGGAGAACGGCCCCAGCGCCGACATCAAGCCCGGCAACAACCTGCCGATGCGCAACATCCCCGTGGGTACGGTCATCCACGCTGTCGAGCTGCGGCCCGGCGGCGGCGCGAAGATCGCCCGCAGCGCCGGCGCTCGCATCCAGCTGGTCGCCAAGGACGGTCCCTACGCCCAGCTGCGTATGCCGTCCGGTGAGATCCGCAACGTCGACGTGCGCTGCCGCGCCACCGTCGGTGAGGTCGGCAACGCCGAGCAGAGCAACATCAACTGGGGCAAGGCCGGCCGCATGCGCTGGAAGGGCAAGCGCCCGACCGTCCGTGGTGTCGTCATGAACCCGGTCGACCACCCGCACGGTGGTGGCGAGGGCCGCACCTCCGGTGGTCGTAACCCGGTGAGCCCGTGGGGCCAGCCGGAGGGACGCACCCGCCGCCCCAACAAGGAAAGCGACAAGCTCATCGTGCGTCGCCGTCGTACTGGCAAGAAGCGCTGATAAGGAGCCTGCGGAATGCCTCGTAGCCTGAAAAAGGGCCCCTTCATCGACGACCACCTGCAAAAGAAGGTGGACGCCCAGAACGAAGCGGGCACGAAGAACGTCATCAAGACCTGGTCGCGTCGTTCGGTCATCGCGCCGGACTTCCTCGGTCACACCTTCGCCGTCCATGACGGCCGGAAGCACGTCCCGGTGTTCATCACCGAGTCGATGGTCGGCCACAAGCTCGGCGAGTTCGCCCAGACGCGCACCTTCAAGGGTCACGTGAAGGACGACAAGAAGGGACGTCGGCGCTGATGGCCGCCCACACGACAGTCGAGAACGACACCCTCGCGGCCAAGGCGATCGCCCGGCACGTGCGCGTCACGCCGATGAAGGCCCGCCGCGTCGTGGACCTGGTCCGCGGCAAGCGTGCGGTGGACGCGCTCGCGATCCTGCAGTTCGCGCCGCAGTCCGCCAGCGACCCGGTCCGCAAGGTGGTCGCCAGCGCGATCGCCAACGCGCGGGTCAAGGCCGACAAGGAGTCGCTGCCCTTCGACGAGCGCGAGCTGGTCATCAGCGCCGCGCAGGTCGACGAGGGGCCGACGATGAAGCGTTTCCAGCCGCGTGCGCAGGGACGTGCATACCGGATCAACAAGCGCACGAGCCACATCACGGTCTACGTGAGCCAGCCCCAGAAGCGCGCTGCTCAGGGAGGTGCCCGCTAATGGGTCAGAAGGTCAACCCGAACGGCTTCCGTCTCGGCATCACCACCGAGCACAAGAGCCGGTGGTTCGCCGACAGCACCAAGGACGGGCAGCGCTACCGCGACTACGTCAAGGAAGACGTCGCGATCCGCAAGCTCATGTCCACGGGCATGGAGCGGGCCGGCATCAGCCGCGTCGAGATCGAGCGCACCCGGGACCGCGTGCGGGTGGACATCCACACCGCGCGCCCCGGCATCGTCATCGGTCGCCGCGGCGCCGAGGCCGATCGCATCCGCGGCGAGCTCGAGAAGCTCACCGGCAAGCAGGTGCAGCTGAACATCCTCGAGGTGAAGAACCCCGAGATGGACGCCCAGCTGGTCGCCCAGGGCATCGCCGAGCAGCTCTCGGCCCGTGTGTCCTTCCGCCGCGCCATGCGCAAGGGGATGCAGTCCTCGCTGCGCGCCGGCGCCAAGGGCATCCGGGTGCAGGTCTCCGGCCGTCTCGGCGGCGCCGAGATGAGCCGCACGGAGTTCTACCGCGAGGGGCGTGTGCCGCTGCACACGCTGCGCGCGAACATCGACTACGGCTTCTACGAGGCCCGCACGACCTTCGGGCGCATCGGCGTCAAGGTCTGGATCTACAAGGGTGACCTGACCGCCCGCGAGCTCGCGGCCCAGCAGGCCGCCGCCCCGGGGCGCCCCGCCCGTGGCCCGCGCAACGACCGTGGCGAGCGCCCCGGTCGCGGCCGCCGCGGTGGCGAGCGTCCGGCGCGCGGAGGACGTGGCGACGAGGCGTCGCCCGCCCCCGAGCAGTCCGGTGAGGCGGCCGTCGCGACGGTCACCGCCGCCAGTGAGGGAGAGCAGTCCTGATGTTGATTCCCCGTCGAGTCAAGCACCGCAAGCAGCACCACCCGAAGCGCTCGGGCGCTGCCAAGGGCGGCACGTCGATCGCGTTCGGTGACTACGGCATCCAGGCCCTCGAGCCGGCGTACGTCACGAACCGACAGATCGAGTCCGCGCGTATCGCCATGACCCGCTACATCAAGCGTGGCGGAAAGGTCTGGATCAACATCTACCCGGACCGCCCGCTCACCAAGAAGCCTGCCGAGACCCGCATGGGTTCCGGTAAGGGCTCCCCGGAGTGGTGGATCGCGAACGTCAAGCCCGGCCGCATCATGTTCGAGCTGTCGGGTGTGTCCGAAGATGTCGCCCGCGAGGCGATGCGTCTGGCAATGCACAAGCTGCCGATGAAGTGCCGCTTCGTCCAGCGTGAAGGAGGGGACGTCTGATGGCCGTGGGAAGCAAGGACCTCGCGCCGGAGTCGCTGCGTGAGCTCACCGACGAGAAGCTCGTCGACGAGCTTGCCAAGGCGAAGGCGGAGCTCTTCAACCTCCGTTTCCAGTCGGCCACCGGTCAGCTGGAGAACCACGGCCGCCTCAAGGCCGTGCGTCGCGACATCGCCCGGATCTACACGATCCTGCGCGAGCGCGAGCTGAGCATCGGCGGCCAGAAGCCGGTGAAGTGACGATGAGCCAGCAGGAGAACCCCGTGGCAACGCAGCAGAACGAGCGCAACTTCCGCAAGACGGCTCGTGGCTACGTCGTGTCCGACAAGATGGACAAGACCGTCGTGGTCGAGGTCGAGGATCGCGTCAAGCACGCGCTGTACGGCAAGGTCATGCGCCGTACGAGCCGCCTGAAGGCCCACGACGAGAACAACGAGTGCGGCGTCGGCGACCGCGTGCTCCTCATGGAGACCCGCCCGCTGTCCGCCGGCAAGCGGTGGCGCATCGTTCAGATCCTGGAGAAGGCCAAGTAAGTCGCCTCGGCGACGTGCTTGCGGGCCGGGCGCAGTCCCGGCCCGCCTCTCGCAGGACCCTTACCTAGTAAATACGGGCCCCGATCGGGTCCCGGCGGTTCCGCAAGGCTCGGCCCCAGGGCTGAGAACCGGCGTGACGACAGGAGCAACTAGTGATTCAGCAGGAGTCGCGACTTCGGGTCGCCGACAACACCGGTGCCAAGGAGATCTTGTGCATCCGTGTGCTCGGCGGCTCCGGTCGCCGCTACGCCGGTATCGGTGACGTCATCGTCGCCACGGTCAAGGACGCCATCCCCGGCGGCAACGTCAAGAAGGGCGACGTCGTCAAGGCCGTGGTCGTGCGCACGAAGAAGGAGCGCCGTCGCGTCGACGGTTCCTACATCAAGTTCGACGAGAACGCCGCCGTCATCCTCAAGAACGACGGCGACCCGCGAGGCACCCGCATCTTCGGCCCGGTGGGCCGCGAGCTGCGCGAGAAGCGGTTCATGAAGATCATCTCGCTGGCGCCGGAGGTGCTGTAAGGCCATGGCAAAGATGAGGATCAAGAAGGGTGACCTCGTGCAGGTCATCACGGGTCGCAAGCAGGACAAGGGCGGCGACCGCGGCAAGCAGGGCAAGGTCATCGAGGTCTACCCCGAGACCGGTCGTGTGCTCGTCGAGGGCATCAACCGCGTCACCAAGCACACCCGTGCGGGGCAGAACGTGGGCGGTTCGCGGACCGGCGGCATCGTCGTCGTCGAGGCGCCGATCCACGTGAGCAACGTGGCGATCGTCGACCCCGAGACCAAGAAGCCGACCCGCGTGCGCATCCGCACCGAGCAGGTCGAGCGTGACGGGCGCACCAAGACGCAGCGCATCCGCGTGGCCGTGCGCTCAGGGAAGGACATCTGATGAGCACCACCGAGATCACGGTGCCCACCCCGCGGCTGAAGACGAAGTACGCCGCCGACATCAAGCCGGCGCTCCTGAAGGAGTTCGGCTACGCCAACGTCATGCAGGTGCCCGGCGTCGTCAAGGTCGTCGTCAACATGGGTGTCGGCGAGGCGGCCCGCGACTCCAAGCGCATCGAGGGCGCCGTGCGCGACCTGACGGCGATCACCGGCCAGAAGCCGGTCGTGACCCGGGCGCGCAAGTCGATCGCGCAGTTCAAGCTGCGTGAGGGCATGCCGATCGGTGCGCACACCACGCTGCGCGGCGACCGGATGTGGGAGTTCCTCGACCGCCTGGTCTCCGTGGCGCTGCCCCGGATCCGTGACTTCCGCGGGCTCTCGCCGAAGCAGTTCGACGGTCGCGGCAACTACACGTTCGGTCTGAACGAGCAGTCGATGTTCTACGAGATCGACCCCGACCGTATCGACTTCGTGCGCGGTATGGACATCACGGTCGTCACCACGGCCACCAACGACGACGAGGGCCGTGCGCTGCTGCGCCAGCTCGGATTCCCGTTCAAGGAGAACTGATCGTGGCCAAGACCGCACTGATCAACAAGGCGAATCGCAAGCCCAAGTTCAAGGTCCGCGCCTACACGCGGTGCCAGCGTTGCGGCCGGCCGCACTCGGTCTACCGCAAGTTCGGCCTCTGCCGAGTGTGCCTGCGCGAGATGGCTCACCGCGGCGAGCTGCCCGGCGTCACCAAGAGCAGCTGGTAACAGCCGCAAGCCTTCATCACGACCATTTGACTGACACACCGTAGGTCGCTCGCGCGCCGCGCGACTGAAACCCCGGTGAGGAAGGGCGGAGAGCCCACATGACGATGACCGACCCGATCGCGGACATGTTGACCCGCGTGCGTAACGCGAATTCGGCGCACCACGACGTGGTGTCCATGCCGTTTTCGAAGCTGAAGTCCAACATCGCGGACATCCTGGCCAGCGAGGGCTACATCGCGGGATGGCGAGTCGAGGACGCCGAGGTCGGCAAGACGCTGACCATCGACCTGAAGTACGGCCCGAACCGGGAGCGCTCGATCTCGGGTGTGCGCCGGGTGTCGAAGCCGGGGCTTCGCGTCTACGCGAAGTCGACCAACCTGCCCCGCGTGCTCGGCGGCCTGGGCGTGGCGATCCTGTCCACGTCCTCGGGTCTGCTCACGGACCGGCAGGCCGCAGAGAAGGGCGTGGGTGGGGAAGTCCTCGCCTACGTCTGGTAACCCGAACACACGGCTAAGGAGGAGAGAAGCAATGTCCCGCATCGGACGACTCCCCGTCACCGTGCCCTCGGGCGTCGACGTGACGATCGACGGTCAGCAGGTCTCGGTTAAGGGCCCCAAGGGGGCGCTCGCTCTGACCGTGAGCGCACCGATCACGGTGGCTCGCGGCGACGAGGGCGCCATCGAGGTCAGCCGACCGGACGACGAGCGCGCGTCGCGCTCGCTGCACGGTCTGACCCGTTCGCTCATCGCCAACATGGTCGAGGGCGTGACGAAGGGCTTCGAGAAGAAGCTCGAGATCTACGGCACCGGCTATCGCGTGCAGGCGCGCGGTTCGAACCTGGAGTTCGCGCTCGGCTACAGCCACCCCATCACGGTGGAGCCGCCGGCCGGCATCGCGTTCACCGTCGAGGGCCCCACCCGCTTCGCGGTCCAGGGCATCGACAAGCAGCTCGTGGGCGAGGTCGCCGCGAACATTCGCAAGCTGCGCAAGCCCGACCCCTACAAGGGCAAGGGCGTGCGCTACGCCGGCGAGCAGATCCGGCGCAAGGTCGGAAAGGCTGGTAAGTAACCGATGGCACTCACCATCAAGCGCGGCAAGAGCAAGAGCGCGGCGCGCGGCCGTCGCCACCTGCGCCTGCGGAAGAAGATCACGGGCACGCAGCAGCGCCCCCGTCTCGTCGTCTCGCGCAGCAGCCGGCACGTCTTCGTCCAGGTCGTCGACGACAGCCAGGGCAAGACCCTGGCGAGCGCGTCGACGATGGAGACCGACGTGCGCGGCCTCGACGGTGACAAGACCGCCAAGGCCCGCAAGGTCGGCGAGCTGCTCGCCGCCCGCGCCAAGGAGGCCGGCGTCGAGTCCGTCGTCTTCGACCGTGGTGGCAGCAAGTACCACGGCCGGATCGCCGCCATCGCCGATGGCGCCCGCGAGGGGGGCCTGAGCCTGTGACCGCCCACCACGCCGACTACTTCGGAAAGAGGAACCACTGATGGCTGGACCCCAGCGTCGAGGCACCGGTGCCGCCGAGGGTGGCGGCCCCGAGCGGGGCGGCGGCCGCGACCGTCGTGACCGCGACAACCGTCGTGGCGGTGCCCAGGACGAGCGCAACCAGTACATGGAGCGCGTCGTGACGATCAACCGCGTCTCCAAGGTCGTCCAGGGTGGGCGTCGCTTCAGCTTCACCGCCCTGGTCGTCGTCGGCGACGGCGACGGCACCGTCGGTGTCGGCTACGGCAAGGCCAAGGAGGTGCCCGCGGCGATCGCCAAGGGTGTCGAGGCCGCGAAGAAGGCGTTCTTCAAGGTGCCGCGCATCCAGGGCACCATCCCGCACCCCGTCCAGGGAGAGGCGGCGGCGGGCGTCGTCCTGCTGCGTCCGGCCGCCCCCGGTACCGGTGTCATCGCGGGTGGGCCGGTGCGCGCCGTGCTCGAGTGCGCGGGCATCCACGACGTCCTGTCGAAGTCGCTCGGCTCGGACAACTCGATCAACATCGTCCACGCGACCGTGCAGGCGCTGCGCGACCTGGAGCGTCCCGAGGCCGTCGCGGCTCGCCGCGGCAAGAGCCTCGAGGACGTCGCCCCGGCCGCCATGCTGCGCGCTCGCGCTGCGGGAGCTGGTGCGTGATGGCGCAACTGAAGGTGACCCAGATCAAGAGCAAGATCGGGGGCAAGCACATGCACCGTGAGACGCTGCGCTCCCTCGGTCTCAAGCGCATCGGCGACTCCGTCGTCAAGGAGGACCGTCCCGAGGTTCGGGGAATGGTCCGTGCGGTGGCCCACCTGGTCACCGTCGAGGAGGTTGACTGACCATGGCAGAGAAGGCACAAGGCGAAGGCGCGGGCGTGGAGTCCAAGCCGCTGCGGGTGCACCACCTGCGTCCGGCCCCCGGGGCCAAGACCGCCAAGACGCGCGTCGGGCGCGGTGAGGGCAGCAAGGGTAAGACGGCCGGTCGCGGCACCAAGGGCACGAAGGCCCGCTACCAGGTGCCCGAGCGCTTCGAGGGTGGCCAGATGCCGCTGCACATGCGGCTGCCCAAGCTGCGCGGCTTCACCAACCCGTTCCGCACCGAGTACCAGGTCGTGAACCTGGACCGGCTGTCCGTGCTCTACCCCGAGGGCGGCGACGTGACGGCGGACGACCTGGTCGCCAAGGGCGCGGTCCGCAAGGGCCAGCTCGTCAAGGTGCTGGGTGACGGCGACCTGACCGTCAAGGTCAACGTCTCCGCGCACAAGTTCTCCGCGAGCGCCAAGGAGAAGATCGAGGCTGCCGGCGGCTCCGTCACGGAGCTGTGACACCTCGTACATCACGTCTGACACCCCTACTGACCTGCAGCGATGCCGGTGGATAGGGGAGCCACGGGACACCCCGGGCGCCGGATCGACCGGCCCCGGGGTGTTATCGTTTTCTGGAGGGGGACCATGGGTGAATCTCTCACCCTGCCAACACGACCCGGGTTCGCGGACGCAACGCCCCCGGCCCGCGCAACGCTGTTCGTCGGCCCTGTCCGGGGCTGGTGCGGCGCGCATCAGGAGGACCAGTGCTGACCGCATTCGGCCGGGCATTCAAGACGCCCGATCTGCGCAAGAAACTGCTGTTCACGATCTTCGTCATGGCGCTCTTCCGGTTGGGGTCGCACATCCCCACCCCGGGCGTCAGCTACGTGGCGATCCAGCAGTGCCGCCCCGCCGCGGGCCAGGGCAACCAGCTGCTCGGCATGGCGAACCTCTTCAGCGGTGGCGCGCTGCTGCAGCTGTCGATCTTCGCGCTGGGCATCATGCCCTACATCACGGCGTCGATCATCGTGCAGCTGCTCACCGTCGTGATCCCGCGCTTCGAGACCCTCAAGAAGGAGGGCCAGACCGGGCAGGCGAAGCTGACGCAATACACGCGCTACCTGACGATCGGGCTGGCGATCCTGCAGTCCTCGACGTTCGTGACGTTCGCCCGCAACCCGGCGGCGCTCTTCCCGGGGAGCAACTGCGAGCGGATCCTCGTCGACGACAGCCCGATCACCGTCGCGATCATGGTGCTGACGATGACCGCCGGCACGGGCCTGATCATGTGGATGGGTGAGCTCATCACCGAGCGCGGCGTCGGCAACGGCATGTCGCTGCTGATCTTCACCTCGATCGCGGCGGGCTTCCCCAGCTCCCTGTGGGCCATCAAGCAGCGCGACGGACGGTGGGACACCTTCATCCTCGTCATCCTCATGGGCCTGGTCATCATCGGCGTCGTCGTCTTCGTCGAGCAGTGCCAGCGGCGGATCCCCGTGCAGTACGCCAAGCGCATGGTGGGGCGGCGGATGTACGGCGGGACGACGACCTACATCCCGTTGAAGGTCAACCAGGCCAACGTGATCCCGATCATCTTCGCGGCGTCGCTGCTGGCGATCCCCGGCCTGATCGTGCAGTTCTACCAGGGCAACACCGCCCCGCCGAGCTGGGTGCTGTGGATCCAGGCGCACCTCATCCAGGGCGACAGCCCCTGGTACATGGCCCTGTACACGGCCCTGATCCTCTTCTTCACGTTCTTCTACGTCTCCATCACCTTCAACCCCCAGGAGGTGGCGGACAACATGAAGAAGTACGGCGGGTTCATCCCGGGGATCCGCGCGGGGCGGCCGACGGCGCAGTACCTGTCCTACGTGCTCAACCGGATCACGGTGGTCGGGGCCATCTACCTGTCGATCGTGTCGCTCATCCCGCTCGTCGCGTTGGTGCTGGTGGGCGCCAACCAGAACTTCCCCTTCGGTGGGGCTTCGGTGATCATCATTGTGGGTGTGGGTCTGGAGACGGTAAAACAGATCGAGTCCCAGCTGAAGCAGCACCACTACGAAGGGTTCCTCCGCTGATGCGTCTCCTCATCCTCGGCCCCCCGGGAGCCGGCAAGGGCACCCAGGCCGCCCGCATCGCCGACCACCTCGGCATCCCCGCGATCTCCACCGGCGACATCTTCCGCGCCAACATCAAGGGCGGCACCGAGCTCGGCAAGAAGGTGCAGGGCATCATGGCCGCCGGGCAGTACGTGCCCGACGAAGTGACCAACGAGATCGTCGCCGACCGGCTCACCCAGGAGGATGCGCGCGACGGCTTCCTGCTCGACGGCTACCCGCGGACGCTCGCGCAGGTCGAGGCCCTCGACGCCATGCTCGCGCAGTCCGGACGGCCCCTCGACGCGGTGCTCGAGCTGTCCGTGCCGACCGAGGAGGTCGTGCAGCGGCTGCTCAAGCGTGCGTCCATCGAGGGGCGTGCGGACGACACCGAGGACGTCATCCGTGAGCGGATGTCGGTCTACTCCCAGGAGACGTCCCCGCTCGCCGCCACCTACTCCGAGCGCGGGCTGCTGCGCACGGTCGACGGCACCGGCGACATGGACGACGTCTTCGCCCGCCTCCAGGAGGCGCTGCCCGCCGAGGGCGTCCCCGCCTGATGTTCGGCCGCCGTGAGCGGCTCGCGACGCTGACCCCGCACGAGCTCATCGCCATGCGCCGTGCGGGGTTCGTCGTGGCCCGCGCCCTGGAGGCCGTGACGCACGCGTGCGTCCCCGGCAGCACTCCGGCGCAGCTCGACGAGGTCGCCCGCCGCGCGATCGTCGCGGACGGTGCACGGCCCTCGTTCCCGCAGGTGCCGGGGTATCGGCACACCCTGTGCGCCAGCGTCAACGAGGCCGTCGTGCACGGCATCCCCGACGAGCGGGTGCTGCGGGCCGGCGACCTCGTCTCCGTCGACTGCGGCGCCATCCTCGACGGCTGGCACGGCGACAGCGCCGTGACGATCGCCGTCGGGGGCCCGCACGCCGCGAGCCGGGCCGACCTCGCGCTCTCGGAGGCCACCCGCGAGAGCCTGTGGGCCGGGATCGGCGCCCTGCGGGTCGGTGGTCGGGTCGGCGACATCGGCGACGCCGTCGAGGCGAGCATCCTGACGTCCGGGCAGAGCGCGCCGGGCGGGCCCATCGACTACGGCATCGTCACCGACTACGAGGGGCACGGCATCGGTCGCGAGCTGCACATGGAGCCCGGTGTGCCCAACGTGGCCGGCACCCGCGGGCCGCGCGTGCGCGCCGGTGCGGTCGTCGCGATCGAGCCCATGGTGACCGGGGGCGGGGGAGCGACCCACGAGCTCGCGGACGACTGGACGGTTGTCACCGACGACGGCTCCCGGGCCAGCCACTGGGAGCACACCGTGGCCGTCACCGAGCGCGGCGTCTGGGTGCTCACGGCGCTCGACGGGGGAGTGGCCGAGCTCGCCGCCCGAGGGATCCCCTACGGGGGGCTGGAGTAGCGCGGGACGCTGCGGGCCTGCTCGACTCCGTCATCGAGGCCGATTTCCCCTCTGCGAGGCGACGCACTAGACTGGTGTGCTGGCTCTGCAACATCTACACTGCCGCGCGCCCGAAGCGCCGATCCGATCACCAGGACTCGCCTTGTCGGTCCGATCGAGGAGGCGACGGTCCGCGGCAGCGTCGTGATCGCGGAGCCCGATCAGAGCGGGGCGCGCATGGCGACCCGCACGACACATGCAACGGATTGTGGAGGACATGGCTAAGAAGGACGGTGTCATCGAGATCGAGGGCACGATCGTCGAAGCTCTGCCGAACGCGATGTTCCGCGTGGAGCTGACCAACGGTCACAAGGTTCTCGCTCACATCTCGGGCAAGATGCGGCAGCACTACATCCGGATCCTCCCCGAGGACCGGGTCGTGGTCGAACTCAGCCCGTATGACCTCTCCCGCGGCCGCATCGTCTTCCGCTACCGCTGAGCACGTGACCCGAGGCGCCGGCGACCCCGCCGGTGCCTTCCAATCCCTCCGCGCGCGGGCCACTCGATGGTGCGCTGGGCGGAGCCGATCCGAAGACGGCAGGCAGATGAAGGTTCAGCCGAGCGTCAAGAAGATCTGCGACAAGTGCAAGGTGATCCGCCGTAACGGGCGGGTCATGGTGATCTGCGACAACCTGCGCCACAAGCAGCGCCAGGGCTGATCATCGCCGCACGTGTCGTCGGTCTCCCCGACGCACAGCAGTAGTTCTCCAGCAGCACCCGGCCCCGGGCCTCACACCCGGACGTCACCCTCGGCACGGAGGCCGAGGACCGAGAGACGACGCGTCCGCACGGACCTCGTGACCTCGGAACGGTGCTGCTCCAGACCTCCGCAACGATTCAGGAGCACACCACAAGATGGCACGTCTTGTCGGAGTCGACCTCCCGCGCGAGAAGCGCGTCGAGATCGCACTCACCTACATCTACGGCGTGGGTCGCACCCGCGCCAAGGAGGCCACCCAGGCCGCCGACATCCCCGCGTCGACTCGGGTCCGCGACCTGACCGACGAGCAGCTCGTCGTCCTGCGCGACTTCCTCGACGGCAACTACAAGCTCGAGGGTGACCTGCGCCGCGAGGTCGCCGCCGACATCCGCCGCAAGGTCGAGATCGGCAGCTATCAGGGCCTGCGTCACCGTCGCGGTCTGCCCGTGCATGGGCAGCGGACGAAGACCAACGCGCGTACCCGCAAGGGCCCCAAGCGCACGGTCGCGGGCAAGAAGAAGGCCGGCAAGTAAGGTCCGCCGCCGCTCCGCACGGTGCGGCACCACGGGGCGTCGCCCACCGGAGCGACGGCCGCGGTGCCCATCGAGTGGGCTGCGCACGGACCGGGCGCCACTGTCGGTGCCCGAAGCCGCGATCCCGGGCCGTCGGCCCCACGCGGGACGTGATCCCGCCGCTCTCAGCTTCCAGATGTAGGAGAAATCGAAACCATGCCTCCCAAGAGCCGTCAGGCTGCGGGCGCCAAGAAGGTGCGCCGCAAGGAGAAGAAGAACGTCGCCCACGGGCACGCTCACATCAAGAGCACGTTCAACAACACGATCGTCTCGATCACCGACCCCACCGGGGCCGTGATCTCGTGGGCGTCCGCCGGCCAGGTCGGCTTCAAGGGCTCCCGCAAGTCCACCCCGTTCGCCGCGCAGATGGCTGCCGAGGCCGCCGCCCGCCGCGCGATGGAGCACGGCATGCGCAAGGTCGACGTCTTCGTCAAGGGCCCGGGCTCGGGTCGTGAGACCGCGATCCGCTCCCTGACCGCCACCGGCCTCGAGGTCGGCGCGATCAGCGACGTCACCCCCACGCCGCACAACGGCGTCCGCCCGCCCAAGCGCCGCCGCGTCTGACCTGCGTCGAGCGAGAGGAGACCCACCATGGCCCGCTACACCGGACCCATCACGAAGAAGTCCCGCCGCCTGAAGACCGACCTCGTCGGCGGCGACAAGAACTTCGAGAACCGCCCCTTCCCTCCTGGCCAGCACGGTCGCGGCCGCATCCAGGAGAAGGAGTACCTGACGCAGCTGCAGGAGAAGCAGAAGGCTCGCTTCACCTACGGCGTCATGGAGAAGCAGTTCCGCGGCTACTACGACGAGGCAGCGCGCCGCTCGGGTAAGACCGGCGAGAACCTGCTCCAGCTGCTCGAGGCCCGCCTCGACAACGTCGTCTACCGCGCCGGCCTGGCCCGGACCCGCCGCGCTGCCCGCCAGCTCGTGACCCACGGTCACTTCCTGGTCAACGGCAAGCGCGTCGACGTGCCGAGCTACCGCGTGTCGCAGTTCGACATCATCGACGTGCGGCCCAAGTCGCGCGAGACGTTCCCGATCGAGCTGGCCCGCCAGACCTACGGCGAGCGTCCCGTCCCCGCGTGGATGAAGGTCGTGCCCGGCAGCCTGCAGATCCTGATCCACCAGCTGCCCGTCCGTGAGCAGATCGACACGGTCCTCACCGAGCAGCTCATCGTCGAGTTCTACTCGAAGAACTGACCGCACGCGGGGCGGGTCGGATCGCCGGAGGCGCGCTGCGTCTGCGGCCGCCGGCCCGCTCCCGCGGTGCTCGCGAGGCGAGCCCGGAGACGTCACCGTCAGGTGACGGGGGGATCCGGCTCCGCCCGCGGGCGCGCAGCAGTGAGCAACAGGCCCCCGCCGCGGACCGAGGCGACGGGGGAGTCGGTGTCAGGCCGATGCGTCATTCATGGGCTTCATATAGCGGTGGCCCGTGGGAAGGAATGTGAATCGTGCTCATCGCACAGCGTCCGGTCCTCTCCGAGGACGTCATCTCCGGGTCGCGCTCCCGGTTCGTCATCGAGCCGCTGGAGCCGGGCTTCGGCTACACGCTCGGCAACTCGCTGCGTCGCACGCTCCTGTCGAGCATCCCCGGCGCCGCCGTCACCAGCATCCGCATCGACGGTGTCCTGCACGAGTTCTCGACGATCTCCGGGGTCAAGGAGGACGTCACCGAGCTCATCCTGAACATCAAGGGTCTCGTCGTCTCCTCCGAGCACGACGAGCCCGTCGTCATGTACCTGCGCAAGCAGGGCCCCGGCGTCGTCACCGCCGCCGACATCGCCCCGCCCGCAGGGGTCGAGGTGCACAACCCCGGCCTGCACATCGCGACGCTGAACGACAAGGGCAAGATCGAGATGGAGCTGACCGTCGAGCGCGGTCGCGGCTACGTCTCGGCGCAGCAGAACAAGTCCGCCGACGCCGAGATCGGCCGCATCCCGGTCGACTCGATCTACTCCCCGGTGCTCGCCGTGACCTACAAGGTCGAGGCCACGCGTGTCGAGCAGCGCACCGACTTCGACAAGCTCGTCGTCGACGTCGAGACGAAGAACGCGATCGCCCCGCGCGACGCCCTCGCCTCGGCCGGCAAGACGCTCGTCGAGCTCTTCGGGCTCGCCCGGGAGCTCAATGTCGAGGCCGAGGGCATCGACATGGGCCCGTCGCCGACGGACGCCGCCCTCGCGGCGGACCTGGCGCTGCCCATCGAGGAGCTCGACCTGACGGTGCGCTCCTACAACTGCCTCAAGCGCGAAGGCATCCACACGGTCGGCGAGCTCGTCGGCCGCAGCGAGGCCGACCTGCTCGACATCCGCAACTTCGGCGCCAAGTCGATCGACGAGGTCAAGGCCAAGCTCGTCGGCATGGGGCTGCAGCTCAAGGACAGCCCGCCCGGGTTCGACCCGAGCGCGATGGCCGAGCGCTACGACGACGAGGACGACTCGGCCTTCGCCGAGGACGAGCAGTACTGACCGAACCGGCGACTGAACCGCCCGCGCGCACAGCGCGGTCCGCGCGGCTCGGTCCGACTACCTAGGAGAACACCATGCCCACTCCCACCAAGGGACCTCGTCTCGGGGGCGGCCCGGCGCACCAGCGGCTCATCCTCGCCAACCTCGCGACGGCGCTCTTCGAGCACGACCGCATCACGACGACGGAGGCCAAGGCCAAGCGCCTGCGCCCCTTCGCCGAGCGGCTCATCACCTTCGCCAAGCGCGGTGACCTGCACGCCCGTCGCCGCGTCATGACGGTGATCCGCGACAAGGGCGTCGTGCACAAGCTCTTCACGGAGATCGCCGGCGACGTCGCGCAGCGGCCGGGTGGCTACACCCGCATCACGAAGATCGAGGCCCGCAAGGGCGACAACGCGCCGATGGCGGTCATCGAGCTCGTCCGCGAGCCGTTCTCGCCGAAGCAGGCCACCGTCAAGGAGGCCGAGGCTGCGACCAAGCGCGCCGCCGCCCCGGCGCCCGAGGCCACCGAGCCCGAGGCCACCGAGCCTGAGGCCACCGCATCCGAGGCCACCGAGCCCGAGGCTGTCGAGACCGAGACCGCCGAGACCGCGGCCGACGAGACCGCGGCCGACGAGACCGAGGCCGACAAGAAGGACTGAGCACGCGGGCACCGCGCCCGACCTGCGCTCCACGCCGATGCCGCCGGAATCCCTTGGGGATCCGGCGGCATCGGCGTATGCATAGGCGACCTTGCCGAAGGGTAAAACCTTGGCACGGTCGCCGCTGTGGTCGATGGGGATGTGGGGTGGCGGGCTTAGCCTGACGGCACGTGGCGCGGTGACCGACCGCGCGGCAGCCCCGGGGGTTGTGAGAGGACGGGAGCGCAGATGACACGAGATACCTGCCGCACCATGGGCATCCTGGCCGCGACCGCGGCGCTCACCGTGGGCCTGGGTGTCGCGCCTGCCGCGGCGAACCCGGGGTCCCAGCTGGTCACGGCGACGCAGGCGGCCCCGGCCCCGGCGACGCCGTCGGCCTCGGGTCACGCGTCGCTCGTCACCCGCGACGAAGGCGCCGACCTGCTCGCCAAGGTGCGGCGGGCTCTCGGCGCCCGCGCCGACGACATCTCCGTCGTCGTGCACGATCGGCGCAGCGGCGCTGTCATCAGCCACAACCGCCAGCTCGTCAACAGCACGGCGAGCATCGTCAAGGTCATGGTGCTCGTCGCGTTGATCGGCCAGCGCCGTGCCGACGGCCGCTCGCTGAGCGCCGGGGACCGGTCCCTGGCCCGGGCGATGATCACCCACAGCGACAACGACGCGACCAGCACCCTGCTGGCGCGGGCCGGTGGGCGCCAAGCGCTCGTCCGGCTCGCGGCGCGGCTGGGTATGTCGCGCACCAAGCCCGCGTCCGCCTGGGGGCGCACGCAGACCACGGCCGGCGATCAGGTCAAGCTCATCGATGCGATCCTCGACGGGCGGGCCCTGAGCCGCGACGCCGATCGCGACTACGTGCTGGGCCTGATGAGCCAGGTCGACAGCGATCAGGACTGGGGCGTCGGCACCGTGCCGTCGGGCGCGAGGGCGCAGGTCAAGAACGGCTGGGTGCCGCTGAGCCCGAGGGGCTGGCGGATCAACAGCATCGGCCACGTGACCGGCCCCGGCCGCGACTACAGCATGGCGATGCTCTCCTACGACAACCAGAGCATGAGCCAGGGCGTGCGCCTCCTGGATGCCGTCTCGCGCGTCGTCTACGCCGAGATCGACGACCTGGACGCCGACGTCGACACCGGCGATGACGCCGGCACCGACGCAGGCACCGGCGATGACGCCGCCCGGGCGACGCAGGCACAGGGGAGGACGGTGCAGGCTCGGGGTGTCGCCGCGGCCTCGACGCAGGACCTCGCGGGCACGGGCAGCAGGGCGGTCATGGCCGCCGCGGGTGGATCGCTGCCCCGCACGGCCCCGAGCTGGTTCGTCTCGGCCGGCAGCGCCTTCCCGCCGCATCCGGTCCGCTGACGTCGTGCCTGCGCCGGCGGAGGCGCCGCGCTCGGCCCCGTGCGTGAACCCGCGCGCCGGGGTCTGAGTCCCGCATCCGGCGGGGCGGGGCCGGTGGGGCCGCTACTGGTGCCAGGCAGGCCGGCCCTCGCTCGCGGCGACTAGGCTGCGCGGGTGACGTTGCGGCTGCGCCTGGACTTCGCCTACG
>JAVTVZ010000156.1:0-7258 GCA_032229625.1 Dermatophilaceae bacterium | reverse complement strand
CGCGGCGACTAGGCTGCGCGGGTGACGTTGCGGCTGCGCCTGGACTTCGCCTACGACGGGACGGACTTCCACGGCTGGGCGGCTCAACCCGGGCTGCGCACCGTCGAGGGTGAGCTGACGGCCGGCCTGGCCACGATCTTGCGTGCCGACCCGCCCCCTCGGCTGACCGTCGCCGGCCGCACCGACGCCGGAGTGCACGGACGAGGAGCCGTCGCTCACGTGGACGTCGACTGGGGGGCCTGGGACGCCTTGCCCGGCCGCTCCGCGCGTCCCCCGCGGGAGGCGGCGCTCACGCGGCTGCGAGGGGTGCTGCCCGCCGACGTGGTCGTGCACGACGTCGCCCCCGCGCCGACAGGATTCGACGCTCGCTTCTCGGCGATCGAGCGGCACTACCGGTATCTGCTCTGCGACCGCCCCGCCACGTTGGACCCGCTGCGTCGCCGCGAGATCGTGCTGCTGCCCAGGCCCGTCGACGTCGAGGCCATGGACGAGGCGGCCCGTCGGCTCGTGGGGCTGCGGGATTTTGCGGCCTTCTGCAAGCGGCGCGAGGGCGCCGGGACCGTGCGCACTCTGCTGCGCTATGAGTGGCGGCGGCGCCCCGACGGGCTCATCGAGGGGCTCGTGCACGCCGACGCGTTCTGTCACTCGATGGTGCGCGCCCTGGTCGGCGCCGTCGTGCCGGTCGGCGAGGGACGCCGGCCCGGCACCTGGCCGCTGGACGTGCTGACCGCGGGTCGACGCGACCCGGGCGTCAGTGTCATGCCGGCGCACGGGTTGTGCCTCGAGCGTGTCCTCTATCCCGACGACGCCGACTTGGCTGCCCGCGCGGTGCAGGCCCGCGCCGTGCGCACGCTGGACTGACCCCTGCCGCACGCCCGCCGGCACGTCCCCGCGGCGGTGGTGCTCAGACCACTCCGTGATGAGACCCAGATCACATAAAAAGGTCGGACGCTCGACTCATACGGTCGTCCGACCTGGCGATGGGAAGGGTGCCGGAGAGTCACCTCGGGGGAGGGGCTCCGGACGGCGGGAACGACGAGGATCGTCGGACCGTCGGCATCGAGGACAGCAACATCACGCACGGACAAGGGGATCGGGGACATGGGCAACAGGACGACATGGACGGAGCAGCACGGCCGCACGGACGAGTCGCCGCAGCCGCGGCAGACACTCGGACTGCGCAGGGGTCTGGATCACGGACCGCGCACGCGCGCGGCCGGTCGGGTCTGACCTGGATCGGGGGCCACCGGCGTGCGGGACCACGCGGTGGCCCAGGGAGCACACGCACGAGTGTGCACGGATGCCTGCGGGCATCGGGACGATACCGAGAGCGGTGCAGGTCGACTGCCGGGACAGCGGTCGGCCGGGCGAGCTCACGACTCGAGGAGAAGGAGGAGGGCAGGATCACAGACGTCAGGACAGGTCAGAAGGGGCGCACGCCGGGGGGCTGCGCCCCTTCGGCATGCCCTGCCCGCCTGGGTCGCCTGGGTCGCGACGGGCCGCCGCATCGCTGTCGGCGTGTGGCCGGTCCGCGCGGGTGCCCGGTCCGCGCCGCGCGGCCGGGGCTCAGGACCGGCGCGGAGCAGGAGGGCGGCGTCCTCGCGTGCCGGTCTCGGGCCGCGAGCCGTCGACGCGCGGCGGGCGCGGCGGATCCACCGGCAGTGGGCAGGTGTAGAAGCTGACGCGTCGGGCGGCCGGGTTGCCGGCGCCCACCCGTCGGTAGCGCGCGAGGACCTCGCCGATCTCCTCCTGCAGCGACTCCAGCTGCTCGTCGGTGACCAGGACGAGGCGGTCCTCCAGGCCGCAGGCCTCCTGCCAGGTCGGCGGCCACTCGGGCTGCGCGGTGAGCCAGGCCTGCGCCTTGCCGGCGAAGTGCGCCACGTAGTCGCGCGCCAGCCAGTCGATCGTCGCCTCGTCGTCCTCGTCCGGGTCGTCGAGGTCGATCGTGCGCTCGCCGGGGGCCACCTCCCAGACCCGCCGGCGCCCGACGCCGGTGCCGGTGTCGCGGATGAGGCCGGCCGCGGACAGCCGCCGCAGATGGTAGGAGGTGGCGCCGGTGTTCGTCTCCAGCGCGTTCGCCAGGTCGCTCGCCGTGCTGGCACCGATCGTGCGCAACTCGGCCAGGAGGCGGGCGCGCAACGGATGCGCCAGCACGCGCAGCGCCTCCCGGTCCACGGGGTAGTCGGGGGTCGAGGACCACTCGTCGGCAGCCTGCATCATGCACAATAGTTTTGCACAGAATGGCTGCATCGCGGCTTCGCGCCGGGCTCGACCCGGCGACAGTGCAGGTCAGCGCCCTCTGGCGGGGATTTGGGGGCGGTCCGAGAGGGCCGGTAAACTAGGGAGTCGGTCGCGGTCCTGCCGTCGCCCGCGCCTCGCCCGCCCCACCACTTCGGAGGGTGGCCGACGAGCCGGGCCTGGCGCAGGCCGCGCTGAGATCCCTGCCGGGCACGACCTCGTGCGGCGCGGGGGAGGGCGACACATCGCCCCGCTGACCACATTCGAGTACAAGGCAAGGCAGGTTCTGGTGCGTACCTACACCCCCAAGCCGGGCGAGATCGAGCGCACGTGGCACGTCATCGACGCGACGGACGTCGTGCTCGGTCGCCTCGCGTCGCAGGCAGCTCAGCTGCTGCGCGGCAAGCACAAGCCGACGTTCGCCCCGCACGTCGACACCGGTGACTTCGTCATCATCGTCAACGCCGACAAGGTCGCCCTCACCGGCGCCAAGCTGGAGCAGAAGAAGGCGTACCGCCACTCGGGCTACCCGGGTGGTCTGCGCGCGACGTCCTACGTCGACCTCATGGCCAAGAGCCCCGAGAAGGCCGTCGAGAAGGCGATCCGCGGGATGCTCCCGAAGAACTCGCTGGCCCGCCAGCAGCTGAGCAAGCTCAAGGTCTACGCCGGCCCGACCCACCCGCACGCGGCCCAGCGGCCGCAGGCGTTCGAGATCTCGCAGGTCGCGCAGTAAGCGCGGCGCCGCATCCCACACCCGCGCCGACTGCGCCTGACCACCTGACTTCACGAGGAGAACCGTGAGCGACTACACCGAGGTCACGCTCGACGAGAACGAGCCGGCCCTGTCCGAATACACCACCGAGTCCGAGGCCGGCACCGACGAGGTCGTCCGCCGCCCGTCCGCGTCGGCCCCGGGCGCCGCGACCGGCCGACGCAAGCAGGCCATCGCCCGCGTCCGTATCGTCCCCGGCTCCGGGGAGTGGAAGGTCAACGGGCGCACGCTCGAGGACTACTTCCCCAACAAGGTGCACCAGCAGATCGTCAACGAGCCCCTCAAGGTGCTCGAGCTCGACGGCGCCTACGACGTGCTCGTGCGTGTGCACGGCGGTGGCCCCTCCGGCCAGGCCGGCGCCGTGCGTCTGGGTGTCGCCCGCTCGCTGAACGAGGTCGACTCCGAGCTCAACCGCCCCGCGCTGAAGAAGGCGGGCTTCCTGACCCGCGACGCGCGCGTGCCCGAGCGCAAGAAGGCCGGTCTGAAGAAGGCCCGCAAGGCTCCGCAGTACTCCAAGCGCTGATCCCGGCGCGGAGCGCCGGTTTCAACGCTCGGCTCCACAAGCGCTGATCCCGGCGCGGAGCGCCGGTTTCAACGCTCGGCTCCACAAGCGCTGATCCCGGCGCACAGCGCCGCTGCGTCACGCGCGCCGTAGGGCGGTCCACGTCCGGTCCCGCACGGGATCGATCGGGGGCCGCCCTACGTGCGTCTCGGGACGTCTCGGCGTGGACGAGACGTGCCCACCCAGGGCCCGCAGCCTAGACACCACCCCCGCATCCGCCGTGGTCGACCCCTCGGCCAGCACACTGTCCTGCAGGGGCGCCGCGCGCGGGGACGTCGGCGCGGGCCCGACACCGGATCATCGCGCCGCCCTGCGGCGCTCGAGGCAAGGACGAACGACATGGGACGACTCTTCGGCACCGACGGGGTCCGGGGACTGGCCAACAGAGACATCACCGCCGAGCTGGCGCTCGACCTCGCGGTCGCGGCGGCGCACGTGCTCGGTGACCGCGGCGACTTCCAGGGGCACCGACCGCGCGCCGTCGTCGGGCGCGACCCGCGGGCCTCGGGGGAGTTCCTGTCCGCGGCGGTCATCGCCGGGCTCGCGTCCGCCGGGGTCGACGTGCACGACGCCGGGGTCCTGCCGACGCCCGCGATCGCCTACCTCACCGCCGAGCTCGACGCCGACCTGGGTGTCGTGCTCTCCGCGTCGCACAACGCGATGCCCGACAACGGCATCAAGTTCTTCGCCCGCGGCGGCCACAAGCTCGACGACGCGGTCGAGGACGCCATCGAACGGCGGCTCAGCGAGGACTGGAAGCGGCCCACCGGCGCCGACGTGGGCCGCGTGATGCGGCTGACCGACGGCCCCGCACGCTACGTCGCCCATCTGCTCTCCGCGACGCCGAACCGCCTCGACGGGGTCCACGTCGTCATCGACGCCGCGCACGGGGCGGCCAGCACGGTCTCGCCGCAGGCCTTCCGCGCGGCCGGGGCGCAGGTCGAGGTCATCGGCGCCGAGCCCGACGGTCTGAACATCAACGACGGCTACGGCTCGACGCACCTGGGCATGCTGCAGTCGGCCGTCGTCGAGCGCGGCGCCGACCTCGGCATCGCCCACGACGGCGACGCCGACCGCTGCCTGGCCGTGGACCACACCGGCGCACCCGTCGACGGCGACCAGATCATGTCGATCCTCGCGCTGGCCATGCGCGAGCAGGGCACCCTCGCCCAGGACACCCTCGTAGCGACCGTGATGAGCAACCTCGGCATGTTCCAGGCCATGGAGCGCGAGGGGATCGTCGTGCGGCAGACCGCCGTCGGCGACCGCTACGTGCTGGAGGACATGAAGGCCGGGGGATACACCCTCGGCGGCGAGCAGTCCGGGCACGTCGTGCTGCTCGAGCACGGCACCACCGGCGACGGCACCCTCACCGGCCTCATGCTGGCGGCCCGGGTCGCGGCGACGGGCCGGACGCTGCGGGAGCTCGCCGGGGTCATGACCCGGCTGCCGCAGAAGATGATCAACGTCAAGGGCGTCGACAAGGACGCCGTCGAGGGCAACGCCGTCGTCCAGGAGGCCGTCACGACCGCCGCGCAGGAGCTGGCCGGCACCGGCCGGGTGCTGCTGCGCAAGTCCGGCACCGAGCCGGTCGTGCGCGTCATGGTCGAGGCGCAGACCTCCGAGCAGGCCAGCGCCGTCTGCCACCGGCTCGCCGACGTCGTGCGGGACAACCTCGCGCTGAGCTGACCACAGCCCCTCTTGACTGCGGGGCCGCCCCCGACAGTCGTCGACGCCCGGCCCGCCGTCATGGCGGGTCGGGCGTCGACGTGTGTGGCTGGGCCCGGGCGGCGTGGGGCCGGTGTCGCGGCCGCGCGCGGGTCAGCCGGAGTAGGAGCCCGACTGCACCGGAGCGGCGTTGCGCGCCACGGCGTCGGCGGCGAAGGACGCCCGCTCGGCCTGCACGGTGACGACCTGCACCAGATCGACCTTGCCGAGGTCGCCGAGAGCCTCGACGACGGTGACCTCACCGTTGTGGAGGCTGTAGACGAGCCCGACGACGGCCAGCGAGCCGGAGTCGATCGCCGAGGCGATGACGTCGGAGACCTCGACGAGCTCGCGCACGGTCCGACGCACGTGCTCGGCGACGACCTCGTGCACCTCGGTGCGCCCGTCCTTGGCGGCCGCGTCGACACTGGGCAGCACCCGCTGCAGGAGCTCACCGATGAAGCCGCCCGGCGTGTCGCCCGACTCGCGGGCGCCGATGGCGGCGGCGACGGCCCCGCACCCCTGGTGGCCGACGACGGCCAGCAGCGGCGTGCCGGCGACCGCGACCCCGTACTCGATGGTCCCCAGGACGCCGGGGTCCGTGGCGTGTCCGGCGGTGCGGGTCGTGAAGAGGTCACCGAGCCCGCGGTCGAAGACGAGCTCCGGAGGCACGCGGGAGTCGGCGCAGCTGAAGATCGACGCGAACGGTGCCTGCCCGGCGGCCAGCGTCGAACGCCGCCACGACCCCTGGTTGGGGTAGTGGGAGGCGGAGGCGACGAAGCGACGGTTCCCCTCGATGAGGAGGTCGAACGCTTCGCGGGGCGTCTGCGGGCGGCCGTCGCCGAGCGACGCAGGGGTGGGGGGCATGTCGAGTCCTTCGCGCGATGAGTAGCCGGACAACACTGCCCATCGACCCGTCGCTCGGTCTCCTGAGGAACGCCCGGTCGCAGGTTGGTCCGCTAGTCGCGCAAGGAATTTGGTCGCCGCGGCAGGCCGCGCGGTGCTACAGCCCGAGGTCCCCCAGATGGGCGACGACGCGCGCCTCGCCCTGCGCGAGGGCGTACGTCAGGCCGACGATGCCGAGCCGGCCGTCGTCGACGAGCTCGGCGATGATCCGGGACCGGTCGTGGACCAGCTGCACGCTCTGACGCACGTGCTCCGCGACGACGTCGTCGGTCGCCCGGCGGCCCGCCCGGTAGGACGACAGCACGCTCGGCATCACCGACTCGACGATGTCGCGCAGGAAGCCCGGCGGCATCTCGCCCTTGTCGTAGGCGGACATCGCCGCGCCGACGGCCCCGCAGGAGTCGTGACCGAGGACGATGATCAGCGGCACGCCCAGGATCACCGAGCCGAACTCCAACGACCCCATGGACATCGGGCCCAGGACGTGCCCGGCGGTGCGGACGACGAAGAGGTCGCCCAGCCCCTGGTCGAAGATCACCTCGGCCGCGACCCGGGAGTCCGAGCAGCCGACGAAGCTGGCGAACGGCCGCTGCCCGCGCGCCAGCTCGCTGCGGTGCTCGACGCTCTGATTCGGGTGCAGCGGCGTGCCCGCGACGAAGCGCTCGTTGCCGTCACGCAACTCCGCCCAGGCCTGCGCCGGCGTGCTCGGTCGCGGGCTCGCGGCGCCGGTCACGCTCATGACAGGCCGGGCCGGGTCGAGATGGTGGCGGCGATCGGGGTGCCGCCGACGGAAGCGAAGAAGTCGTTGCCCTTGTCGTCGACGACGATGAAGGCCGGGAAGTCCTTGACCTCGATCCGCCACACGGCCTCCATGCCGAGCTCGGGATACTCCAGCACCTCCACCTTGGTGATGCAGTCCTGCGCGAGCCGCGCGGCGGGCCCGCCGATCGAGCCGAGGTAGAACCCGCCGTGCGCCGCGCACGCGTCGGTCACCTGCTGGCTGCGGTTGCCCTTGGCGAGCATGACCATCGACCCGCCCCGGGCCTGGAACTCCTCGACGTAGGAGTCCATGC
>JAVTVZ010000155.1:33215-41745 GCA_032229625.1 Dermatophilaceae bacterium | reverse complement strand
CCTAGAGTGGAGGTCATGCGTCGCGCCAAGATCGTCAGCACCCTAGGCCCCGCCGTCTCCAACCCCGAGAAGATCCGTCAGCTCGTCGATGCCGGCATGGATGTCGCCCGCATCAACCGCTCGCACGGATCGCACGAAGAGCACGCCCAGCAGATCACCTGGGTCCGCGAGGCCAGCGAGGCCAGCGGCCGCGCGGTCGCCGTGCTCGTCGACCTGCAAGGCCCCAAGATCCGCACCACCCGCTTCTCCGGCGGCCCGGTCCACCTCGCCGTCGGTGATCGCTTCACGATCACCATCGACGAGGTCGACGGCAACCAGGAGCGCGTCGGCACGACCTACAAGGGTCTGCCGGGTGACGTGCGGGTCGGTGACGCCCTGCTCATCGACGACGGCAAGATCGCCCTGCGGGCCGTCGAGGTCACCCCCACCGATGTCGTCACCGAGGTCGTCGAGGGCGGTGTCGTCTCCAACAACAAGGGCATCAACCTGCCCGGCGTCGCCGTCAGCGTGCCCGCCCTCTCCGAGAAGGACGAGGCCGACCTGCGCTGGGGCTTGCGTCAGGGCGCCGACTGGATCGCCCTGTCCTTCGTCCGCGACGCCCGGGATGTCGACCGCTGCCACGAGATCATGGAGGAGGAGGGCATCCGTCGGCCCGTCATCGCCAAGATCGAGAAGCCGCAGGCCGTCGCCAACCTCCCCGAGATCGTGCGAGCCTTCGACGGCATCATGGTCGCCCGCGGTGACCTGGGCGTCGAGATGCCGCTCGAAGAGGTCCCCCTCGTGCAGAAGCGCGCGGTCGAGCTGGCCCGCCGCAACGCCAAGCCCGTCATCGTCGCCACGCAGGTGCTCGAGTCGATGATCGAGAACTCGCGACCGACCCGCGCCGAGGCGAGCGACTGCGCCAACGCGGTGCTCGACGGCGCGGACGCGATCATGCTCTCCGGCGAGACCTCCGTCGGCGCCTGGCCCGTCATCGCCGTGCGCACGATGGCCCGGATCATCGAGAACACCGAGGACCACGGCCTCTCGCGGATCCGTCCGCTGGACTCGCTGCCCTCGACGACCGGTGGCGCCGTGACCCGCGCGGCCGCCCAGATCGGCGAGTCGCTGCACGCGAAGTATCTCGTCGTCTTCACGACGTCGGGCGACTCCGCCCGCCGGATGGCGCGCGTGCGTCCGCCGCTGCCGATGCTCGCCTTCACCCAGGACCCGCAGACCCGTCGCCGGCTCGCCCTCACGTGGGGCATGACGACCTACGAGGTGCCGGACGAAGGCATCAGCTCGCTCGTGCAGGACGTGGACCGGCTGCTCGTCGAGCAGGGCCGCTGCGCCGAGGGTGAGGTGGTCGTCGTCGTCGGTGGCACCACGCCGGGCGTCACCGGCACGACCAACATGCTCCAGGTCCACCGGGTGGGCGCCGCCGTCTGACGCGACGGCGGTCACCACCTCGACCATCACGACCATCTCGGGGCGCAGGAGCGTCCCGACCACGCGACAGCCCCTCGCGGCTGCGGGCGCCGTGCCGGGTTATGCTCGGCACGGCGCCTTGTGGCGCATGCCGGGGTGGTGGAATGGCAGACACGGGGCACTCAAAATGCTCTGACCTCACGGTCGTGCGGGTTCGAATCCCGCTCCCGGCACCACACATCGACGCTCGACCTGCGGGGATGCGCAAGCCCCCGCGGATCGAGCGAACACCCGTGTGGTTCTGCGCCCCGCGCTGCGAATAGGGTGTCTGTCGTGAGTCCCGCAAAACGCAACGCCAGTTCCGCGCCCGCCGACGCCCGCACCGACGACGGTGCCGCGCCGCACGGATCGGCCAGCGACCCCCTTGAGCAGGCCCGCCCCGCCGACGCGGCGGCCCCGACCGAGGAGGTCGTCCCGGAGCCCGCCGCGGAGGCTGCGTCGCCGTCCGAGGACGCCGCGCCGGCGAAGAAGACGGCCAAGACGGCCACGACCAAGAAGGCCACGACCAAGAAGACGACGGCCAAGAAGGCGACGGTCAAGAAGGCCCCCGCCGGCACGACGGCCACCACGAAGGCGACCGCGACGAAGGCCGCTGCCGCACCGGCCGCCGACCCGACGGCGCAGGACGAGACGCCCGCCGACGCCGCCGACGCCGCGGTCGCTGCGGAGCCTGTCACCGACGAGCCGGCCATTCCGGAGCCGGTGCGTCCCGTGCCGACCCCGCCCGCCGGCGACAGCCCGGACCTGGGCAGCGCGGCCGGTGAGTCGTCGGAGCCGACGGACGCCGACGGTGGCGGCCTGCGGGTCGTCGTCGCGGAGGACGAGGCACTGATCCGGCTCGATCTGGCCGAGATGCTGCAGGACGCGGGCTACGACGTCGTGGGCCAGGCCCCGGACGGTCAGCAGGCGGTCGCGCTCGTGCGGGAGCTGCGCCCCGACCTCGTCGTCATGGACGTCAAGATGCCCGAGCTCGACGGCATCAGCGCGGCCGAGCTCATCGGGGCCGAGCACCTGGCGCCCGTCGTCATGCTCACCGCCTTCAGCGACCGCAGCCTCGTCGAGCGCGCCCGCGACGCCGGCGTCATGGCATATGTCGTCAAGCCCTTCACCATCGAGGACCTGCGCCCGGCGATCGACATCGCCCGCTCCCGCTGGCACGAGCTGCGCGCTCTCGAGAGTGAGATCGCCGACCTCGGCGAGCGGTTGGAGACCCGCAAGGCCGTCGACCGCGCCAAGGGCGTGCTCATGACACAGCTCAAGCTGAGCGAGCCCGACGCCTTCCGGTGGATCCAGAAGACGGCGATGGACCGGCGGCTCGGCATGCGCGAGGTGGCCGAGGCGGTCATCACCGGCCTGCCCGGCAAGCGCTGATCCCACGCTTCCACGGGGCCGTGCACGGCTCTATGCTCAGGGGCGGGTCCGCGGTGCGGACCCGCCCCTGATGTCTGACGTCGATGACGCGTGCAGTCGCCGCGTGCCGCGCCGGCCCCGACCTGACGGCCCCCCCCGGAGTGGTGTGACGGTCACACCGAGGGCGCCTCCCGGCCGGGAGACGTGACCACACGGTGACGTACAGTCGGCGACGCGGTGAACCCCCTCCACCGTGGATTCGGAGCTGAGAAATGAGTGCCCCTGCCTCGCAGGTGACGGTTGCGCCCCTGACCGACGACTTCGCCGAGATGTTCGCGCAGCTGTGGGTCGAGCGTCGTCAGGACGCGGGGCTGTCTCGTGAGGCCGCCCAGCGCGCCGTCGTCGAGGGCCGCCTGTCTCGCGCGGTGCAGCGCGAGGCCGTCGTGGTCTTCCTGGCACTCGCGGACGGCGAGGCGATCGGCTACGCGTGGGTGTATGACCAGGCCACGTCGATCCTGCTCGACACCCCCTCACTGGCCATCGAGGAGCTCTTCGTCCTGCCGGAGCATCGTCGCCGCGGGGTGGCCCGGGCGCTGCTGCTGGCCGTCGGGGCGCACGCGCAGCGCAGCGGCGCCGAGCACGTCATGACCTCGGTGCCCACGCACGCCCGCGACGCCAATCGGACCTTCGCCCGGCTCGGCTTCGCGCCGGCCGTCACCCGACGCATCGCGCCCACCAACCTGCTCATGCGCCGACTGCGC
Organism: Dermatophilaceae bacterium; assembly: GCA_032229625.1. Lineage (GTDB taxonomy): Bacteria > Actinomycetota > Actinomycetes > Actinomycetales > Dermatophilaceae > Kineosphaera. Next base: position 38,167 of record JAVTVZ010000155.1, on the reverse strand, counting down.
GGCGGCGAGGCCTCGCCGCTGGAGAACCTCATGATCCGGCGGCGCTCGCGCGCGGCGCGGGTCGGACGCGGCACGTCGCCGCTGACGCACGTCGACCACTGAGACGTATCGACGTCTGACACACGTCGACGGCTGACACACGTCGACCCCTGGTACGCGTCGACCCCTGACACCTGACGACCACGGGGTCGCCCACCCTGTGCGGTCGGGCGCCGGCGCCCGACCCGAGTTAGATCATCTCCTCGCCCTCTGGCGGACTGGATCGCCCCGACCTGCGGTGATGTGGTGCTGTCGTACCTGAATTGGGCACTAAGAGGGCGGGTAGGCAGGGTGGATGTCCTGGATCTGCCGGGTGCGGACGGCCTGGAGCGACCTGGTCCTCATCTGGTCCAGACCTGGCTGAGTCGCTGCTCGTTGGTCGGCGGGCGCCGGCCCCGGATGTCTGTCGTCCGCTCGAGCGCTGACGTCGGGGCACTTGCTGTCATGTCGGGGCGCGTGCGGTCACGTGGTGTCGCTCCGGAGCGACACGAGGTGGCCGGGACGGCCTACAGGTGTCCGAAAGTGACCCGACGTGGGGACGGGGAGTCGTGGGCGCGGCGGCGCGGGGGCGTCGGCTCCGTCGCCGGCGTCTCGTGCGCGCTGACGTGGGAGCACTTCCTGCCAGGTGGGGGCGCGTGTGGTCACGTGGTGTCGCTCCGGAGCGCCCCGAGGTGGCCGGGACTGCCTACAAGTGTCCGAAAGTGCCCCGACGTCGGGTCGGGACCGCGGGCGCGGCGCCGGGCTGGAGGCGGTGCCCTGCTCTTATGCCGCGGGGTCCTGCCGCTACTCGTTGCGTCGGTGGACGCCGGCTGCCGGGGCCGGCGCCGTCTGCGCCGCCGTTCGCACGCCGGCGCAACCCGCCCGACAACCAGCAGAGAACGAACTCATCCACCAGCTCCAGACCCCGTAGACAAGGCACTAGGCCATGTGACCCAACCAGGCCCGACGCTCGGGTCGCCGCCGGAGCGGTCAGCGGGCGCCGGGCGGGGCGTCGCGCAGCAGGCAGGTCAGGCGCGCCGTGCACACGAGCGCGCCGCGGTCGTCGGTCACCGTGATCGCATAGGTCGCCAGGGTGCCGCCGAGGTGGATCGGCACGGCGACGCCGTGCACGTGGCCCTCGCGCACGGCCCGGTGATGGGTGCAGTTGAGCTCGATCCCGACCGCGATCCGCCCGCGGCCCGCGTGCGTGGCCGACGCGATCGATCCGACGGTCTCGGCGAGCACCGCCGACGCGCCGCCGTGCAGCAGACCGTAGGGCTGGGTGTTGCCCTCGACCGGCATCCGCGCGGTGACCCGGCCCGCCCCGACCTCCAGCACCTCGATGCCCATGCGTTCCAGCAGCGTGCCGGTGACGTCGAGATCCGCCAGGCTCGGCGCGTCGCCCTGCGGGTGCTCCTCGCGCGGGTGGTCCTCGCGCGGGTGGTCCTCGTGCGGGTGGTCCTGGTCCTGCCGGCTCATCGTGTCCCGTCCTTGCTGTCGGCGCCGCCCCCGCGAACCTTGTCGGAGGTTCCCCCTAGGCTGCCACCTGTGAGCCGACTCCTGCTTCTCGACGGACATTCACTGGCCTACCGGGCCTTCTTCGCGCTGCCCGCGGAGAACTTCTCGACGAGCACGGGCCAGTGCACCAACGCCGTCTTCGGCTTCACCTCCATGCTCATCAACGTGCTCCGCGACGAGGAGCCCACGCACGTCGGGGTGGCCTTCGACCTCTCCCGCGACACCTTCCGGACGCAGACGTATGCGGACTACAAGGCGACGCGATCGGCGACCCCCGATGCCTTCCGCGGCCAGGTGCCCCTCGTCCAGGAGGTGCTCGACGCGCTGCACATCCCGCACGTCTCGGTGCCGGGCTACGAGGCCGACGACATCATCGCCACCCTGGCGACCGCGGGCGCGGCGCAGGGGATGGAGGTGCTCATCGTCTCCGGTGACCGTGACGCCATCCAGCTCGTCGGCGCGAGCACGACGCTGCTGTATCCGGTGCGCGGCGTCTCGGAGCTGACGCGCCTGACCCCCGCGGCCGTCGAGGCGAAGTACGGGGTGGGCCCGGGGCGCTACAGCGACCTCGCGGCGCTCGTGGGGGAGACCTCGGACAACCTGCCGGGCGTGCCGGGGGTGGGGCCCAAGACCGCGGCCAAGTGGATCGGGCAGTTCGGCGACCTGCAGGGCATCATCGCCGGCGCCGACACGATCCGCGGCAAGGCGGGGGAGTCGCTGCGCACCCACCTCGCGCAGGTGATGACGAACCGGCGGCTCAACGAGCTCGTGCGTGACGTCGACCTGCCCCTCGGGGTGGCCGACCTCGAGCGACGCACGTGGGACCGCGACCAGGTGCACACCGTCTTCGACGGGTTGCAGTTCGGCGCGCAGATGCGCGAGCGGCTCTTCGCGCTGCAGGCCGTCGAGCCGGAGGCGCAGGAGGGCTTCGACCTCGAGGGCGACGAGCTCGGCGCAGGCGAGCTGGCGCCCTGGCTGGCGGCCCACGCCGGCGCCGGGGTGCGCACCGGGGTCGACGTCCTCGGGCAGTGGGCCCGGGGGGCCGGCGACGCACAGGCCATCGCCTTCGCGACCGGCGAGCGGTCGGCCCACGCGGTGCTCGCCGACCTCGACCCCGGCGACGAGGAGGCCCTCGCGGCCTGGCTCGGCGACCCGACCCGACCGAAGGTGTGGCACGACGCCAAGGCCCAGCTGCACCAGCTCGCCGCTCGCGGCCTGCCGGTGCGCGGCACGGTGAGCGACACGGCGTTGGCCGCCTACATCGCCCGGCCCGATCAGCGCAGCTACGACCTCGCGGACCTGAGCCTGCGGCACCTGCACCGTGAGCTGCGCACCCAGGAGGCCGGGGACGCCGGCCAGGGGATGCTCAGCTTCGACGCCCAGGACGACGGGACCGCCGCCGCGACCGCGGCGATGGTGCGCGCGCGGGCCGTGCTGGAGCTGTCGGCCGCCCTCGACGACGTGCTCGCCGAGACCGGCCAGAGCCGGCTGCTCGCCGACGTCGAGCTGCCGCTCGTCGACATTCTCGCGCGGATGGAGGCCGTCGGCATCGCCGTCGACGTCGATCACCTCGACCGGCTGGAGTCGGACTTCGCGACGAAGGTCGCCGCCGCCCAGGGCGACGCGTGGGAGGCGATCGGCGGCGAGCAGGTCAACCTCGGCTCACCCAAGCAGCTGCAGGTCGTGCTCTTCGAGACGCTGGACCTGCCCAAGACGCGTCGCACGAAGACGGGCTACACGACCGACGCCGAGGCCCTGGCCGACCTCTACGCCAAGACCGAGCACCCCTTCCTCGAGGCGCTGCTGCGGCACCGCGACTCGACCCGGCTGCGCGTCACCGTCGAGGGCCTGACGAAGGCCGTCGCCGACGACGCCCGCATCCACACGACCTACGTGCAGACCGTGGCCGCGACCGGCCGACTCTCCTCGGTCGACCCCAACCTGCAGAACATCCCGATCCGCACCGAGGAAGGCCGGCGCATCCGCGACGTCTTCGTCGTCGGGGCGGGCTACGAGAGCCTCATGTCGGCCGACTACAGCCAGATCGAGATGCGCATCATGGCGCACCTGTCCGGCGACCCCGGCCTCATCGAGGCGTTCCGGTCGGGTGAGGACCTCCACCGGTATGTCGGGTCGCGCGTCTTCGGGGTCGAGCCCGCCGAGGTCAATGCCGAGCAGCGGGCGAAGATCAAGGCGATGTCCTACGGGCTGGCCTACGGGCTCTCGGCGTTCGGGCTGTCGCGGCAGCTGGGGATCTCCCCGGCCGAGGCGTCCGGGCTGATGGAGGGGTATTTCGAGCGGTTCGGGGGAGTGCGGGACTACCTGCGCGAGGTCGTCGCCACCGCCCGGCAGACCGGCTACACCGAGACCATGCTGGGGCGACGGCGATACCTGCCCGACCTCAACGCCGACAACCGGCAGCGCCGCGAGATGGCCGAGCGGATGGCGCTCAACGCCCCCATCCAGGGCTCCGCCGCGGACATCATGAAGGTCGCGATGCTGCGGGTCGACGCGGCTCTGACGGAGCAGGAGGCACGCTCGCGGGTGCTGCTGCAGGTGCACGACGAGCTCGTCGTCGAGGTGGCCCCCGGCGAGGCGGCTGCCGTCGAGTCCCTCGTGCGCGAGCAGATGGGCGGCGCCGTGACGATGGACGTGCCGCTGGAGGTGCACGTCGGCACCGGTCGCAGCTGGCACGACGCCGAGCACTGACGCCGAGCAGCGACGCCTGACCGGGGCGGGTCGGGCAGGGCGTGGGACACGGTCAGCCGTCGCGCGCGGCGAGCCAGATGATCGTGCCGGGCAGATACTCGCCGCGCAGTGGGCTCCAACCGCCCCACGTCGCGGCGTTGTGCTCCGGCCACGTGGGCTCGCGGATCCCGGTGAGCCGCAGGCCGGAGCCCACGATCTGCGCGAGCCGCGACTCGATCGTCACGTGGGACTCGGCATAGCCGAGATCGCCGTCGCCGTCGCGCTCGGTGTAGGCCCGGCGATCCCAGTAGGGCATCGTCACCGTGAGGCCGCGGTGATCCGGCTCGTCGGGGAAGCACCATCGGATCGGGTGCGGCTCCGCGGCGACGAGGCGGCCACCGGGGCGCAGCACGCGGGCCGCCTCCTCGAAGAAACGCTGCCCGTCGGTGATGAACGGCAGCACGCCGTAGGCGGTGAAGACGACGTCGAAGGAAGCGGCCGCGAAGGGCAGGAGCCGCCCGTCGCACTGCACGAGCGGCACCGGGCGGGCCGCCCGCTCGGGCCCGGCGTCGTCCCTCTCGCGACGCCTTGCGTCGTCCCTCTCGCGACGCCTTGCGTCGTCCCTCTCGCGACGCCTTGCGTCGTCCCCCTCGCGACGCCTTGCGTCGTCCCCCTCGCGACGCCTTGCGTCGTCCCCCTCGCGACGCCTTGCGTCGATGCGGGCGGCG
>JAVTVZ010000155.1:22593-33115 GCA_032229625.1 Dermatophilaceae bacterium | reverse complement strand
CTCGCGACGCCTTGCGTCGTCCCCCTCGCGACGCCTTGCGTCGATGCGGGCGGCGGTCGCGAGCATCCCGGCGGACAGGTCGCACGCGACGACACGGGCGCCCAGGCCCTGCAGATGACGCGCGCCCTGCGCCGCCCCGGCCCCCACCTCGAGCACGTCGACCGCGGCCACGTCGCCGAGCAGACCCAACTGCTCCTCGGTCCAGCCCTCGGGCCCCCAGACGAGCTGCCCGTCGCCGAGGAAGTCGCCGTGCTCGACGTAATACTCCGCGGCGTTGGCGTCCCACCACGAGCGATTGGCCCGCACCGCCTCGCCGGGCTCGACCCGGGTCCAGGAGACGGTCGTGGCGTCCGCCGCGGTGTCGTCCACCGGCTCGGCGTCGTCGGTGCGGCCGTGCCGGACGGCCGGGCCGGGCGGGGGAGCGCTCATCGGGCCAGTCTCGCGGATGGACAACTTTGCGCATGCGGGGGGCAGCTGGGTAGTGTTATCAAACGCACACGTCTGTCCGCCGCCATCCCGGTGTGCGTATCATCCCGGCCGCGCTTCCCGCGTGGTCACGATGGTGCGCCTCCAGATGCGCGTTCGTGGTGACGCCCTGTGCCGTGGCCTCGACGGTCACGGCGCGACGGCTGTCGCGACGCCCGCACCCCGGCACCCGCCGGGAGGGTCGTCGGTGGGTCGACTGGTGTCGGTTGCCGGTCCCCGCCTCTGCGAGGCGCTCTCCGGCCACATCCTGTCCATCCGGGATGTCCCGCCCAGGACGTCGTCCTGTCAGCGTGCCATCCCTTGAACACAACTGTCCACAATCGGAGCCCCCACTACATGACTGCCACCACGGCTACTGCTCAGATCGCCATCAACGACATCGGTTCGGAAGAGGACCTGCTCGCGGCGATCGATTCGACGATCAAGCACTTCAACGACGGGGACATCGTCGAGGGTGTCATCGTCAAGGTCGACCGGGACGAGGTCCTGCTCGACATCGGCTACAAGACCGAGGGCGTCATCCCCTCGCGTGAGCTGTCCATCAAGCACGACGTCGACCCCGGTGAGGTCGTCACCGTCGGTGACGAGGTCGAGGCCCTCGTCCTCCAGAAGGAGGACAAGGAAGGCCGTCTCATCCTGTCCAAGAAGCGCGCGCAGTACGAGCGCGCCTGGGGCACGATCGAGAAGGTCAAGGAAGAGGACGGCGTCGTCACCGGCACCGTCATCGAGGTCGTCAAGGGCGGCCTCATCCTCGACATCGGCCTGCGCGGCTTCCTGCCCGCCTCTCTCGTCGAGATGCGTCGCGTCCGCGACCTCCAGCCGTATGTCGGCAAGGAGATCGAGGCCAAGATCATCGAGCTCGACAAGAACCGCAACAACGTCGTCCTCTCCCGCCGCGCGTGGCTCGAGCAGACGCAGTCCGAGGTGCGCACGACGTTCCTCAAGGAGCTCCAGAAGGGGCAGGTCCGCTCCGGCGTCGTGTCCTCGATCGTCAACTTCGGCGCGTTCGTCGACCTCGGCGGGGTCGACGGTCTCGTCCACGTCTCCGAGCTGTCCTGGAAGCACATCGACCACCCCTCCGAGGTCGTCGAGGTCGGCCAGGAGGTCACGGTCGAGGTCCTCGACGTCGACATGGACCGCGAGCGCGTCTCGCTGTCGCTCAAGGCGACGCAGGAAGACCCGTGGCAGCACTTCGCCCGCACCCACGCGATCGGTCAGGTCGTGCCGGGCAAGGTCACCAAGCTCGTCCCGTTCGGTGCGTTCGTGCGCGTCGACGACGGCATCGAGGGTCTGGTCCACATCTCCGAGCTGGCCGAGCGCCACGTGGAGCTGCCGGAGCAGGTCGTCACCGTCGGTGGCGAGATCTTCGTCAAGGTCATCGACATCGACCTCGAGCGTCGTCGCATCTCGCTGAGCCTCAAGCAGGCCAACGACGCCGCCGCGGGCAACGCCGAGTTCGACCCGACGCTCTACGGCATGGCCGCGGAGTACGACGAGCAGGGCAACTACAAGTACCCCGAGGGCTTCGACCCCGAGACCAACGAGTGGCTCGAGGGTCACGACGAGCAGCGGGAGCGCTGGGAGAAGCAGTACGCCGAGGCGCACGCGCGCTGGGAGGCGCACCGCGCCCAGGTCGAAGAGGCCCAGAAGGCCGACGCGGAGGTCGCCGCGTCGGGCGAGACCGCCCCGACGTCCTACTCCTCGGGTTCCTCCTCGTCCTCGTCCTCGTCGTCGTCCGACTCCGGCCAGGTCTCGGCCGCCGAGGGCACGCTGGCCTCCGACGCCGCGCTCGCCGCGCTGCGGGAGAAGCTCACCGGCCACTGAGCGACGGCTCACCAGGTCGGGTGACCGGCCAGGTCGCACCGGGCCCCGGTCCTGCACCCCTGACGGGTGCGGGCCGGGGCCCGGTCGCGTCTGCCGCCGCAGTGCCTGCCTCTGATCGGCGCGGCCCCCAGGTGTCCTCGGGGGTCGGCGCCGGCCGCCGACGGCCTCCGGCGCGCGAGCCCGGGTGAGGGTGACGGTGCCGTGAACCGGGCGTGACCGGCCCGTAGCGGCGGCGACCGGGTTAAGGTCGTGCCATGTTGCGCATCGGGCTGACGGGCGGCATCGGTTCCGGCAAGTCGACGGTCACAGCCGCCCTCGCGGAGTTGGGAGCGGTGATCGTCGACGCCGACGTGCTGGCCCGGGAGGTGGTCGCGCCCGGCACGGACGGGCTGCGAGCAGTGGCCGCGCGGTTCGGCGAGCAGGTGCAGGCGGCCGACGGCAGCCTCGATCGCCCCGCGCTGGCGTCGGCGGTCTTCGGGGACGACAACGCCCGGGCGGACCTCGAGGCGATCCTGCATCCGCGGATCGCGGCCCGGACGGCGGACCTCATGGACGCGGCGTCCGACGACCAGATCGTCGTCCACGACGTGCCGTTGCTCGTCGAGAAGCGGATGGGCTCGGCCTACCATCTCGTGCTCGTCGTCGACGCGGACCCGCGCACCCGGCTCGACCGGCTCGTCACCCAGCGCGGCATGAGCGAGGCCGACGCGCGCGCGCGGATGGACCACCAGGCCAGCGACGACCAGCGACTCGCGGCCGCCGACGTCGTGATCTCGAACGAGGGCTCCGTCGAGGAGGTCCGGGAGGCGACCCGCGCGCTGTGGCAGGAGCGGCTGCTGCCCTTCGACGCGAACCTGCGTGCCGGACGCGTCTATCGCGCCGAGCGCACCCCCGTCATCAGCGCCTACGACGACTCGTGGCCCGCGACCGCCGCGCGCCTCGCGGAGCGGATCGGCACGGCGCTGGGGGAGCGGGCCCCCGCGATCGAGCACGTCGGGTCGACCGCCGTGCCCGGCATGCCCGGCAAGGACGCGATCGACCTGCAGATCGGGGTCCCGCGGCTGGCCGACGCCGACGACCCCGCCTTCGTCGCCGCGCTCGCCCGGGTGGGCTTCCCGCGGGTCGAGGACTACCGCATGGACCACCCGACGCAGGACCTGCCCGACCCGTCGCTGTGGGTCAAGCGCTTCCACGGCTCCTGCGACCCGGGTCGGGTCGTGCACCTGCATGTGCGTGAGCTCGAGAGTGCCGGCTGGCAGTATGCGCTGCTCTTCCGCGACTGGCTGCGTGCCGAGTCCACGGCCGCCGCCGAATACGTCGACGTCAAGCGTCGCGTCGCGCAGGAGCACGACACCGCCAACGGCTACGCCGCCGCGAAGGCCCCGTGGTTCAGTGAGATCTGGCCGCGGATGCAGACCTTCGCCCAGCGCACGGGCTGGTCCGACTGATCGGGTCGGCCCGCTCGCCCCGCTCCCGCCGCGTCGCTGACTAGGCTCGGATCACCCTCTCTCCCAAAGGAATTGGTGATCCTATGCCTCTCGGTCGACGCGCTGCTGCCCTCACCCTGTCCGCACTCGTGCTCGCCGGCGTGGGCGCCTCACAGGCGGACGCCACCTCGCGACGGTCGGCTGAGCCCCTCGCCGCCCCGGCCTCCTCGGAGGCGCTGCGCGCGTCAGCTGTCGCGCAGGAGCAGACCCCGGAGGCACGAGGTCGCTGGTGCGTGCGCGCGGACCGGCGCGACATCGCCGGGCTCTTCGACCGGTGGAACGCCTCGCTGGCCACCGGCGACCCCGCGACCGTCGTGCGGCGCAACTACGCCCGCGACTCGGTGCTGCTGGCGACGCTGTCGAACCGGCCGCGGGTCACGCCCGCACAGCAGCGCGACTACTTCGCCGGCTTCCTGAAGAACAAGCCGTCCGGGCGGATCGTCGAGCGCCACATCGACATCGACTGTCGCACCGCGGTCGACACCGGGCTCTACACCTTCACCTACGGCACCGACGGCACTCTCGTGCCGGCGCGCTACACGTTCACCTACCGGTGGATCGACGGGTCGTGGCGGATCACGAGCCACCACTCCTCGATGATGCCGGAGAAGCCCGGTCAGGGAGGTCACTGAGCGGCGCCCGCCAGGCACCTGAGGGGGTGGGGGCCCCGGCGTCGGCAAGCACAGCGATCGCACAGGGATGTCACCGGTCTTCCTCGGGCGCAGGAACAAGACTGCCGGCACCGGCGTCAGGGCCCGTATGCACCTGACGCGCCCCAGTGACCCGAGGACCGCCATGCCCTCCGCCATGCCCCTGCCCTCGCCCGCGGCTCGTCCGTCGGTCTCGTGCCGCGCGCGAGTCGCCGCGGCGCCGCTGACCGTCGTGCCCACGCCGGCTGTCTCGACGGCGCCGCAGCGCCCGCCCGTGACGGCGCCGCAGGGCCCGTCCGTGCCTGACGGGGCCGACGTCGTGCTCGTCGGCGGCGTGCCGGGAGCGGGCAAGTCGACGGCGATCGCGACGGTCGCCCCGGACGTGCCGGACCTGAGCGTCCTCGACCCGGACGCGCTGCGGCACTGGTTCCGGGGCCACCTGCCGGCGTGGGTCGCCTACCGCTGGTATCGGCCGTGGTGTCACCTCCTGCACGCGCTGGCCGTCGTATGGACCCTGCTGCTGGGGTCCGTGCCGGGGCGGCGCGTCGTCGTGCACGACCCCTCGACCCGCACGCGGCGGCTGCGGGTGCTGCACCGCCTCGCCGTCGCCCGGGGCTGGCGTCCGGTCCTGTGTTATGTCGACGTCGCGCCCGAGTCGGCGCTGGCGGGGCAGCGCGAGCGGGGTCGGGTCATCGACCCCGAGTCGTTCGCGCGACACTGCGTGCGGTGGTCGCGGTTGCGCCAGGAGGCGCGTGGCGGTGACGTCGGGGGCTGGCCGACGATCGTCGTGACCCGCGCCGACGCGGCGGACGAGCTGCGCCGGCTGCTCCTGCGGTCGGCCTCCACCGGCTGAGGCCGGCCTCGGCCCGGCGCCGCGGGAATGAAGGTTGTCGGTGCTCGGGTTTACCGTGACGCTATGCGGCCCACCACAGATCTCCAGCGCACTGTCGCACCCTTCGACGTCGTCTCGGAATACTCCCCGAGTGGCGACCAGCCGACCGCGATCGCGGAGCTGTCGCGTCGCATCCAGGCGGGCGAGCAGGACGTCGTGCTCCTCGGCGCCACCGGCACCGGCAAGTCCGCGACGACGGCCTGGCTCATCGAGCAGGTGCAGCGGCCGACACTTGTCATGGCCCCCAACAAGACGCTCGCCGCGCAGCTGGCGAACGAGTTCCGAGAGCTGCTGCCGCACAACGCGGTCGAGTACTTCGTCAGCTACTACGACTATTACCAGCCCGAGGCGTACGTCCCGCAGACGGACACCTACATCGAGAAGGACTCCTCGATCAACGACGAGGTCGAGCGGCTGCGGCACTCGGCGACCAACTCGCTGCTCACGCGGCGCGACGTCATCGTCGTCGCCTCCGTGTCGTGCATCTACGGCCTGGGCACGCCGCAGGAATACGTCGACCGCATGGTGCGGCTCAAGGTCGGGCAGGAGGTCGTCCGCGACGACCTGCTGCGGCACTTCGTGCAGATGCAATACACCCGCAACGACCTCGCCTTCACCCGCGGCACCTTCCGGGTGCGCGGCGACACCGTCGAGATCATCCCGGTCTACGAGGAGCTCGCGGTGCGCATCGAGTTCTTCGGTGACGAGATCGAGCGGATCTACACGCTGCACCCGCTGACCGGGGAGGTCGTGCGCGAGGAGACGGAGATGTATGTCTTCCCCGCGACCCACTACGTCGCCGGTCCCGAGCGCATGGAGCGCGCGATCAGCGGCATCGAGAGCGAGCTCGCGGAGCAACTGGCGACCTTCGAGCAGCAGGGCAAGCTGCTCGAGGCCCAGCGTCTGCGGATGCGCACGACCTACGACATCGAGATGATGCGCCAGGTCGGCTCGTGCAGCGGCATCGAGAACTACTCGATGCACATCGACGGACGCTCCCGGGGTTCGGCGCCGAACTGTCTGCTCGACTACTTCCCCGAGGACTTCCTGCTCGTCATCGACGAGTCACACGTCACCGTCCCCCAGATCGGCGCGATGTACGAAGGCGACATGTCGCGCAAACGGCTGCTCGTCGAGCACGGCTTCCGCCTGCCCAGCGCCATGGACAACCGCCCGCTGAAGTGGGAGGAATTCCTCGAGCGCATCGGCCAGACCGTCTATCTGTCGGCGACCCCGGGGGACTACGAGATGGCCAAGTCCGACGGCGTCGTCGAGCAGATCATCCGGCCCACCGGGCTCATCGACCCCGAGATCGTGCTGCGCGGCACGAAGGGGCAGATCGACGACCTGCTCGAGCAGATCCACCTGCGCACCGCCAAGAACGAGCGGGTGCTCGTCACGACACTGACGAAGAAGATGGCCGAGGACCTCACCGACTACCTGCTGGAGAAGGGCGTGCGGGTGCGCTACCTGCACTCCGAGGTCGACACGCTGCGCCGCGTCGAGCTGCTGCGCGAGCTGCGGATGGGCGAATACGACGTGCTCGTCGGCATCAACCTGCTGCGCGAGGGTCTCGACCTGCCCGAGGTGTCGCTCGTGTCGATCCTCGACGCCGACAAGGAAGGCTTCCTGCGCAGCACCCGCAGCCTCATCCAGACGATCGGGCGTGCCGCCCGCAACGTCTCGGGGCAGGTGCACATGTATGCCGACACGATCACCCCGTCGATGGCCGACGCGATCGAGGAGACCCGACGTCGGCGTGAGAAGCAGATCGCCTACAACACCGAGCACGGCATCGATCCGCAGCCGCTGCGCAAGCGGATCGCCGACATCACCGACCTCCTCGCCCGCGAGGACGCCGACACCGAGGCGCTGCTCGGCAGCGGTCGCGCCCAGTCGCGTGGGCGCAAGGGCGGCGGCCGCCAGGGCGCGGCCGCGGCACCGCCCTCACGCATCGACGCCGGGAGCATGGCGGCGACCGAGCTGGCCGACCTCATCCAGGAGCTCACCGGCCAGATGCACGCGGCGGCCGGCGAGCTGCAGTTCGAGCTCGCGGCCCGGCTGCGCGACGAGATCGGCGACCTGAAGAAGGAGCTGCGGGCCATGCGGGCGGCCACGGCCTGAGCGCCGCCCGCCGCCCGTGAGGTGAGCGGGTGGGGCGGGCCCGCACCGGCGGATCGCACACGGTCGGCGGGCGGTGTATGGACGCACTCCCGTCCATCTGCCAAGATGTGGCAGTCCACGGAGGGGAGTATCCCCGAACGGCTACCTCGTCATCACGGTCCGGCGACTGCGGCGCTCCTGCGCAGCGCCTGAGCCCGGGGGGTCGACCCGCGAGCGGGTGGGAGAGACCTCCGGCCACCACATGTGTCCGGAAGGTCGATACGCACCGATGAATGTTCATCCGTGGATCTGGGCCGTCACCCTGACGGTGACCCTAGGTTTCCTGCTCTTCGACGTGTATATGGTCGCGCGCCGCCCCCACGTGCCCTCGATGACCGAATGCGCGCGCTACCTCGCGTTCATCGTCGGGGCCGCGATCCTCTTCGGCATCGGCATCGGCATGCTGTCCGGCTGGACCTACGGCGGGCAGTTCTTCGCCGGCTGGCTCACCGAGTACTCGCTGTCGATCGACAACCTCTTCGTCTTCATCATCATCATGGCGAAGTTCGGCGTCCCGGAGAAGTACCAGCAGACGGCGCTGCTCGTCGGCATCATCATCGCGCTCGTCCTGCGCGGCATCTTCATCGCCCTCGGCGCGGTGCTCATCAACCAGTTCGCCTGGATCTTCTACCTCTTCGGCGCGTTCCTCATCTACACGGCCGTCAAGCTCGCGAAGGAGGGGATGGAGGACACGCACGACGACGAGTTCGAAGAGAACCGCTTCATGAAGTTCATCGAGTCCCGCTTCCCGGCCACGCAGTCCTGGGACTTCGGCACCCGACTCTTCGCCAAGGTGGACGGCAAGAAGGTCATCACGCCGATGTTCATCGTCATCCTGGCGCTGGGCTCGACCGACCTCATGTTCGCCCTCGACTCGATCCCGGCGATCTTCGGCCTCACCCGCGAGCCCTTCATCGTGCTGACGGCGAACATCTTCGCGCTCATGGGTCTGCGCCAGCTGTACTTCCTCATCGGCGGGCTGCTCAAGCGGCTCGTCTACCTCAGCCTCGGCCTGTCGGTGCTGCTCGCCTTCATCGGCGTCAAGCTCATCCTGCACGCCCTGCACGAGAACAATCTGCCCTTCGTCAACGGCGGTGAGCCGCTGCACGGCATCCCCGAGATCCCGATCTGGATGTCGCTCGTGGCCATCGTGCTCATCCTCGGCGTGACGACGGTCGCCAGCCTCGCCAAGACCCGCAAGGACACGAGCGTCGAGAGCTGACCTCGCGCGCAGCGCCCCGACTCGAGCACGGACCCCCACCCAGGGGTCCGTGCTCGACTCGTCTGCGGTGCCGGTGTGCTCCTGAGGTCGGCCGGGATCCGCCCGTCGCGGGCCGTCGAGGCGCGCGGGCGGTAGCGTCGGCACGATCAGGTCGAGCCGGACGACGGGAGGGACTCGTGCGCGTCGTCGTCGTGGGGGCCGGCATCGTCGGGGCCTGCACGGCGCTGGCGCTCGTCCGGGCCGGTTGCGAGGTCGAGGTGATCGACCGCGCGGCCGTCGGGTCGGGCACGACGAGCCGCGGCGAGGGCAACGTGCTCGTCTCGGACAAGGAGCCGGGCCCCGAGCTCGCCCTCGCGCTCGTCAGCCGCCGGCTGTGGGGCGGGCTCGCCGACGAGATCGGGGCTGCGCCGCTGGAATTCGAGGCCAAGGGCGGTCTCGTCGTCACCCCCGACGCCCACGCGCTGCCCGCGCTGCTCGACTTCGCCGCCGACCAGATGCGCGCCGGGGTGCGCGCCGAGGCCGTCGACGACGCGCACGCCCTCGAGCCGCATCTCGCCCCCGACGTCACCTCGGGCGTCTGGTATCCGCAGGATGCCCAGGTGCAGCCCGTGCTCGCGGCGGCCGTGATCCTGGCGCGCGCGCAGCAGCTCGGGGCACGGATGCGCCCCGGCACCGAGGTGATCGGCGCGGTCACCGCCGGGGGGCGGCTCGCGGGGGTGCGCACGCGCCCGGCCGGCGGGCGCGCGCCCCTGACCGGCCCGGTCGCCGACGGAGGGGACGTCGTCGAGGCCGACGCCGTCGTCAACGCCGCCGGCACGTGGGGTGGGCAGGTCGGCGCCACGCTCGGCGGCCCCGTCCCCGTGCTGCCTCGCCGCGGCGTCATCCTCGTCACCGAGCCCCTGCCGCCCTGGGTGCGGCACAAGGTGTATTCGGCGGACTACGTGACGAACGTCGCCGCCTCGACGCAGGGCCTGGAGACGTCGTGTGTCGTCGAAGGCACCCGCGGCGGCACCGTGCTCATCGGCGCGAGCCGCGAACGCGTCGGCTACGACACGGTGCTGGCGCCGGCCACCGTCGCCACCCTCGCGGCGCAGGCCGTGCGGCTCTTCCCGCGGCTCGCCGACGTCGCGCTGCTGCGGGTCTACCGGGGTTTTCGGCCCTACTGCCCCGATCACCTCCCGGTCATCGGGCCCGACCCGCGAGTGCCGGGGCTCGTGCACGCCTGCGGGCACGAGGGCGCCGGCATCGGGCTCGCCCCCGCGACGGGCGCGCTCGTCGCCGCGCACCTGCTCGGCGGCGACGTCGACACCGCGGCCGGCGGGGACGCCGCGCCCTTCCGGCCCGACCGCTTCGTCACCGCGGGAGCGGGGGAGGCGTCATGACGGGCGACGCCATGACGAACCACGCGATGCCAAGCGGCGCACCCGGGTCGCCGACCGGCGGGCGCGCGCACTCCTCGACGGGCGAGGCGCCCGTCATCACCGTCGACGGCGCGCCCGTCGCCTTCACGCCCGGGCAGAGCGTCGCTGCGGCCCTCATCGCCTCGGGGCGGCTCGCGTGGCGCACGACCCGCATCGGGGGTGCCCCGCGCGGCGCCTTCTGCGGGATCGGCGTGTGCTTCGACTGCCTCGCCACCATCGACGGTCGGCCCAACCAGCGCGCCTGCCTCGTGCCGGCCACGCCCGGACTGGCCGTCACCACCCAGGGGGGCACCGGACATGAGGGGTGACGACGCGGGCGACACGGCCCTGTCGGACGCCGTCGGCGGCCATCGCGCCGGTCACAGTGCCGGTCACAG
>JAVTVZ010000155.1:20721-22493 GCA_032229625.1 Dermatophilaceae bacterium | reverse complement strand
CGGCCCTGTCGGACGCCGTCGGCGGCCATCGCGCCGGTCACAGTGCCGGTCACAGCGCCGGTCACAGCGCCGGTCACAGCGCCGGTCACAGCGCCGATCACGGGGTGGACCCCGCCGATCTGGTCGTCGTCGGGGCAGGGCCGGCCGGGATGGCCGCCGCCGCGATCGCGACGATGGGCGGGCTGCGGGTGGAGCTCCTCGACGCCGGCCAGGGCCTCGGAGGGCAGTACTGGCGCCACCCTGCGCCCTGCGCGGGGGAGTCGGCGCGGCAGGCCTCCCGGCGCCTCCACCACGACCTGACGACGTACGACGCGCTGACCCGGCGGCTCGCGCAGGCCCGCGCGGCCGGGCTGCTGCGCTACCGCCCGGACCACCAGGTGTGGACCGCCGCCCGCGAGCCGGAGACCGTCGTCGTCCACGCGGTCGGGCGCTCGCCGAGCACCCCGACCGTCGACGCGTCGGCGCCGGGCCCACCCGAGCGGGCCGCCGAGGTGCGCGGCGCGCGGCTGCTGCTCGCGACGGGCGCCTACGACCGGCCGTTGCCGGTCCCCGGCTGGGACCTGCCCGGCGTCTTCACCGCCGGTGGGCTGCAGGCGCTCCTCAAGGGCCACCAGGTGACGGCGGGCCGACGCGTCGTCCTCGGCGGCACCGGCCCCTTCCTACTGCCGGTCGCCGTCGGCCTTGCGCGCTCCGGGGCGCGGGTGCTCGCGGTGTGCGAGGCGGCCACCGGCGCGGGCTGGGCTCGGCACTGGCGGGCGGCGGCGGGGGTGCCGGACAAGCTCGCCGAAGGCGCGGGATACGCCGCGGCGCTGGCCCGCCACCGCATCCCGGTGCGGCCGCGGACGGCGGTGGTCGCGGTGCACGGCACGGATCGGGTCGCCGCCGTCACCCTCGCGCGGCTGACCGCGGACGGGCGGGTGGTGCCGGGCAGCGACCGGCGCGTGGAGTGTGACGCGGTCGGGCTCGGGTGGGGCTTCGCCCCGCAGCTCGACCTCGCGCTCACCCTGGGCTGCCGGACCGCGACGGCAGCGGACGGGGCAGCGGTCGTCGCGGTCGACGACGGCCTGCGCACGAGCGTGGCGGGGATCAGCGCCGCCGGCGAGATCAGTGGGATCGGCGGTGCGGTCCTCGCGCTGCGTGAGGGGCAGCTGGCCGCCGAGGCGGTCCTGGCCGACCTGGGCCGCCCGCCCGTGACTCCCGCCCCGGGCCTGGCCCGCGCGCGCCGGCTCGTCGCCGCGCACCGCGCCTTCGCCGACGCGATGCTCGCGGCCCACCCGCTCCCGCCCCGCATCGGCGACCTGGCCACATCGCACACCCTGGTGTGCCGCTGCGAGGAGGTCGACGCGGCGACCGTGGGG
Organism: Dermatophilaceae bacterium; assembly: GCA_032229625.1. Lineage (GTDB taxonomy): Bacteria > Actinomycetota > Actinomycetes > Actinomycetales > Dermatophilaceae > Kineosphaera. Next base: position 21,135 of record JAVTVZ010000155.1, on the reverse strand, counting down.
GCGGCGCTCGCGGCCGGCGCCGACGACGCCCGCCAGGTCAAGCAACTCACCCGAGCCGGTATGGGGTGGTGCCAGGGCCGCATGTGCACTGCGGGGGTCGAGTGTCTGCTCGCGGCCGCGCGCGGGCGGCCGGTCCGGGTCGCGCCGGCGGAGCGGCTCGTCGCGGCGCCGGTCCTGCTCGGCACCCTCGCGCGGGCGACGAGGGGACAAGAGTGACATGTGCTATTGCACCAAGGGGGCGCCGACACTAGCCTGAGGCCGGGCGCGGCCGGGTCACGTGCCGGCACCCGCCCGGCCGTCCGGCGCGCGCGAGATGCCCGTCGCGCCCGATCCGGCGGTGCGGCCACCGACACGATGACCGAGGAACACGATGGGCGAGGAACACGATGGGCGACGGACGCCTCGGGCGACCAA
>JAVTVZ010000155.1:0-20621 GCA_032229625.1 Dermatophilaceae bacterium | reverse complement strand
CGAGGAACACGATGGGCGAGGAACACGATGGGCGACGGACGCCTCGGGCGACCAACACCTCGGGCCACCAACACCTCGGGTGAGCCCGACGAGCCGATCCCCGCACGACCTGGAGGACATGTGAGCACCCCGCAGCGCAAGCCCTGGCACGGCGTCCTCGTCGCCACGAGCCTGCCCTTCGACGACGACCTCGAGGTCGACTTCGGCGCCTTCGGCGAGAGCGTCGCGTGGCTCGCCGCGCAGGGGCTGCACGGCGTCGCACCCAACGGCTCGCTCGGCGAATACCAGACGCTCACCGACGCCGAGCGCGACCGGGTCGTGCGCACCGCCGTCGAGCACGCCCCGGAGGGCTTCACGGTCATGCCGGGCGTCGGCGCCTACGGCGGTCTCCAGGCCCGGCGGCACACCCAGGTGGCCCTGGACGCCGGCTGCCAGGCCGTCATGGCGCTGCCGCCGAACGCCTACCGGGCCGACGAGCGCGCGGTGCTCGAGCACTTCGAGCTCATCGCCTCCGTCGGGCTGCCGGTCACCGCCTACAACAACCCCATCGACACCAAGGTCGACCTGACCCCCGCGATCCTGGCGACGCTGCACGCCGAGGGCTTCATCGTCGGCGTCAAGGAATTCTCCGGCGACGTGCGCCGCTGCTACGAGATCGCCGAGCTCGCGCCGGGCCTGGACCTGATGATCGGCACCGACGACACCGTGCTCGAGGTCGGCCTCGCCGGGGCGAAGGGCTGGGTCGCCGGCTACCCGCAGGTCTTCCCGCAGGCGTGCCTCGCGCTCTACGAGGCCTCGATCGCCGCCGACATCGCGACCGCCGCGCCGCTCTACCGGCAGCTGCACCCGGTGCTGCGCTGGGACTCCAAGACCGAGTTCATCCAGGCCATCAAGCTCGGCCAGGACATGATCGGGCGCGTCGGCGGGCGCTGCCGCCCGCCGCGGCAGCCCTTGTCGGCGGCGACCGAGCAGATCGTGCGCGGCGCGACCGCCGCGCTCCTCGACGCCGGGGTCCGGTAGGCGATGCGCTCCCGGGTCGTCTATCACGCCGTCGACTCGCACACCGAGGGGATGCCCACCCGCGTCATCACCGGCGGGGTCGGCGTGCTGCCGGGCGCGACGATGTTCGAGCGCCGGCAGCGTTTCGTCGCCGAGCGCGACGACCTGCGCACCCTGCTCATGTGCGAGCCGCGCGGGCACGCGTCGATGTCGGGGGCGATCCTGCAGCCGCCGACGCGGCCCGACGCCGACTACGGGGTGCTGTATATCGAGGTGTCCGGCTGTCTGCCGATGTGCGGCCACGGCACGATCGGGGTCGCGACGGTGCTCGTCGAGACCGGGATGGTGCCCGTCGTCGAGCCCGAGACGCTCATCCGCCTCGACACGCCGGCCGGGCTCGTCACCGCGCGCGTCGCGGTCGTCGACGGGCACGCCGAGTCGGTCACCCTGGCCAACGTGCCGTCCTACTGCCACGCGCTGGAGGAGACCGTGCAGGTGCCCGGGCTGGGGCAGGTGCGCTACGACATCGCCTACGGCGGCAACTTCTACGCGTTCGTGCGGCTCGAGGAGCTCGGGATCGACTTCGACCGGTCGCGCAAGCAGGAGATGCTCGACGCCGGCCTGGCGATCATGGCCGCGATCAACGCCCAGCGGCCGGTGAGCCACCCCGAGAACCCGGCGATCGACGTGTGCCATCACGTCTATCTCGAGGCGCCCGGCTCGACCGCGCAGCACAGCCGGCATGCGATGGCGATCCACCCGGGCTGGTTCGACCGGTCACCGTGCGGGACCGGCACGAGCGCGCGGATGGCGCAGCTGCACGCGCGCGGATTGCTCGCCCCGGGAGCGGACTTCGTCAACGAGTCGTTCATCGGCTCGCGCTTCGTCGGGCGCATCGTCGGCGAGACCCGCGTCGGGGATCGGCCCGGCATCCTGCCGACGGTCACCGGCCGGGCCTGGGTGACCGGGACCGCGCAATACCTGCTCGACCCGAGCGACCCGTATCCGGCGGGATTCCTCCTCTGAGGTGCCGGGCAGCTCGGCCGACCCGCGCAGGAGGGGGAGAGGGTGCCTGACGACGACGTCCGCTGCGGTCCGCGGGGCGCCGACGCCCACGAGGCGGGCGGCCTCGGCGGCTCGGGTGGCCTCCGTGGTGTGGGTGGCCTGGAGCTCACGGCGACCGAGGCCGCGATGCTCGCCGGTGACGAGGGGCCCGGCGTGGCGATGGCGATGCGCATCGTCGTGGCGCTCGCCGCCGTCCGCGGCGCGACGCGGCTGCGCACGGTGACCGGGGCGCACATCGACTCGTGCCTCTATCACGGGCGCGCCGGGCTCGACTTCGCGCGCCGGCTCGTCGCGCTGGGCGCGCGCGTGCGCGTCCCGACGACGCTGAACGTCGGCTCCCTCGACCTGCTCCACCCCGGCACCGTGCGCGCCGAGGCGACCCACCCCGAGCTGCTCACCGACGGCCGGGCGCTCATGGACGCCTATCGCAGGCTCGGGGCCCGCGCGACGTGGACGTGCGCGCCCTACCAGGTCGACGCGCGGCCCGCGCTCGGCGAGCACGTGGCGTGGGCCGAGTCCAACGCCATCGTCTTCGCCAACTCGGTGCTCGGCGCCCGGACCGACCGCTACGGCGACTTCCTCGACATCTGCGCCGCGATCACGGCCCGGGTGCCCGACGCGGGCCTGCACACCGATGACGCGCGGCGCGCCACGCTCGTGCTCGACGTGCGCCCCGACGCGCGGGACCTGCTCGTCGACCCCGCCTGGTATGCCGTGCTGGGCCTGCTCGTCGGCGAGCGCGCCGGCAGCGCCGTGTGCGCCCTCGTCGGTCTGCCGTCGGCGACGACCGAGGACGACCTCAAGGCCCTCGGGGCGACGGCCGCGTCCTCCGGCGGCGTGGGGCTCTTCCACGCCGTCGGGCTGACCCCGGAGGCGCCGACGCTCGCGGCCGTCGCGGCGGACACGGTGCCCGTCCACGCGGTGACCGCGGCGCAGATGCGTGCCGCGCGGGAGTCGCTGTGCACCGGCACCGCGGCCGGTGGTGTGGCGCTGGACGCCGTGAGCCTGGGCACGCCGCACGCCTCCCTCGCGGAGTTGGCCGCGCTCGCGCAGGAGGTGCAGCGCACCGGTGGGCGCGTGCACGACCGGGTGGAGGCCTTCGTGAGCACCGGCCGCGGGGTCCTCGCGCTCGCCGACGAGGCCGGCGTCACGCCCGTCCTGCGCGAGGCCGGGTGGCGCATCGTCACCGACACCTGCACGTATGTCGTGCCGGTCCTGGCGCCCGGCACCCGGGTCGTCATGACGAACTCGGGCAAGTGGGCGCACTACGCGCCCGGCAACCTCGGCGTCGACGTCGTGCTGGGCACGCTGCGCGAGTGCGTGGCGTCCGCGTCGGCCGGGCGGGTCGTGTGGGGATGAGCGGGCAACTGCCGGCACCGCAGGCGGGCTGGGTCGCGGCGCGGCCGCAGACCCGCGGCGAGGCGTGCGCGGCACCGGTCCTGCTGACGCGGCCGGTGTCCTTCTGGGGAGGGGTCGGGCCGACCGGCGACGTCATCGACCGCCACCACCCCGACGTCGGGACGGCGCTCGCCGGGCGCGTGCTCGTCATGCGCGGGGGGCGCGGGTCGTCCTCGGCGGCATCGGTGCTGGCCGAACTCATCCGCGTCGGGGCGGCGCCCGTGGCCGTCGTGCTCGCCGAGCCCGATCCGATCATCGCGCTCGGCGCGATCGTCGCCGACGAGCTCTACGGCCTTGCCGTGCCCGTCGTCACCGTCGAGCTCGACGACCTGGCCCGGCTCGGGGGCCGGGCCAGGCTGGCCGTCAGCTCGGAGCCGGGTCGGGGCCGGGCGCGCGTCGCCTACTGAGCGGCGGCCCGCCCCCGGCGCTCGCTCACCAGCCGCGCTCGCGCCATTCCCCCAGGTGGGGCCGCTGCTCACCCAGGGTCGTGTCGTTGCCGTGGCCGGGATAGACCCACGTGTCGTCGCCGTAGACGTCGAAGACCCGGGCCTGCAGGTCGTCCATGAGCTGGGTGAAGTCCTGCGGGGAGTCGGTCTTGCCCGGGCCGCCCGGGAAGAGTGAGTCGCCGGTGAAGAGGTGGACGCGACCGCCGGGCTCGGTCCAGGCCAGAGCGATCGAGCCGGGGGTGTGTCCGGTCAACCGGATGACCGTGAGGTCGATCGCTCCGAAGGAGATCACGTCGCCCTGGTCGACGGTCTCGTCGACCGCGACCGGCAGCTCCGGGGCGTCCGGCGAGCCGGCATACGTCGTCGCGTGGGTGGTCTCGACGACGGGCCGCAGCGCGCGGTGGTGGTCCTCGTGGCGGTGGGTCGTCGCGACGGCGTGCAGCCTGCCGGTGCCCTCGGCGATGAGCTCGGCGAGTCGGTCGGGATCGTCGGCGGCGTCGATGAGGAGCTGCTCGTCGGTCGCCGTGCACGTCAGCAGGTAGGCGTTGTTGTCCATCGAGCCGACGCTGGCCTTGCGGATCGTCAGGCCGTCGAGCGGGCGCACGTCGCTGCGCCCGCCGGGGGAGACCTCTCCGGTGTATCCCATGTCGCTGCTCCCAAGATCTGGTGTGGTCGGTGTGTCGGTCCGCGTCGTTGCGCGACCGGGATCGCCGCTCAGTCTCGCCCATCTGCGTGTGTGCGCGCGCCCCGGGTCGGGCTGTGAGCCGGGCCGCGACGATTCACCCTTGTCGGTGGCGGCACATAGCATGGCCGACGTGTCGCAGACCTCCACCACATCGCCCGCCGACCCGGCTCGTCGCAGTCACGATCGCCTCATCGTCCGCGGGGCGCGGGAGCACAACCTCAAGGACGTCTCGATCGACATCCCCCGGGATGCACTCGTCGTCTTCACCGGCCTGTCGGGGTCGGGCAAGTCCTCGCTGGCGTTCGACACGATCTTCGCCGAAGGCCAACGCCGGTATGTCGAGTCGCTGTCGGCCTATGCCCGCCAGTTCCTCGGCCAGATGGACAAACCGGATGTCGACTTCATCGAGGGCCTCTCCCCGGCCGTCTCGATCGACCAGAAGTCGACGAACCGCAACCCGCGCTCGACGGTCGGCACGATCACCGAGGTGTACGACTACCTGCGGTTGCTCTTCGCCCGCGCCGGGCGGCCGCACTGCCCGATCTGCGGGGAGCCCGTCACCCGGCAGACACCGCAGCAGATCGTCGACCGGCTCGCCGAGCTGCCCGAGCGCACCCGCTTCCAGGTGCTCGCCCCCGTCGTGCGCGGCCGCAAGGGGGAGTATGTCGACCTCTTCGCCGAGCTGCAGATCAAGGGCTTCTCGCGCGTCCGCGTCGACGGCGAGGTCGTCTCGCTCGCGGAGCCACCGACGCTGGAGAAGCAGCGCAAGCACACGATCGAGGTCGTCGTCGATCGACTCGTCGCCAAGGGGGACGACCCGTCGGCGCTGCGGCGTCTCACCGACTCCGTCGAGACCGCGCTGTCGCTCACCGGCGGCATGCTGACCGTCGACCTCGTCGACGTCGAGCCCGGGGGCACCTCGCCGGAGGGTCTGCCCAAGGAGCGGCGCTTCTCCGAGCGGCTCGCGTGCCCCAACGATCACCCGTTGGCGATCGACGAGATCGAGCCGCGCACCTTCTCGTTCAACTCGCCCTTCGGCGCGTGTCCGACCTGTAGCGGTCTGGGCACTCAGCTCGAGGTCGACCCCGACCTCATCGTGCCCGATCCCGACCTGACCCTGCGGGAGGGCGCGATCGCGCCGTGGGTGCAATCGGGCAAGCTGTCCGACTACTTCGTGCGGGTCATCGGGGCGCTGGGGGAGGACCTGAAGTTCTCCCTCGACCAGCCGTGGCACGCGCTGCCGGAGCGTGCGCAGGAGGCGCTGCTGCACGGGCGCAACCACGAGGTCCACGTGCGCTATCGCAACCGCTTCGGGCGTGAGCGGTCGTATTCCACGGGCTTCGAGGGGGCCGTCGCGTTCGTGCGCCGGCGCCACGAGGAGACCGAGTCGGAGTGGTCACGCGACCGGTTCGAGGGCTACATGCGGCAGATCCCGTGCGTCGTCTGCGGCGGGGCGCGCCTGAAGCCCGAGGTCCTGTCGGTCCTCATCGGCGGCCGCAGCATCGCGCAGGTCGCCGGGCTGTCGATCACCGACTGTGCGGCCTTCCTCGCGCAGGTCGAGCTGTCGGCGCGCGAGGCGCAGATCGCGGCGCGGGTGCTCAAGGAGATCCAGTCGCGGCTGCAGTTCCTGCTCGACGTCGGGCTCGACTACCTCTCGCTCGACCGGCCGGCGGGCACGCTGTCCGGCGGTGAGGCCCAGCGCATCCGGCTCGCGACCCAGATCGGCTCCGGTCTGGTCGGGGTGCTCTACGTGCTCGACGAGCCGTCGATCGGGCTGCACCAGCGCGACAACCACCGGCTCATCCAGACCCTGACGCGGCTGCGTGACCTCGGCAACACGCTCATCGTCGTCGAGCACGACGAGGACACGATCGCCCAGGCCGACTGGGCCGTCGACATCGGCCCGGGCGCGGGGGAGCACGGCGGTGCCGTCGTCTATTCGGGCCCGGTGCCCGGCCTGACCTCGCACGAGACGTCGCTGACCGGCGCCTACCTGTCCGGGCGCCGCGAGATCGCGCTGCCGGCGATGCGTCGCGGGATCGACCCCGACCGGCAGGTGCGGGTCGTCGGCGCCCGGCAGAACAACCTGCAGGATGTGAGCGTCGACTTCCCGCTCGGCGCGTTCGTCGCCGTCACCGGCGTCTCCGGGTCGGGCAAGTCGACGCTGGTCAACGACATCCTCTACCACGTGCTGGCCAACAAGCTCAACGGTGCCCGCCACGTCCCGGGTCGGCACCGCACGGTCACCGGCCTGGAGCACCTCGACAAGGTCGTCCACGTCGACCAGAGCCCGATCGGCCGGACCCCGCGGTCCAACCCCGCGACCTACACCGGGGTCTTCGACAACATCCGCAAGCTCTTCGCCACGACGACGGAGGCGAAGATCCGCGGCTACCAGCCGGGCCGATTCTCCTTCAACGTCAAGGGCGGTCGCTGCGACGCCTGCTCGGGCGACGGCACGATCAAGATCGAGATGAACTTCCTGCCCGACGTCTACGTGCCGTGCGAGGTCTGCCACGGCGCCCGCTACAACCGCGAGACCCTCGAGGTGCACTTCAAGGGCAAGTCGATCGCGGAAGTGCTCGACATGCCGATCGAGGAGGCGACCGACTTCTTCGCCGCCGTCCCCGCGATCGCCCGCCACCTGAGCACCCTGACCGACGTGGGGCTGGGCTACGTGCGGCTCGGGCAGCCCGCGCCGACGCTGTCCGGGGGGGAGGCCCAACGCGTGAAGCTGGCCGCCGAGCTGCAGAAGCGGTCGACCGGCCGCACCGTCTACGTGCTCGACGAGCCGACGACCGGGCTGCACTTCGAGGACATCCGCAAGCTTCTGGGTGTGCTGCAGGGCCTCGTCGACAAGGGCAACACGGTGATCGTCATCGAGCACAACCTCGACGTCATCAAGTCCGCCGACTGGGTCATCGACCTGGGCCCCGACGGCGGCAACCGCGGCGGCCGGATCGTCGCGACCGGCACGCCGGAGCAGGTCGCGGCGAGCGAGACGAGCCACACGGGCCACTACCTGCGGGACGTGCTCGCGCGCAGCGCCCATGTGCCCGGCGTCGCCGACCCGGCGCCCGTGCTCCCGGTGGGCCGACTCGCCGGTGCCGCAGCGCAACGGCCGACCACGAAGACGACGAAGAAGACGACCACGAAGAAGGCGTCCGCGAAGAAGACGACGGCGAAGAAGGCGACCGCCCGCAAGGCCCCGACGGCCCGGGCCGCGAGCACGGCCTCGCCGTCGCGCACCTCGGCGTAGGCAGCGCCTCCCGGCGTGCCTCGCGCCCCGGCCGGGTCACCTCGATCGAGGTGACCCGGCCGGGATCGTCGGTCATGCCGGTCGCCAGCGTGACGCCGGCGCCGGTTCAGTCCTCGCCCAGGTAGGCCTTGCGGACCTCGTCGCTGGTGAGCAGCTCGCGACCCGTGCCGCGCAGCACGATGCGGCCCACCTCGAGCACGTAGCCGTGATCGGCCAGGCTCAGGGCCGCCTGGGCGTTCTGCTCGACGAGCAGGATCGTCGTGCCGCGGCTGCGCAGGGTGCGCACCGTGCTCATCACGCGCTTCATCATCAGGGGCGAGAGGCCCATCGACGGCTCGTCGAGCAGCAGCAGTCGCGGTCGGCTCATCATGGCCCGGCCCATCGCGAGCATCTGCTGCTCACCGCCGGAGAACGTGCCGGCCGGTTGGGCGCGCCGCTCGGCGAGGATCGGGAAGAGCTCGAACGCGGCGTCGAGGTCCTCCTTCATCTCCGAGTCCTTGCGGCTGTAGCCGCCGAGCAGCAGATTCTCCTCGACCGTCATCCGGGGGAAGATGCGCCGGCCCTCGGGCGAGTGCGCGAGGCCCATGGTGACGATCTTGTGGGCCGGGACGGTGTCGATGCGCTCGCCCTCGAAGAGGATCGAGCCCGACTCGGGGCGCAGCAGCCCCGAGATCGTGCGCAGGGTCGTCGTCTTGCCGGCGCCGTTGGTGCCGATGAGGCAGACGACCTCCCCGGCGCCGACGCTGAACGAGATGCCCTTGACGGCCGTGATCTTGCCGTAGCTGACGACGAGGTCCTTGACCTCCAACATCGCGGTCATCGCCCGTCCTGCCCGTTCGCGTCGCGGTGCCCGTGCGCGTCGCCCGTCCCGTCCGGATCACTCTCGTCCTCGCCGCTGTCGCCGCCGGTCCCGATGTAGGCCTCGATGACCCGCGGATCCGACTGCACCTGCCGGGGCGTGCCCTCCACGAGCGTGGAGCCGCGCACGAGACACAGCACCCAGTCGCACAGGTTGAAGATGAAGCGCATGTCGTGCTCGATGACGACGACCGCCAGCCCGCTGTCGCGGATCTTGTGGATGAGCCGCTCGGCGTCCCGGGTCTCCTGCGGGTTCATGCCCGCGGTCGGCTCGTCGAGCAGCAGCACCTTGGGGTCCGTCGCCAGCGCCCGCGCCACCTCGAGTCGGCGCTGGTCACCGTAGGGGAGGTTGCGCGCGAGGACCTCGGTCGTGTGTCCCAGCCCGACGTAGTCGAGCAGCTCCTGGGCCCGCTCTCGGGTCTGCGCCTCCTCACGGCGATACTTCGGGCCGCGCAGGATCGACGTCAGCGCCTTGGAGGAGGTGCGGCAGTAGCGGCCGACCATGACGTTCTCCAGCGCCGTCATGTTGGCGAAGAGCCGGATGTTCTGGAAGGTCCGGCTCATGCCGGCGACGACGACCCGGCGCGGCACCGGCGGCAGCACCTGGTCCTCGAGGCGCACCTCGCCCTCGGTGGGTTTGTACATGCCGGTGAGGCAGTTGAAGAACGTCGTCTTGCCGGCGCCGTTGGGGCCGATGAGCCCGACGATCTCGCCCTCGTGGACGGTCAGGTCGACGTGGTCGACGGCCGTCAGGCCCCCGAATCGCATGACGACGCCGCGCGCCTCGAGCAGGGTCCGACGCGATCGCGTCTCCGGGACCGCGTCGATCTCGACCTCGATGCTCATTGCGCCTCCCTGAGGTGGACCTTCTGGACCTTCGCCGCGAGTTGCTCGTCGTCCTCGTGGAATTCGAGCTTGCGGCGCTTGCTGGCGACCAGGCCCTCGGGCCGGAAGCGCATCATGAGGACGAGCAGCAGCCCGAAGAGCAGCAGCCGGTATTCGCTGAAGAAGCGCAGCTTCTCCGGCAGCAGCTTGAGGATGACTGCGCCGATGAGCACACCGCCGACCGTGCCCATCCCGCCGAGCACGACCGCCGACAGCAGGAACGCCGACTCGAGGAACTGGTACTGGTCCGGGGTCACGGAGACGTCGTGATGCGCCTTGATCGTGCCCGCGATGCCCGCGAGGAAGGCGCCTCCGGCGAAGGCGAACAACTTCAGCGCGAAGACGTTGACGCCCATCGCGTCCGCCGCGCGCTCGTCCTCGCGGATCGCGACCCAGCCCCGGCCGATGCGGCTGTTGTTGAGCCGCACGAAGACCAGGATGATCAGGGCCAGGACGAGCAGCAGCAGGAAGTAGTAGTTCGCGAACCGCGGGATGCTCACGCCGAAGATGATGTGCGGCTGCCCGAAGTTGAAGCCGAAGACATTCAGCTCCGGGATCGCCGGGATGCCGTTCGGCCCGTTCGTCAGGTTCGGACCGTTGACGCCGTCGAGGTTGAACATCGCATACCGGAAGATCTCACCGAAGGCCAGCGTGACGATGGCGAGGTAATCGCCGGAGACCCGCAGCGTCGGGCTACCGATGATGAGACCGAGGATCGCCGAGATCGTCCCGCCGATGAGCACCGTGACGAGGAAGGGCGGGGTCCACCCGATCGTCGCGAACGCCGATCCGGACAGGACGGCGCCGACATAGGCGCCGGCGCCGAGGAAGGCGACGTAGCCCAGGTCGAGGAGGCCGGCGAGGCCGACGACGATGTTGAGGCCGATGGCCGTCGAGGCGAAGATCAGCACCTGCGTCGCGATCGACATGTTGGCGTTCGAGCCCCCCTGGGTGAAGGGGAACGCGAACGCCGCCGCGAAGGCCGCGAGGGTCAGGACCCGCGAATGCCGCGAACCGACGATGCCCAACCAGGTGAAGAAGCGCCCGGAGGACAGGGCCGCAGCCCCGACCGCGATCGAGACGAGCAACAGCACGAATTGCCACGCGTCCTTGATGCCGAGCGCGTAGGCGGCGAGCACCATGAAGGCGCCGACACCGACGACGATGAGCAGGATCTCCGCCGTGCCGGGCAGCCGGACGCCGGTGATGTCGCGGTCGGGCCGCAGAGGGTTGCAGTGTCCGCCGACGGCCGTCAGGGCGGCGCCGAGCAGGACGACCCAGGCGCCGGGCTCGGCGTTGATGAGGCCACCGGACCCGGTGGTGATCGCCACGAGGACCAGAGCCATGTAGGCGAGTCCACCGAGACCGAGTGTGCGCAGCGCGTGGCTGGCGTCGGCGAATCGCCCGACGACCCGCGCGGGGCCGCGCTGGGCGCCCACCAGCACGAGGCCGAGGAGACCGAGCACGAGCATGGAGATCTGCACGGGCGCGGGCGCGAAGTAGTAGGTCAGGTCACCGAGCACGCGCGGGTCGTAGGACCACGAGAGCAGCGAGCCGACGACCATGAGCGACGTGCCGGCGAGCGCCATCGGCCAGGCGGCCTTGGCGAGCGCCGAGTCGGGGGCCGGGGCCGGCAGACGTGTCGCGTTCATGCGCGATCCACCACCCGTGCGCCGAGGAGCCCCTGCGGTCGGAAGACGAGGACGAGGATGAGCAGCGAGAAGGCGAAGACGTCCTTCCAGGTGCCGCCGATGAAGGGAATGCCGCTGGCCAAGGCTTCGGCGACGCCGAGGACCAGGCCGCCGACCACGGCTCCCTGGATGTTGCCGATGCCGCCGAGCACGGCGGCGGTGAAGGCTTTGAGACCCGCCATGAAGCCCATCCGGAATTCGATGTTGTTGTTCTGCAGGCCGTAGGCGACCCCGGCGATCCCCGCGAGTGCGGCGCCGACGGCGAAGGCGATGACGATCACCTTGTCGACGTTGATGCCCATGAGCCGTGCGGTGTCGGGGTCCTGGGAGACCGCCTGCATGGCGCGCCCCTGCTTGGTCTTGTTGATGAACCAGTAGAGGAAGATCGCGCTGACGAGCAGGCAGCCCATCGTGAAGAGTGCGGGCCGCTGGATCTGCACCGGCCCCAGCGGGATCGCCGCGCCGGTGACGCCCTCGATCCGGGGGAAGGGGATGCGCGACTTCGCGCTCGGGAAGTCCGGGACGAAGCCGTAGAACAGCCGGACGAATTCCTGCAGGAAGATCGAGATGCCGATGGCGGTGATGAGCGGCGCCAGACGTGGCGCGGAGCGCAAGGGTCGGTAGGCGATGCGCTCCATGAGCACGGCGGTCGCGACGGACGCGGCGATCGCGCCGACGATCATCACCGGGAGCACCCAGATCGAGGTGCTGCCGCGGAACAGGACGAAATACGTGCTCAGGGCCCCGAAGGCCCCGATCATGAAGACTTCGCCGTGCGCGAAGTTGATGAGCTGGACGATGCCGTAGACGACGGTGTAGCCCACGGCGATGAGCGCGTAGAGCGAGCCATTGGTCAGGCCGTTCACCAGCTGTTGGGGGATATCACCCATGGGTGGGTGCCCTCCTCGGGTGGGTGCTGCGATAGCGGACGGGACGAACCGGGAGACGGTGCGGCGGCGTCGGTCGCGAGCCCCGACGCGCCGCAGGACGCGAAGCGTCCGTGCGTGACTCGGGCGGTGGAGCGAAGGGCTCCACCGCCCGAGTCACTGTCGCGTTGTCAGCGGGTCACTCCACGCTGCCGGTCTTGGCGGCTTCCCACGTGCCACCCTTGACCTCGTAGGCGGTGAGCACGCGGGTCTTGCTGTCGCCGTACTGGTCGAAGGCCACCTTGCCGGTGACGCCCTCGAAGTCGACCTTGCCCACCGCGTCGATGGTGGCCGCCCGGGCCGACTGCACGTCACTGGCGCTGGCCAGCGAGGTCTTCAGGCCCTCGATGATGGCGTTCGCCGCGTCGTAGGCGTACGCGCCGTACGCGGCCGAGGGCTCCTTGTAGCCGGCGGCCTGGTACTGCGAGAGGAACTCCTTGCCCTTGGGCAGGGAGTCCGTCGGGGCGCCGACGGAGGTCGCCATGTCGCCGGTCGCCGTGGCGCCGGCGAGCTCGATGAACTTGGGGTCGAAGATTCCGTCGCCGCCCATGAGCGGCACGTTGAGGCCGGCGCTCTTCATCTGCTGGCTCAGCGGCCCGGCCTGCGGGTACTCGCCGCCGTAGTAGACCGCCTGCGGCTTCTTGCCCGAGATCGCGGTGATCGCGGTCTGGAAGTTCGCGTCGTCCGGGTTGATCGTCGTCGCGGCGACGACCGTCCCGCCCTTGGCGGTGAAGTCCTTGGTGAACGCCTCGACGAGGCCCTGCCCGTAGGTCTTCTTGTCGTGGATCGTCGCGACGTTCTTGATGCCCTTGGACAGCAGGTATTGCGCGGCGAAGGGACCCTGGACGTCGTCGGTGGTGCAGGTCCGGAAGTAGTTGGGGTAGGCGCGCTTGGGCGCCGTCGCGAAGTTCGCGCCGCGGGTCAGTGCGGGGCCGGTGTTCGCCGGCGAGACCTGGACGATGTTGGCGGCGGCCAGGATCGGCTGGACGTTCTGGGCGACGGAGCTGTTCAGGGTGCCGACCACGCCGACGACGTCCGCATCGCCGGACAGGGCGGTGGCGGCGTTGGCGCCGGGGTCGGTCTTGCCCTCGTCGTCCTTGGGCACGACCTCGAGCGTCCACCCGGGGATGGCCTTGGACTCGTTGGCCTGCTTGACGGCGAGCTCCACCGAGTGCTGGATGCCCAGGCCCAGGGCGGAGAGGTCGCCGGACAGCGGCGCGATGACACCGATCTTGGCGACCTTGCCCCCGGCCGCACCGTCGGTGGCGCCGCTGCCGGAGCCGCCGGACTCGCCCCCGCGGGAGCCACACGCCGACAGCGCCAAGGACGCGGTGAGGATCGTCACGCCGACCCGGACTACGGAACGCTGAATCACGAAGGACCTCACTGTCGTTCAAGGTGCCGGCCGGGCGGACGCCCGGAGGCCGCGCGCTTCACGCGAGTGGCAGGACCATAAGTCGGCGACGCCGTCACCCACAGCATTTGGCGGGTATTTGGCGGGTGCTGTGGCCAGGTCGTTATCAAGCTCATCGCACGAACGTAGGGTGGGTCGGTGGCCGACCCCGCTTCGTACCGACCCCGCCCGGGGGACATCCCGACCGATCCCGGCGTCTACCGCTTCCGGGACCGCGAGGGGCGCGTCATCTACGTCGGAAAGGCGAAGTCCCTTCGCTCCCGGCTCTCCTCGTATTTCCAGGACATCGGTGCGCTGCACCCGCGGACCGCCTCGATGGTGCGCACCGGCGCCTCCGTCGAGTGGACGGTCGTCGGCAACGAGGTCGAGGCGCTGCAGCTGGAGTACTCCTGGATCAAGGAGTTCGACCCGCGCTTCAACGTCAAGTACCGCGACGACAAGTCCTATCCCTACCTCGCGGTGACGATGGGGGAGGAGTATCCCCGCGCGCTGGTGATGCGCGGCGCCAAGCGCAAGCAGACCCGCTACTTCGGGCCGTACGCGCACGCGTGGGCGATCCGCAGCACCCTCGACACGCTCCTGCGGGTCTTCCCGCTGCGCACGTGCAGCAACGGCGTCTTCCGCCGCGCCGCCCAGGTCGGCCGCCCGTGCCTGCTCGGCTACATCGACAAGTGCTCGGCCCCCTGCGTGGGCCGCGTCGACGAGGCCCGGCACCGGCAGATCGCCCAGGACTTCTGCGACTTCATGGCCGGCGACACGGGCCGCTTCGTGCGTCGGTTGCAGCAGCAGATGCAGGCGGCGGCGGCCGAGCTCGACTTCGAGCGGGCGGCGCGGCTGCGCGACGACATCGCGGCCCTGGAGAAGGCGCTGGAGCATTCGGCGGTCGTCTTCGACGAGGCGACGGACGCCGACGTCTTCGCGCTCGTCGGCGACGAGCTCGAGGCCGCGGTGCAGGTCTTCCACGTGCGCGGCGGCCGGATCCGCGGCCAGCGCGGCTGGGTGTTGGAGCGTCAGGACGAGGACGACGCCCAGCTCGTCGAGCACCTGCTCGCGCAGGTCTACGGCGGGCGTGACCCCGGTGACGTGCCGCGCGAGGTGCTCGTCTCCCGGTTGCCCTCCGATCCCGGGCCGCTGGCCCAATGGCTCGGCGGCCTCGCCGGCCGACGGGTCGACCTGCGGGTGCCCCAGCGCGGCGACAAGCGCACCCTGATGGCGACCGTCGAGCGCAACGCCACGCAGTCGCTCGCGCGGCACAAGGTCGCCCGCGCCGGCGACCTCACCGCGCGCGGCCGGGCGCTGGAGGAGCTGCGCGAGGCCCTCGATCTCGACGAGGCGCCGCTGCGGATCGAGTGCTACGACGTGTCGCACGTGCAGGGCACCAACGTCGTCGCCTCGATGGTCGTCTTCGAGGACGCTCTGCCGCGCAAGTCCGAATACCGGCGCTTCGCGATCCGCGGCGAGGACGGCACCGACGACACCGCCGCGATGCGCGAGGTGCTGACCCGGCGCTTCCGGCGGCGCCGCTCCGACGCCGCGCAGGACGCCGAGCCCGACGCGCCCCGGGCGCAGGGAGTGGCCGAGGGGGGAGCGGCGCAGGGCGCGGGCGGCGACATCGACGAGGCGGCGCCAGGCACTCCGGCCGGGATCGACCCGGACACCGGTCGCCCGCGGCGCTTCGCCTACCGGCCCCAGCTCATCGTCGTCGACGGTGGGTTGCCGCAGGTGCAGGCCGCGCAGGCGGCGCTGAGCGCGGCGGGCGTCGACGACGTCGCGGTCGTCGGGCTGGCCAAGCGGCTGGAGGAGCTGTGGGTGCCGGGGGAGGACTACCCGATCATCCTGCCGCGCACGAGCGACGGCCTCTTCCTCCTGCAGCGGCTGCGCGACGAGGCGCACCGGTTCGCGATCACCTACCACCGTCAGAAGCGCTCGAAGGCGATGACCGCCAGCGCCCTCGACGCGATCCCCGGATTGGGGCAGTCGCGGCGGGCCGCGCTGCTGCGGCGCTTCCGCAGCGTCGCGGCGATCCGGGCCGCAGACGTCGAGGAGTTGACCCAGGTGCCGGGCATCGGCCCGCGCCTCGCGGCGACGATCCACGACGCGCTCGCGCAGTCCGAGGCGGCTCCCGCGGTCAACGTCATGACCGGCGAGGTGACCGGCTAGGTCGACGGGGCCGAGCCGATCCTGGGCCGGCCATGAGCCGCCGCCGAGCCCTCCGGCGCGTCACGCCGCCACCGGCGCCGCGCCGCGTCGGCACGTCGCCGAGTCAGGGCGCGGTCCCCGCTTCCCTGTCGGGGGCCTGACCTGCCAGGATGGATGACAGGTCGGCCGACCGCCCGCCGACCATGCCGGTGGCGACCAGTGTGGCGATCAGTGTGGCGATCAGTGGCGGCGAGGAATTCTGGTGGCGACGAGGGTGCCGGGCCGGTCGAGGAGCGAGGAGTCACCGATGAGCGAGGCGCAGTCCGCGGACGCGGGTGGGGCGCAGGTCGTCATCCTGACCGGCATGTCCGGCGCGGGGCGCAGCACGGCGGCCCACGCCATGGAGGACCTCGGCTGGTATGTCGTCGACAACCTCCCGCCGCAGATGATGCCCTCGCTCGTCGAGCTCATGAGTCGGCCGGAGGATCGGCGCCCGGCGATCGGCCGGATCGCGGCCGTCGTCGACGCCCGCAGCGGGGACCACTTCACGGCGTTCCACCAGTCGATCCGCGACCTGCGCGCCGCGGGGCACGAGCCGCGGGTCGTCTTCATGGACGCCAACGACGAGTCGCTCGTGCGCCGCTTCGAGAGCGTGCGCCGGCCGCACCCGCTCCAGGGGGACGGGCGGCTGCTCGACGGCATCATGACCGAGCGAAGGGTGCTCTCCGACCTGCGCTCCGACGCCGACCTCGTGGTCGACACCTCGGGTCTGAACGTGCATCAGCTCTCGGCCAAGGTCCGCGACGCGATGGGCGGCCGGGCCCAGTCGGCGCGGCTGCGGATCGCCGTCGTGTCCTTCGGCTTCAAATACGGGGTGCCGCTGGACGCCGACCTCGTCTTCGACATGCGCTTCCTGCCCAACCCGTTCTGGATCCCCGAGTTGCGCTCGCACACCGGCCGTGAGCCCGAGGTCTCCGCCTACGTGCTGTCGCGCCCCGGGGCGGCCGAGTTCATCGAGCGCACGGTCGACCTGCTCGACACGATGATCGCGGGCTACCTGGCCGAGGGGCGGCGCTACATCACCCTCGCCGTCGGCTGCACGGGCGGCAAGCATCGGTCGGTGGCGGTCGCCGAGGAGCTCGCGCAGCGTCTGAGCACGCCGGAGATCGCGACACTGCTCTTCCACCGCGACCTGGGGCGCGAGTGACGCGCCCGCAGGTCGTCGCCCTCGGAGGGGGACACGGCCTCGCCGCGACGCTCGGCGCCTTGCGCCACGTCACCGATCAGCTGTCGGCGATCGTCACGGTCGCCGACGACGGCGGCTCCAGCGGCCGGCTGCGCACGGAATACGACGTGCTGCCGCCGGGTGATCTGCGCATGGCGCTCGCGGCGCTGTGTGACGACTCCGAGTGGGGGCACCTGTGGCGCGACGCGCTGCAGCATCGCTTCCCCGGCGGCGGCCCGCTCGGCGGTCACGCGCTGGGCAACCTGCTCATCGTGACCCTGTGGGATCTGCTCGGGGACACCGTGACCGGGCTGGAGACGGTCGGTCGGCTGCTCGGGGCGCGGGGCCGCGTGCTGCCCATGGCGGCGGTGCCGCTGGCGATCACGGCGCGGGTGCGCGGCGCCGACCCCAGCCGTCCGGAGGAGGTCAGCCTCGTGCGCGGGCAGGTGGCGGTCGCCACGACCCTGGGCGGGGTGCTGGGGATCGCGCTGGAGCCCTCGGATCCGCCGGTGCATCCGGACACGGTCGAGGCGGTGATGGCCGCCGACTGGGTGGTGCTCGGGCCGGGCTCGTGGTTCACCTCGATCATGCCGCACCTCATGGTGCCCGGACTGGCCCGCGCCCTGCGCGAGACCACGGCCCGCCGGATCCTCACGCTCAACCTGCAGCTCAACACCGGCGAGACCACCGGCTACACCGCGGCGGACCATCTGCGCGTCTTCGCCGCGCACGCCCCGGACATGCGCCTGGACGTCGTGCTCGCCGACCCGAGCACGGTCGGCACCCGGACCCAGCTCCAGGAGTTGCGGGCGGTTGCGGAGTCGATGGGTGCCCGCCTGGTGACGGTGCGGGTCTCCCGGGCCGACGAACCGGGGACCCACGACGCCCTGCGGCTCGCCGCCGCGTATCGCGACATCATCGACGGCTGAGTCGTCGCTCGGAGGCGGGCGGCGCGCCGTCCGTCGGGTCGCCGGGGTAGCTCTGCGGGCGGTCCGAGGCTGCCCGGGTGACCGGCGCGGGCCGTGGATTCTCCTGTGGCACAAAAGCGCCCGGGGTGTGCGTCGGGACACGGCGGACGGGCGGACCGGCGACTGCGGCCCGGCGGATGGCAGGATGTGCCCCATGGCGATGACGGCGAAGGTGAAGGACGAGCTGAGTCGGTTGCCGGTCACCAAACCGTGCTGCCGCAAGGCGGAGGTGTCGGCGACCCTGCGGTTCGCCGGCGGCCTGCACATCATCTCCGGGCGCATCGTCGTGGAGGCCGAACTCGACACGGCCAGCGTCGCCCGGCGTCTGCGGCAGGCACTCGCGGAGATGTACGGCACGTCCAGCGAGCTGGTCGTCGTCTCCGCGGGGGGTCTGCGCCGCATGAGCCGGTATGTCGTGCGCGTCCAGGAGGGCGGCGAGGCCCTGGCCCGCCAGTCCGGCCTGATCGACCTGCGGGGGCGCCCGGTGCGCGGCCTGCCGCCGCGGGTCGTCAACGGCTCGACGTGCGACGCCGAGGCGGCCTGGCGCGGCGCCTTCCTCGTGCACGGCTCGCTGACCGAGCCGGGTCGCTCGTCGTCGATGGAGATCACCTGTCCGGGGCCGGAGGCGGCGCTGGCGATGGTCGGAGCGGCGCGTCGGCTGGAGATCTCCGCCAAGGCGCGGGAGGTGCGCGGTGTCGACCGCGTCGTCATCCGCGACGGCGATGCGATCGCCGCGATGCTCACCCGGCTCGGGGCGCACGACGCGGTGCTGGCCTGGGAGGAGCGGCGGGTGCGGCGCGAGGTCCGCGCGACGGCCAACCGGCTGGCCAACTTCGACGACGCCAACCTGCGTCGCTCGGCCCGGGCCGCGGTCGCGGCCGGCGCGCGCGTGGAGCGGGCGCTGGAGATCCTCGGTGAGGACATCCCCGAGCACCTGCGCGAGGCGGGCCATCTGCGGCTGGAGCACAAGCAGGCCAGCCTGGAGGAGCTCGGCTCGCTCGCCCAGCCGCCGATGACCAAGGACGCCGTCGCCGGGCGCATCCGTCGGCTGCTGGCGATGGCCGACAAGCGGGCCTCCGAGCAGGGCGTCCCCGGCACCGAGGCCGTGCTCACCGAGGAGATGCTCGACGCGTAGGCTGGCGGGCGAGCGACCTCGTGAGGTCGTCTCGCGCGGGCCCGTCGACGTGCTCGCTGCCCCCGTGACGACAGCCCTGACCAGGGCCGACCGCGTCCGGTGGGTCGGGGGTCGGACCGGCCCGTGTCAAGGGTCCAGGGGCACTGTCTCGAAAGTCGAGCGAGCCCGTGTCACACCCAAGATTCCTCGATGACACCGACGCTGTGGCCGACCCGCATCGAATAGGGTCGGTGCTGATCGTACGAAGAGGTACGACTCCGTCGTGCAGGGTCCGGCTCACGCTCCTGGCAGCTCACGCTCCGGGCGAGGTCGACGCTGCGTGACCTGCGCATCTCGACTGACGAGTTTTTCGCAGACCGGCGGGCATTCGCCCGACAGACCATCTAGGAAGGTTCAACCGTGACTGTACGTGTGGGTATCAACGGCTTCGGACGCATCGGCCGGAACTTCTTCCGCGCCGCCGTCGCCTCCGGCGCCGACGTCGAGATCGTTGCCGTCAACGACCTCACCGACAACAAGACTCTGGCCCACCTGCTGAAGTACGACTCGATCCTCGGCCGCTTCCCGGGTGAGGTGTCCTACGACGACGAGTCGATCACCGTGGACGGCAAGAAGATCCTGGCCTTCGAAGAGCGCGACCCGAGCAAGCTGCCCTGGGGCGAGAACAACGTCGACGTCGTCGTCGAGTCCACCGGCTTCTTCACCGACGCCACCAAGGCGAAGGCGCACATCGACGCCGGCGCGAAGAAGGTCATCATCTCCGCCCCGGCGAAGAACGAAGACATCACCATCGTCATGGGCGTCAACGACGACAAGTACGACGGCAGCCAGACGATCATCTCCAACGCGTCGTGCACGACGAACTGCCTCGCCCCCATGGCGAAGGCGCTCAACGACGGCCTCGGCATCGTCAAGGGCCTCATGACGACGATCCACGCCTACACGCAGGACCAGAACCTGCAGGACGGCCCGCACAAGGACCTGCGTCGCAGCCGCGCCGCGGCCCTGAACATGGTGCCGACCACGACGGGTGCGGCCAAGGCCGTCGCCCTCGTCCTGCCCGAGCTCAAGGGCAAGCTCGACGGTTACGCGATGCGCGTGCCCACACCCACGGGTTCGGCCACCGACCTCACCTTCGAGGCGTCGCGTGAGACGACCGTCGAGGAGGTCAACGAGATCGTCAAGAAGGCCGCCGAGTCCGGCGCGCTCAAGGGCCGCCTCGTCTACACCGAGGACCCGATCGTCTCCAAGGACATCGAGACCGACCCGGCGTCCTGCATCTTCGACGCGCAGCTGACCAAGGTCATCGGCAACCAGGTCAAGGTCGTCGGCTGGTACGACAACGAGTGGGGCTACTCCAACCGCCTCGTGGACCTGACCGCGCTGGTCGGCTCCAAGCTCTGAGGCGAGCCGCTCCCACCGATTCATCGGGACCAGACGGCGTGCGCCGGGAGACCATCCGGTCGCCCGGCGCACGCCGTTTTTCGTCGGCCCCGGCCCGCGTGGCCCCGGCACGGCCGACACCTCT
>JAVTVZ010000154.1:0-41910 GCA_032229625.1 Dermatophilaceae bacterium | reverse complement strand
GCTCCGTGACTGCCGGCTCCGTGACTGCCGGCTCCGTGACTGCGGGCTCCGTGACCGCCGGGTCCGTGACTGTGGGGCGCGAGACGGTCGGGCGCAGCACGGCCGGCATCCCCGCCCCCGCCGCAGTCGGGTCGGCTCCCACGCCCACCCGCGCGGTCAGCAGCCTCGGGCGGCTGACCTGCGCGTCGGCGCAGGTCACCTGGCTACTCGCCTACGGCACGCTCAACCTCTTCCTCGTCGTCCGCTGCTTCGAGTGGGTGACCCTGGCGCACGGTCTGGCCGAGCTCTACGTGCGCGCGCTGAGCGTCGGGGTCGGGCTCTTCGCGGTCTGGACGGTTCTGCCGGTCCTGCTCAAGTGGCTCCTCGTCGGCCGCTGGCGGCAGGCGGACTTCCGCATCTACGGGCTTCGCTACCTGCGCTTCTGGATCGTCGGCACCGCGATCCGCGCCAACCCGTTCGTCGTCGCGTTCGCCGGGTCGCCGCTGCTCGTGCTCTACCTGCGGGCGCTCGGCGCGCGGATCGGGCCCGGCGTCGTCATCCTGACCCGACACCTGCCGGTCTGCACCGACCTCGTGACGATCGGCGCCGGCACCCTCGTGCGCGGCGACGCGCGGCTGGCCGGCTACCGCGCGCGGGCCGGGCGGATCGAGACGGGCCCGGTGCGGCTGGGCGCAGAGGTGTTCGTCGGTGAGTTCGCGGTGCTCGACATCGACACGGCGATGGGCGACGGCGCGCAGCTGGGGCACTCCTCGAGCCTGGCCGCCGGTCAGGTCGTCCCGCCCGGGCAGTCCTGGCACGGCACCCCCGCCCAGCCCAGCCCCTCGACCTACCGGCTGACCCGGGACGACGACACGCCCGCGACGCGCGGCGCCACGATCCTGACGACGCTGCGGCGGATCGGATACTCCCTCGTGCAGGTCGCGCTGCTCGTCGCGATCGGCCTACCGGCGTCCTTCGGGGTCGTCGAGGGGCTGCTCTCGACGAGCCGCCTCGAGCCGCTGCTGCACCCCGAGCTGCTGCTCGTGGCCGACCCGCTCATCTACGCCGAGGTCGCAGCGGTCGTCGCCGTCGCCTTCTACGCCGCCGTCGGGCTCGGAATCGCGCTCGCCGCCACCGTGCCCCGGCTGCTCGCCCGCGCACTGGTCGTCGGGCGCGTCTACCCGCTCTACGGCTGGCACTACGGGCTGCATCGGATGATCGTGCGGCTGACGAACGTGCCGGGCCTGACGACGCTCTTCGGCGACGCCAGCGCCATCACGACGTATCTGTCGGCGCTCGGATACCGGCTGCGGCCGATGGAGCAGACCGGGTCGAACTTCGGGCAGGCTGTGCGTCACGAACATCCCCAGCTGTGCACCGTCGGCGCCGGCACGATGGTCGCCGACGGCCTGGCGCTGCTCAACGCCGACCTCGACGCCCGGTCCTTCCGGCTCGGTCCGGCAGCCATCGGCGCCCACAGCTTCCTCGGCAACCACGTGGTGGTCCCCACCGGCGCCCGCATCGGCGACAACGTGCTGCTCGCCACCAAGGTCGCCGTGCCGCTGCACGGCCCCGTCCGCCAGGACGTCGGCCTGCTCGGCTCTCCCGCCTTCGAGATCCCGCGCACCGTGCGCCGCGACACCGACCTCGGCCTGGGCACCCGAGTCGAGCTGCGCGCCGCGCTGCGTGCCAAGAACCGGCACAACCACGTCACGATGGCCCTCTACCTGGCCCTGCGCTGCCTCTTCCTGTATGTCGTCGTCGTCCTCGGCGGCCTGACCTTCGACCTCTACCTCGTCCACGGCCCGGCGATGCTGCTCCTCTGGCTCGCGACGACGCTCGTGTTGCCCGTCCTCTACTGGGTGCTCGTCGAGCGGCTGTACGCACGGCTGCAGCTGCTCGCTCCCCGCGGCTGCTCGATCTACGACCGCGCCTTCTGGGGTCACGAGCGCTACTGGAAGGGCCCGTCGGTCGCCGTCCTGCGCGTCTTCGACGGCACGCCGCTCAAGGGCACGCTGTGGCGACTCATGGGTGTGCGGGTCGGGCGCGGCCTCTACGACGACGGTGCCGCCATCTCCGAGCGCGGCTTCGTCACCCTCGGCGACGACTGCATCCTCAACGCGGGCGCCGTGCTGCAGGGGCACTCCCAGGAGGACGGTGCTTTCAAGTCCGACCGGATCCGCCTGGGCGACCGCTGCAGCGTCGGCACCGGAGCGCTCGTGCACTACGGCGTGACCCTCGGCGACGACGTCGAGATCGGCCCCGACGCCTTCGTCATGAAGGGCGAGGAGGTGCCCCCCGGCGGCCGGTGGGTCGGCAACCCCGCCCGCCCGGCGACCGACGCCGCCCTGCCCGCGGCGGCCCCTGGGCGCCCGCACCGCGACCGATCCGCCGACTGAAACCCCACCGCCCGACACGCCCGAGGAGATCTGTCATGACGACCTTCCCCGCCTGGATCAGCCACCCGTGCGAGCCGGACCCACCGGCGCACGCCCGCTGCGACCTGCCCCTGCCCGACGGGATGCGCTCCGCGATCGCCCAGGCCGCCGCCGAGCTGGCCGCGAGCCCGACGACCCTGCTGCTCGCCGCGCACGCGCGCCTCCTCGCCGCGCTCACCGGAGAGCGGGTCGTCACCATCGGTCTCGATCCCGGCCTCGGTCTCGGTCTCGATGCCGCTGCCGATGCCGGTACGGAGGGTGCTGCGCGGGCGTGCACGATCGCCGTCGGCGGCGCCTGGCGCGACCTCGTCGCCGCGTGTGAGGACGCGCGCGGCGGCGGGGCCGTCGCCGGTGCGACCTACGGCAGCCTCGTCGGCCGCGGCGCCCCCGAGGAGGGTGGGACCTTGCCGCTCGGGGTCGCCGTGCAGGTCTGGTGGGAGCCCGGCGCGCTCGCCCTGCGGTATGCCCCAGGGCTGGTCGACGCGGCCTACGCGCGGCGCATCGCCGGCTATCACCTCGCCGCCCTCGCCCGACTCATCGACGACCCGGACGGGGCGGTCGAAGCGGGAAGTCTGGTGTCGGACAGAGAGATCCGCGAGCAGGTCGACGGTTTGGCCGGGCCGCTGCGGCCGCTGCCGGAGCGTCGGCTCCACGAGCTCATCGAGGACAACGTCCGCGCCCACCCCCATCGGCCGGCCGCCGCGCAGGGGACCCGGGAGTGGACGTACGGCCAGCTGAACGCCCGCGCCGACGCGATCGGCCGGGCCCTGCTGGCGACCGGGCTGCGCCCCGAGGGCGTCGTCGCCGTGGCCACCGACCGCACCCTGGAGTGGCTCGCCGCGGTCCTGGGCATCCTCAAGGCCGGCGGCGCCTACCTGCCCGTCGACCCCGCCCACCCCGCCGACCGGATCGCCCGCGTCCTGCGGCGCGCCGACTGCGGCCACGCCCTGACCCAGGCCGTGTCCCGCGCGGGACTCGACGCGGCCGTCGACGCGCTCGCCGGCCGGACCGACGCGGTGCCGCCCGTCGTGCTCGACCTCGACTCGATCCTGACCGGTGCCCCCGCCGGCGGCCAGGTCGACACCGCCGCCGATCTGCCCGTCGGCCTCGGGGTCGACATCGGAGGCGACCGGCTCGCCTACCTCTACTTCACGTCCGGCTCGACCGGCGAGCCCAAAGGCGCGATGTGCGAGCACGCCGGGATGCTCAACCACGTCCTGGCCAAGATCGAGGATCTGGGCGTCCGCCCCGGCGACACCGTCGCCCAGACCGCGCCGCAGTGCTTCGACATCTCGCTGTGGCAGCTGCTCGCGGCCCTCGTCGCCGGCGGCCGGACGCTCATCGTCGAGCAGGAGGTGATCCTCGACGCCGAGCGATTCGTCGAGGTCCTCGCCGCCGCGGACGTCGCGGTCCTGCAGGTCGTGCCGTCCTATCTGGAGGTCGTGCTCGGCTATCTGGAGAGCCACCCGCGGCCGCTGCCGGCGCTGCGCTGCGTGTCGGTGACCGGCGAGGCGCTCAAGGCCCAGCTCGCGCGGCGCTGGTTCGCCGGCGGCCCGGCGACCCGGCTCGTCAACGCCTACGGCCTGACCGAGACCTCCGACGACACCAACCACCACGTCATGGACGGCCCCCCGAGCACGGCCCGGGTGCCGCTCGGGCTGCCGATCCGCAACGCCCGCGTCTACGTCGTCGACGACCGGCTCGTGCCGGTGCCGCTCGGGGCGCCGGGGGAGATCGTCTTCGCCGGCGTGTGCGTCGGCCGGGGCTACGTCAACGACCCCGAGCGGACCGCGCGCGCCTACCTGGTCGACCCCTTCCACGCCGGCGACCGGCTCTATCGCAGCGGCGACATCGGTCGCTGGTCGCCCGACGGCACGCTGGACTTCCTCGGCCGCCGCGACCACCAGGTCAAGATCGCGGGATTCCGCATCGAGATCGGCGAGGTCGAGGACGCCCTGACCCGCGCCGTCGGCGTGCGCGAGGCCGCCGTCGTCGTGCTCGACGTGCCCGGCCGGGAGCGGCGGCTCGTCGGGTTCTACGCCGCCGACGCGCCCCTGCAGGCCCAGCAGCTGCGCGACGTCATCGGAGCCCGCGTGCCCGGCTACATGGTGCCGCGCACCCTGCACCACCGCGCGACGCTGCCGCTGACGGCCAACGGCAAGATCGACCGCGCCGCGCTCACGGATCTCGCCGCCCGGCTCGAGGGGTCCGAGCCCGCCGCGGTCCGCGGGCGCGCCAACGGGCCGGCCGCGACGCCCGCCCCGGCCGTCGATCGACGCGCGGCTCGCGCGAGCGCCCCCGCGACCCCCACCGAAATCCGGGTCGCCGACGCGTGGGCCGCCGTGCTCGGGCTGGCGCCCGGGCAGATCGGGCGGCGCGACCACTTCTTCGAGCGCGGAGGCACGTCGCTGGCCGCGGTCAAGCTCGCCATCGCCCTCGACCGTGCCGTCACCCCGCGCGACCTGCTCGCCCATCCCGTCCTGGCCGACCTCGCCGCGGTCATCGACGCCGCCACCCGCTGCACCCCCGGCACCACCGATACGTCCGGCGTCGCCGGCACGACCGGCATCGCCGGCACGACCGGCACGACCGGCACGACCACCATCCGACAGCTGACCTAGGAGCATCGACATGATCAGCAACCTCTTCCGGCGCCAGGACCGCGACCGAACCAGCCCCCTGGTCGCCCCGCCCGCCCCCGGACCAGCGCCCGACCCGGCACGCCCAGCGCCGGCGGCCGACCTGCCGGGCCTGGACCTGCGGCCCGACCGCCCGCCGATTCTGGAGGTCGACGCGGGCGAACTCGCGGCCTGCGGCTCGGGCCCGGACCCCGCGGCCTGGGCGCGCGCCCATCGTCACGCCGTGCGGGCGGCGGTCGCCCGGCACGGCGCCCTGCTCGTGCGCGGGCTCGGCATCGCCGACCACGCCGCCGCCGGCGCGGTCTTCGAGGCCCTGGGCACGCGGCTGCTCACCGAGCGCGAGGCGTTCGCCGTGCGCGAGCGGCACGCCCCTGGCCTCTACGGCTCATCGGCCTGGCCCGCGACGCAGCCGATGTGCATGCACCACGAGCTGAGCTACACCGACGCCCCGCCCGGCACCATGCTCTTCGCCTGCCTGACCGCCCCGGAGTCCGGCGGCGCGACCGCCGTCGCCGACTCCGCGCAGGTGCTCGCCGCGCTGCCCGCCGAGCTCGTCGCCCGCTTCGAGCGGGACGGCTGGATGCTCGTGAGGCGCTTCGGCGACGACATCGGCGCCGGCCTCGCCGACGCGTTCGGCACCGACGACCCGGCCGCCGTCGACGCCTACTGCCGCGCCCACGGCATCGACACCCACTGGGGCAGCGACGGATCGCTGACGACGCGACAGCGTCGCGCCGCGGTCGTGACCCACCCGGTCACCGGGGCGCGCTGCTGGTTCAACCAGGTCGCCTTCCTCAGCGAATGGACCCTGGAGGCGGACGTGCGCGACTTCCTCCTCGACTGCTATGGGCCGGGCGGGCTGCCCTTCACCACGTGCTACGGCGACGGGTCGCCCATCGGCCCCGATGTCGTCGAGCTCATCGGCGCGACGTATGCCGCGTGCACCCGCCGCGAGCCGTGGCAGGCCGGTGACCTGCTCGTCGTCGACAACATCGCGAGCGCGCACAGCCGCGAGGCCTTCACCGGGGACCGGGAGATCGTCGTCGCGATGACCGACGCGGTGTCCTTCCCCGCACCCACTGACGTCACACCATCCTTCGCGACACAGGAGCGACTCCCATGACCGTCCACCAGACGCTGCCCTGCCCCCCGACCGGCCGGGCGACCTACCCGCCGCAGTTCGCCGTCATCGGCGGCGGCCAGGTCGCGGCCGCGCTGCGCGGCCGCGAGCCCGAGATCGTCGACCTCGTCGCCGCGACCTACCGCATCCACGACGCCGGTGACACCGTCAACCCGCCCTCGTACTTCCTGCGCTTCCCCGACCGGCCGCTGTCCCGGATCATCGCGCTGCCCGCCTCGCTCGGGGGGCGCGGATCGGCCCCGGGCGCCGTCGACGGCATCAAGTGGGTGTCGAGCTTCCCGGGGAACGTCGAGTACGGCCTCCCGCGGGCGTCGGCGCTGCTCATCCTCAACGACCACGACACCGGCTACCCCTTCGCCTGCCTCGAGGGCTCGATCATCAGCGCGACCCGCACGGCCGCGTCGGCGGCGCTCGGCGCCCGGCACCTGCTGCAGGGGCGTGCGGCGCCGCGGCGGATCGGCTTCGTCGGAGCGGGCCTCATCGCGCGGTACCTGCATCAGTACCTGGCCGCGACCGGCCCGGCCCCGGACGAGATCGCCGTCCACGACCTCGACCGGGCCAGCGCCTTCGGGCTTGCGTCGGCGATCGGCCGCGCCACCCCCGACGTGCCCGTGCGAGTCTGCGACGACGCCGAATCGGCCATCCGCGGCAGCGACCTCGTCGTCTTCGCGACCGTCGCCGCGCGGCCCCACATCAGCGATGCGGCCTGGTTCGAGCACCACCCCGTCGTGCTGCACGTGTCGCTGCGCGACCTGGCCCCGCAGCTCCTCGCCGAGGCCGTCAACGTGCTCGACGACGTCGACCACTGCCTCAAGGCCGACACCTCGCCGCACCTGCTCGAGCAGCTCGTCGGGCATCGGGACTTCATCGCCGGCACCCTCGCCGACGTCATGGCCGGGCGCGTCGCCGTGCCGACCGACCGGACCGTCGTCTTCTCGCCCTTCGGGCTCGGGGTGCTCGACCTGGCCGTCGGGCTCGACGTCTACGACCACGTCGCCCGCTCCGATGGCCTGCAGGTGGCGCCGGGGTTCTTCCACGACCTGGCCCGCCACGGCTGGTCGCCACGGCCACCGGCGTGCCCGCCCGTGGACGCGTCCACCCCCTGACGGTCGCGCGTGCAGTCGAGCGTCGCGGTTGCAGTCACGTCCGTGAGCTGCGACCGCGACGCCGAAGGCGGGGAAGGGGCCGATCAGTCGAAGACGACGGTGCGGTCGGTGTTGAGCAGCACGCGCGACTCGCAGTGCCACTTCACGGCGCGCGAGAGCACGTCGGCCTCGACGTCCTGACCGGCGCGGACGAGGTCGGTGGGGCCCATGCGGTGGTCGACTCGGGTGACGTCCTGCTCGATGATCGGGCCCTCGTCGAGGTCGGCCGTCACGTAGTGCGCGGTCGCGCCGACGAGCTTGACGCCGCGCTCGAACGCCTGGTGATAGGGCCGCCCGCCCTTGAAGCTCGGCAGGAACGAATGGTGGATGTTGATGATCCGCCCCGACATGCACCGCGACAGCTCGTCGCTGAGCACCTGCATGTAGCGGGCCAGCACCACCAGGTGCACCTCGTGCTCCTCGACGAGCGACATGAGCGCGGCCTCGGCCTGCGGCTTGGTGTCCGCCGTGATCGGGATGTGATGGAAGGGGATGCCGTAGGAGCGCGCGAGCGGCTCCAGGTCGGTGTGGTTGGACACGATCGCCGGGATCGTCATGTTCAGCGCCCCGGTCTGCCAGCGGAAGAGCAGATCGTTGAGGCAGTGCCCGGCCTTGCTGACCATGATGAGCGTGCGGTAGGGCGCCCGCGCTGCGAACAGCTGCCACGTCATCGCGAAGGGCGCCGCCACCGGCTCCATCCGCGCGCGCCACTGCTCGAGCGTGGTGTCGCCGGTGTCGGAGAAGTGGATGCGCATGAAGAAGCGGTCGGTGAGCCGGTCGTCGAACTGCTGGCTCTCCTCGATGTTGCCGCCGCCCTCGTAGAGCATCCGCGTGACCGCCGCGACGATGCCCGGCCGGTCGGGGCAGGAGATCGTCAGCACGTATTGCTGCACGGTGTCCGCCGAGCTGTCGGCACCGGTCTGGTGCGTCATCGCCGCCGCCGCGCGGGCCCGCGCCGCGCTCTGGACGGCCGCCAGGGCCGCCGCTCCGGGCACGGGACTGGTCACGTCTCGCCCTCCACTCGTCTCGTCCGGGCCTGCGGGGGCCGCGGCGACGGCACACGACATACCGCCGACGGTCCACCCGACAGGAATGGTGCGTATCACGCAACGCTGCGCGAAATACGCAACAAATCGTAGCTTCGAGCCCACCTCGACGGAAGCCCTCACCTATGGTTGCGCCATGCGGAACGCCAGTGCGCCTGCGGCGCGCGACACGCCGGTGCAGTCGGTGGATCGCGCCGTGACGATCCTCGAGCTGCTCGCGCAGCACGGCACGCTCGGCGTCACCGGCCTGGCCGGCGAGCTCGGGGTGCACAAGAGCACCGCGAGTCGGCTCGTCGCCGCCCTCGAGCGGCGCGGACTCGTCGAGCAGGTCGCCGAGCGCGGTCACTACCGGCTGGGCCCGGGCATCCTGCGCCTGGCCGGCGCCACCGACTCCCGGCTCGACCTCGTCGACGCCGCCCGCCCGAGCAGCCGTCGCCTCGCGGACGCGACGGGCGAGACCGTCAACGTCGCCGTGATCTCCGCCGGCTCCGCCCTCTATGTCGACCAGGTCGCCGGCAGCGGCACCAACTCCAGCTACAACTGGGTCGGCCAGCGCATCCCGCTGCACGCCACCTCCAACGGCAAGGTGCTCGTGTGCGAGCTGCCCGACGCCGAGCGCACCGAGCTGCTCGGCGAGCTCGTCGCCTACACCCCCTCGACGCTGACGGACCCCGACGCGCTCGCCCGCGAGCTCGCGCAGGTGCGCCGGCAGGGCTATGCGGTGGCCGTCGACGAGCTCGACGTCGGGCTCACCGCGCTCGCCGCCCCGATCCGCGACGCGCGCGGCCGGATCGTCGCCTCCCTGAGCGTGTCCGGCCCGACCTTCCGCTTCGATCAGGCCCGCCACGAGCAGGTGCTCACCCCGCTGCGCGCCGAGGCCGACGAGGTCGGCATCCGCCTCGGCTGGCGCCCTGCGAGCGCGTGAGATCGGGGGCATCTGCGGGTGCTCGACCAGGCCCGCGACCGGCACCCCGCATGCGGTGGGTGTTGCCGACGACACTCACTTGCGGGCAGAGTATGGCCCTTACGCGCTCGTTGCGCCCCGCGCGAAGAGTTGCAGGTGCTGCAACACTCGGCCGGCGCCGACGATGGCGAGATGGCGGCCGACCGAGCCCGCAGTGTCCGTCGACGCCGTGACGACGACACCGTGACGATCGACACCGTGACGATCGACGCTGAGACCATCGACCCATCGACCGGCAGGAGGCCTGAACCTGCCGGTCGGCACGGCCGGCGGGATCGAATCCGCGCACGCCGCCCTCGTCGCGACCGTCGGACAGCTCGCCGGCATCCTCCTCGGGGTCGCGCTGCTCGCCTCCGGGCTGGCCTCCACGGTCGTCAGGGTCTTCACCGGCCAGGTCGTCATGTCCGGCTACATCCAGCGGCCCATCGCGCTGTGGCTGCGCCGACTCACCGCGATCGTGCCGCCGATCATCCTGCTCGCCCTCGGCATCGACGCGACCACCGCGCTCGTCGTCAGCCAGGCCGTCCTCGCCCTCGCCCTCCCGATCACCCTCGTGCCGCTGCTCGTCCTGACGACGTCATCACAGGTCATGGGTGCGATGCGACCCGGGCCCGCCGTCCTTCTCCGCCGCCGTCACCGTCACCGCCCTCATCACCGTCATGGACGTCGCGCTGCTCGCGCTGCTGGCCACCGGGCGACTCTGAGCCACGCGCCCCGTCCGCACGACCACGACAGCGCTCGCGCCTCATCTCCTTCGCGGCCCCGTGTCGGCGCCCGTCGCGTCGTGGCTCGCTCCGCGCCTCACGGACCGGTCGACTGACCGCGCCTGGTGCTCACTGGTCGCGCTCCAGAGACAGGAGTGGGGGAGACAAGCGGCGCGACTGTGCGTGCCGCGCGGTCAGTGGTGCGTGGCCCCGGCCGGGTCGTCGTGGCGCCGGCAGTCGAGCGTCGCGGGGGTAGGCGTCCGTGGGCGGCGAGCGCGACGCGCAGCTCGTCGCCGCGCAAGTCATCGGGGGCGGGTCAGAGCGCCGGCGGCGTGCAGGAGCCGGTCGCGAGCGGCGTGACCGCGGTCGAGCAGTGCCACGCGCATGAGTGCCGACGCCGTGACGCGCGCGGCCTGCGTCGGCGGCAGCCGCCGCGCCTGCCAGGCCAGCAGCGCACCCGGCGCCGAGTGCTCGAGGGCGCCGGCGAGGGTCGCGGCGTCGAGGATCGCGTCGCAGGCCCCGCGGCCGAGGTTGGGCAGGCTCGCGTGCGCGGCGTCGCCGAGCACGACATACCGACCTGCGGTGTATCGGGGCATCGGCGGCGCCACCCACATGCGTGTCGCGGTCACGTCGTCGGTCGGGTCGGTCCGCGCGAGCACCCGGCCGATGATCGGCGCGGCACCGGCGAAGGTCTCGCGGGCCTGCGCGAGCACCGCCGCGACGTCCAGCGGCTCGCCCGGGGCCACGCGGCCGTGCGCGCTCCAGCGGTGCGTCGTGAACCAGTAGACGTGCTCCAGCCCCAGCGGTGTGAAGCCGAAGAGCCGCCCGGGGCCCCAGTATTCGCCGACGTGGCGCGCCGGGTCGACGCCGAGCCGAGCGACCGGCGGCGTGCCCCGCAACGCCACGTAGTCGGTGGCGACCCGCTGATCGGCGGGTGCCCAGACGAGCCCGCGGACCCGACTGCGCACCCCGTCGGCCCCGACGACGACGTCACCGTCGAGGGCGGCCGGATCCTCGACCTGCGCGGTCACCCGGCGCACGCTCGGCGGGACCGCCGCGTCCAGCGCGGCGAGCAGCGCCGGCCGCCCCACGATCCGCAGCGGCGTCGAGCCCAGGCTCACCAGCGGCTGCCCCGACGTCGCGTAGAGCGTCCCGCCGACCTCCCCGCCCGACGAGCCCGTCGCGGCCGGTGCGAGCGCGTCCCACGCACCGATCCGCCGCAGCGCGCGCTGCGCCGCGGGCCACAGCCCCAGGCCGCCGCCGATGACGGCCCGATCGGGGGCCGCCTCGATGATCGTCACGTCGTGCCGGGCGGGATCGAGCGCCGCGGCGAGCGTCAGCCCGCCGACGCCGCCGCCGACGATGCTCACCCTCTGCCGGCGGCTCACCAGCGCGCCCCGGGCAGCGCGGGCGAGTCGAGCACGGAGACGACACGGGTGCCGGCGAGCCGGTCGTGCAGCCCGCGCCGCAGCGGATCGCGCACCGCCATCGCCACCGTCAGCACCACGAGCAGCAGCGACGCGACATAGCAGCCGACCGCGAGGGCGAAGTCCACGTCGAGGATGAAGCGCGCGACCGCCACGTGCGCCAGCTGCCACGGGGCGAGCTTGACCGCGTTGCGGACGCCGATGCGCCCGGCGTCCGGCTCCTGCCCGGCGGTGCGCAGCACCCACAGCCGCGTCGCACGCTTGCCGAAGGTCGCGTGCGTCGGCCCGGCCTCGGTGGCGCACAGATAGATCCACGTCGGCAGCACCGTCATCGCCCACGCCAGGGCGTCGGCGACCAGCGGCGCGGGGTGCGGGGCACCCGCCGGCAGCAGCGGCCGCAGCGCAAAACCGACGGTCGTCAGCAGCGCGATCCAGCACGCGATGACGAGGTAGTCGAACCACATCGACACCAGCCGGGGTCGCAGCCGTGGCGGGCGCAGCACACAGGTGAGTCTGACACCCGCCGCCGCCCGGGTCACCCCGACGCACCCCGAGACATCCCGACGCTTCCCGGCGCACCTGGCGCGCCTCGGGAAGGGGCGGCGATCAGTCGAAGACGAGGGTGCGGTCGGTGTTGAGCAGCAGGCAGCGGCACCAACTGCAGCGACAACTGGGTCGGCCAGCGCATCCCGCTGCACGCCACCTCCAACGGCAAGGTGCTCGTGTGCGAGCTGCCCGACGCCGAGCGCACCGAGCTGCTCGGCGAGCTCGTCGCCTCCCTGAGCGTGTCCGGCCCGACCTTCCGCTTCGATCAGGCCCGCCACGAGCAGGTGCTCACCCCGCTGCGCGCCGAGGCCGACGAGGTCGGCATCCGCCTCGGCTGGCGCCCTGCGAGCGCGTGAGATCGGGGGCATCTGCGGGTGCTCGACCAGGCCCGCGACCGGCACCCCGCATGCGGTGGGTGTTGCCGACGACACTCACTTGCGGGCAGAGTATGGCCCTTACGCGCTCGTTGCGCCCCGCGCGAAGAGTTGCAGGTGCTGCAACACTCGGCCGGCGCCGACGATGGCGAGATGGCGGCCGACCGAGCCCGCAGTGTCCGTCGACGCCGTGACGACGACACCGTGACGATCGACGCTGTGACCATCGACCCATCGACCGGCAGGAGGGCTGCCATGGCCCAAGCACCACCACAGAGTCCCGAGCCCGAGGCGCAAGACCCACCGTTGCTGCGGACGCACCGGGCCCAGCCCGTCGACCGGGTCGTCTTCGGGGTCGCCGCGGTCATCTCCATCCTCATCCTCGTCTACGGCGCCGTCTCGGCCGCGTCGTTCAGCAAGACGGGCACGACGATCCTCGGGTGGATCACGGGCAGCTTCAGCTGGCTCTTCGTGCTGGCCAGCGCCTTCTTCGTGCTCTTCTCGGTGATCCTGGCATTCTCGCGTTACGGCAACATCAAGCTCGGCCCCGACGACTCCCGGCCGGAGTTCTCGACCTTCTCGTGGGTGTCGATGATGTTCGCCACCGGCATGGGCATCGGCCTGATGTTCTATGGCGTCGCCGAGCCGCTGACCCACCTGAACACTCCGCCGATGGGGATGTCCGAGCCGGGCACCGAGCCCGCGGCGCACGCGGCGATGGAGTACACGTTCTTCCACTGGGGCTTCCACCCGTGGGCGATGTATGCCGTCATCGGCCTGACGATCGCCTACTTCGCCTATCGCAAGGGTTACGGCAACCTCATCTCCTGCACGCTCATCCCGCTCATCGGGAAGAAGGCCCAGGGCCCGGCGGGCAAGACGATCGACACCGTCGCGATCCTCGCGACCCTCTTCGGATCGGCGACCTCGCTCGGCCTCGGCGCACTGCAGATCACCGGCGGTCTGGCCCACGTCTTCGGCGTCGAGACCGGCGGCAACCGGTGGCTCGCCGTCGGGGTCATCGCCTTCCTCACCGCCTGCTTCGTCATCTCGGCCGTCAGCGGCATCGACAGGGGCATCCAGTGGCTGTCCAACGCCAACGCGATCGCGGCCGCCCTCCTCGTGCTCTTCCTCTTCGTCGTCGGCCCGACGGTCTTCATCCTCGGCGTCTTCACCGAGTCGCTCGGTGGCTACCTCACGCACCTGCCGGCGATGAGCTTCCGCACCGGCGCGATGGGTGGCGGCGAATGGCTGTCGGCGTGGACGATCTTCTACTGGGCGTGGTGGATCAGCTGGACCCCCTTCGTCGGCATGTTCATCGCCCGCATCTCCAAGGGCCGCACGATCCGCCAGTTCGTCATCTTCGTCATCGTCATCCCGAGCCTCGTGAGCTTCGTCTGGTTCTCGATCCTCGGCGGCGCGGCCTTCGACCTGCAGCTCAACAAGGGCGTCGACATGCCGGCGCGGCTCGAGGAGGGCGTCGAGGCGGCGCTCTTCAACACGCTGTCGGACTTCCCGCTCTCCAGCGTGACGGTCGCCCTGGCGATCTTCCTCGTCGCGATCTTCTTCGTGACCGGCGCCGACTCGGCCTCGATCGTCATGGGGATGCTCAGCCAGAACGGTGACGAGGAGCCCAGGCGTGGGCTCGTCGTCTTCTGGGGCGTCGCGACCGGTGCGGTCGCCGCGGTGCTGCTCCTGTCCGGCGGCGACAAGCCCGATGCCGGGCTGGCGGCGCTGCAGACCGGGGTCATCATCATCGCGACACCCTTCCTCTTCGTGCTCCTGGCGATGTGCCTCTCGCTGTGGAAGTCGCTGCGTCAGGAGCCGTTCAACTCGACCTTGCAGCCGACGATGCGCCGCCACATGGAGCAGCACATCGAGGGTGTCGTCACCGACCTCGCCGACACCGGCGCGATCCCGATCATCTCGCCGGGCACCCGATCGTCGGCGAGCCGCGCCGACCGACCCGAGCGCCCGTAGCCGGACCGGTCGCCTCGACCGGACTCCTGACCAGGCCCGCCCCGCACCTGCGCGGGGCGGGCCTGGTCGTGCCCGGACCCGCCGGGACACCTCGAGTCGCGCCGGAACAGGCCGGGACTCACGGGGACTCGCGACGGACTCGCGACGGGGACGCGCGACGGGGACGAGCGCGGACACGGACGGCGCGTGCGCGTCGTCGCAGGTCGCAATGCGGGCGCAGGGGCCCGCTCGACATACCATCGGGACAGGGGCCGACCAGGGGCGGAGGGGTGCATGACGACGATCGTCATCCTGCTCGCGCTCGCGTCCACGACCTGCGCCGCGTGCTCGACGGTCCTCAAGCATCGTGCGGCGGTCGCTCCGGCCCACCCCGTGCTCGAGGGCAAGGTGCCCGCGGTCATCGCGGGGATGATCGGTAGCCCGACCTTCGCGCTCGCGCTGTGCTTCGACGGTGCCGCGGTCGGCCTGCAGATCCTCGCGCTACGCGACGGCGACCTCTCGACGGTCCAGCCGATCCTGACGTTGGCGCTGGTCATCAGCCTGGGACTGGATCACGTGCTGTCACGCACGCGCCCGACGCGCGGGGAGTTCGCGTGGTCGGGGGCGCTCATCAGCGGCCTGGTCATCTTCCTCGTCGCCTCCGGCGCCAGCCATCCCGAGGGCGGCGACGACGTCGGCAACCTGCGGGTCGGGCTCATCCTCACTGCCGTGGCCGGCCTCGGCTGGCTCATCGCCTATCTCGTGACACGCCGGGCGAAGGCGACGATCCGGGCGCGGGTGCAGGCCGTGGCGGTGGCGATGATCTATGCCGCGACGGCCGCGCTCATCAAGGCCTCGACGCACATCGTCGATCTCGCGGGCTTCGGTGAGTTGCTGCGCTCGTGGCAGTTGTGGACGCTGCTCGCCGCCGCGCTCGGCGGGCTGATCCTCAACCAGCACGTCTTCTCCCTCGCGCCGCTGCACGTGTCGCTGCCGGTCATCGCCTCGCTCGACCCCCTCGTCAGCGTGATCATCGGCCGCGCGGTCTTCGACGAGCGGCTGCGCGGCGGGCTCGTGCCGCTGACCTTCGAGGTGATCGGGCTGACGCTGCTGGTCCTCGGCGTCGTGCACCTGAGTCGGTCCAAGGCGCCGGCGACGACCGACGGCCCCACAACGGCCGCCTGAGCACGGCTGCCGCGCCCCTGCGGCGGTGGCGTGGCCTCGGCGCCGTCCGGCGCACGCACCCCTGATCGCTGCGAGCTCTCCCGGCTCGCGGGACGACCCGTTGACAGCACGCCGCGCGGGGGCCAAGCTAGCTCCAACAGTTGCGTATGGCGCGACATGTTGATCATTACGCAACTCACCGCGCACTCCACCGCAGAGTCCTGAAAGGACTGGTCATGGCCTCCGTCCCGGGCAAGGCAGGCGTCGTCATCATCGGCGCCGGCATCGTCGGCAACTCGCTCGCCTACCACCTGGCGGAGCTCGGCTGGACGGACATCGTCCAGCTCGACAAGGGCCCGCTGCCCAACCCCGGCGGCTCGACGGGCCACGCGAGCAACTTCATCTTCCCGGTCGACCACAGCCGCGAGATGACCGACATCACGCTCGAATCGGTGCGGCAGTACAAGGAACTCGGTGTCTTCACGCAGTCCGGCGGCTTCGAGGTCGCGCGCAGCGAGGAGCGCATGGAGGAGCTGCGCCGCCGCATGTCCAGCGCCAAGGCGTGGGGCATCGAGTCCGAGCTCGTCTCCCCGGACTTCGTCGCCGAGAAGGTGCCCTTCCTCGACAAGGACGTCATCGTCGGCGCCTTCTGGACCCCCACCGTCGGCGTCGTCGACTCCCTGCGGGCCGGCACGATGATGCGCGAGCGCGCGCAGGCCAAGGGCGTCCTGACGGTCTGCTCCGGCGTCGAGGTCACCGGCATGGACGTCGTCGACGGCCACATCCGCGCCGTCGAGACCAACGGCGGGCGCATCGAGGCCGACACCGTCGTCATCTGCTGCGGCGTGTGGAGCCCGAAGGTCGCCAAGATGGCGGGCGCGCACATCCCGCTGACCCCTGCGGTGCACCAGATGATCTCCGCGGGCCCGTACGAGGTGCTCGCCAGCCGCCCCGGCGAGATCAGCTTCCCGATCGTGCGTGACATGGACACGTTCTGCTACGAGCGCCAGCACGGCTCCGACATGGAGGTCGGCTCCTACGCGCACCGACCGATCCTGCACGACCCCGAGGAGATCCCCTCCAACGAGCAGGCCAAGCTCTCGCCGACGGAGATGCCCTTCACCGACGAGGACTTCGACCCCCAGCTCGAGCAGGCCCTCGAGCTCATGCCCGAGCTGCTCGGGGACGAGTCCGGCGAGGTCCGCTACGCGATCAACGGGCTGCTGTCGCTGACCCCCGACGGCTTCCCGATCCTCGGCGAGACCCCCGAGGTCAAGGGGCTGTGGAGCGCGGCGGCCATCTGGATCAAGGAGGGCCCCGGCACCGCCAAGTGCGTCGCCGAGTGGATGACCCACGGCAACCCCTCGATCGACGTCGGCCACTCCGACATCGCGCGGTTCTACCCCCACCAGCGCACCCGCGCCCACGTGCGGGCCCGCACGAGCGAGTCGTTCAACAAGACCTACGGCATCGTCCACCCCAGCGAGCAGTACGGCAGCGCCCGCGACGTGCGCCTGGCGCCGATGCACGCCTCCCAGAAGGAGCTCGGCGCGGTCTTCTACGAGACCGCCGGCTGGGAGCGCCCGCACTGGTACGAGTCGAACAAGCCCCTGCTGGAGAAGTTCTCGCAGGAGCAGCTCATGCCCCGCGAGCACGAGTGGGACGCGCGCTGGTGGAGCCCGATCATCAACGCCGAGCACCTGCAGATGCGCCGGACCGCGGCGCTCATCGACCTGTCGGCGTTCGCGATCTTCGACATCACCGGGCCGGGCGCCCTGGCGTCGGTGCAGCGGATCTGCGTCGCGCAGATGGACGTCAAGGTCGGCCGGGTCGTCTACACGCCGGTGCTCGACGAGCGCGGCGGCTTCCGTTCCGACCTGACCGTCATGCGCCTGGCGCACGACCGCTTCCGGGTCGTCACCGGCGGCGCGCACGGCATGGTCGACAAGAAGTGGTTCGCCGACCGGCTCGCCGACGGCGCGACGCTGACCGACCTCACGAGCTCCTACACGACGATCGGGCTGTGGGGGCCGCAGGCCCTGCAGATCCTCTCCTCCGTCGCCGACGCCGACGTCTCTCCGGAGACCTTCGGCTTCGGCACCTGCCGCGAGATCGAGGTCGGCAACCTCTCGGTCCTCGCCTCCCGCATCTCGTATGTCGGTGAGTTCGGTTGGGAGCTCTACGTGCCCATCGAGACAGGCGCGGCGCTGTGGGCCCGGCTGCTCGAGGCGGGCGCGCCGCACGGCCTCATCCCGGCGGGCATCGGCGTCTACGGCACGACCGGCCGCCTCGAGAAGGGCTACCGGGCCTACGGCTACGAGCTGGACTCCGAGCGCTCGCTCGCCGAGACCGGCATGACCCGCGGGAAGTACAAGGACCTCGACTTCATCGGCAAGGAGGCCGTGCTCGGCGCCGGGGAGCCGGCGACCGTGCTGTGCACCCTCACCGTCGACGACCACACCTCGGCGTCGGGGGTCAAGCGCTACATGCTCGGCGGCGAGCCGATCCGCACCCGCGACGGCGGCGAGCTCACCGACGGCCACGGGCACCACCCCTACGTGACGACCGCCGGCTCCGCGCCGAGCCTGGGCAAGCACGTGCTCATGGCCTTCCTGCCGCCGGACCAGGCCCGCGTCGGCAACGAGCTCGCCGTCTCCTACATGGAGGAGCTGTATCCGGTGACCGTCGCCTCCGCCGACGCGACCCCGCCCTTCGACCCCGACACCGCGCGCATCAAGCGGCCCGCGCTCTGAGCGCGGCGCCGACGACCGTGTCTGACTCAAGGAGTAGTGGATGACCAACGTGCTCGTGTGCGTCAAGCGCGTGCCCGACGCCACCGGTGAGGTCGTGCTCACCCCCGACGGCTCTCGCGTCGACGGGCGCTACGGCGGCTACACGACGAGCGCGCACGAGGAGTGCGCCGTCGAGATCGCCACGCAGGTCGCGGCCGCGGGTGAGGGTGGCGGCACCGTCACCGTGCTGACCCTCGGCGGCGAGGACAGCGTCGAGCAGCTGCGGGCGGCGCTCGCGGTCGGCGCGACCGACGGGGTGCGCATCGACGCGGACGCCGACGCCTTCGGGCCGGCCGACGTCGCCGCGGCGATCGCCGAGGTCGTCTCGGCTCGGGCGGCCGCCGGCACGACCTACGACCTCGTGCTGCTCGGCAACGACGCCGCCGACACCGGCGACTTCCAGGTCGGCATTCGGCTGGCCTATCTGCTCGACCGGCCCGTCGTCGCCGGCGTGCAGACGATCGAGGTCCGCGGCGCGGGCGCGACGGCCAGCGTCGACTCGGCCGAAGGCACGGAGGTGTATGAGGTCGCGTTGCCGCTGGTGGCGACCGTGCTGGAGGGCGGCGTGACGCCGCGATACCCCTCCATCACCGGCAAGATCAAGGCGAAGAAGGCCCCCGTCGAGACGGTCACGTCGGCGCGGGCGCCGCGCGGGTCGGGGCGGCGGTCGCTGCGGGTGCCCCCGCCGCCGCCGAGTCAGGTCGAGGTCCTCGGTGAGGGGCCGACCGCGGCGTCGCGCCTCGCGCAGGTCCTCAGCGAGTTGGGAGTGCGGTCATGAGCGCTGTCGTCGTCCTCATCGAGACCGAGCCGACCGGAGCGTCCGGCGCCCGGGTGGGCTTGGTTTCACGGGAAACATTGACCTTCGCCCGCGGGCTCGGTGACCCCGTCTACGCGCTCGTCGTCGGGGCAGCCACCGATGAGGTCGTCGCCGACTGCCGCGAGCAGGGCGTCGCCGCGATCTTCGAGGCGGCCAACGAGGAGCTCGCGGCCTACGGCGGCGCGGCGTGGGCGGCGGCGCTGGCCGGGGTCGTCGACGCGGTCGGGGATGTCGCGGCGGTCGTCGCCGGTGGCACCCCGCGCGGCAACGAGA
Organism: Dermatophilaceae bacterium; assembly: GCA_032229625.1. GTDB lineage: Bacteria > Actinomycetota > Actinomycetes > Actinomycetales > Dermatophilaceae > Kineosphaera. Next base: position 22,502 of record JAVTVZ010000154.1, on the reverse strand, counting down.
TCCTCGCCCACCTCGCGGCCCGCAAGGATCTGCCGATGGCGGCGAACGTCGTCGCGATCGCGGGCCGCACCGACGACGGGCTCGAGGTCGAGCGCCAGGTCGTCGGCGGCGCCGCCATCGAGAGCGCCGTGCTGTCCGGCGGCGTGCCCGTGCTCACGGTGGCCGGCCACGCGCTCGAGCCGGCCCCGGCGGGCCAGCCCGGCGGGGCTGCGGTGCTGCCCTTCGCGGCGGATCTGACCCCCGCCGATCTGCGGGCGCGCGTCGCCCGGGTGCAGGCCCGCGAGGGCGGCGACGCCTCGGCACTGACCGGCGCGCGGATCGTCGTCGGCGCCGGCCGCGGCGCGGGCGGCCCCGACGGCTTCGGCCCGGTCGACGCGCTCGCGGAGCGACTCGGCGGCGCGGTCGGCGTCTCGCGTGTCGTCACGAGCCTCGGCTGGCGCCCGCACCACGAGCAGGTCGGCCAGACCGGCTCGCGGATCAGCCCGGACCTCTACATCGCGTGCGGCATCAGCGGCGCGATCCAGCACTGGGCGGGCTGCTCGTCGAGCAAGACGATCATCGCGATCAACACCGACGGCGACGCCCCGATGGTGACGAAGGCGAACTACGCCGTCGTCGGCGACATGCACGAGGTGCTCCCCGCGCTCCTGGAGGAGCTCGGCGCGCGCTGACCCTCGCGCTGCTCGCCGCCCTCGGGTCGGGCGAGAACGTGCCTGAGAACGTGCCGACACGCTGGTGATCACCGGCGTGTCGGCACGTTCTCGCGTTCAGGCTCGGGTGGGGCTTGCGACATACAACTGAATGGTTGTACGTTGAGTGCATGACCGAAGAGGATCAGGGCGCCGCCGACCGGGCGGATGCCTTGTTCCACGCCCTGGCGGATCGGACTCGGCGCGACATCCTGCGCCGGGTGCTCGCCGGGGAGCATTCGGTCTCGACGTTGGCGGCGTCGTACGACATGAGCTTCGCCGCCGTGCAGAAGCACGTCGCGGTGCTCGAGCGCGCCGGGCTGCTCACCAAGCGTCGCCGCGGCCGTGAGCAGCTCGCCAGCGGTGACGTCGAGGCGGTGCGATCCGTCGCCTCGATGCTCACGCAGCTCGAGGCGGTCTGGCGCGGTCGCGTGGCGCGGATCGACGAGCTGCTCGCGCTGGACCCGCCCGCGTCGCCCCCACCCGAGCCCTCAGATTCATCCGACCCAGCCGATTCACCTGACCTGTGAGGACATTCGCCATGCCCGTGACCGACGTGACCCACGATCTCGACGCCCGCACGCTGACGATCACCGCCCAGTTCGCCGCGACTCCGGAGCGGCTCTGGCAGGTGTATGCCGATGCCGACCAGCTCGCGCAGATCTGGGGACCCCCGACCCACCCCGCCACCGTCGTCGAGCACGAGCTGCGCCCCGGCGGCCGCGTCCACTACTTCATGACGAGCCCGGAGGGCGAGAAGTACTACGGCTTCTGGCGCGTGCAGGAGGTCGACGAGCCGCGCTTCTTCCGCTTCGAGGACGGCTTCGCCGACGAGAACTTCGAGCCGGCCGACATGCCGGTCTCGCAGAACGTCTTCACGTTCGAGGCCCACGACGACGGCACCCGCCTCGTCGCCGTGAGCACGTACGAGAGCGCCGAGGCGCTCCAGCAGGTGCTCGACATGGGCGTCGTCGAGGGCGCCTCGGGCGCGATGAGCCAGATCGACGACCTGCTGGCCGCCTGAGCTTCACCCCGGTCAGCGCGCCGCGTCAAGGGCGGAGCAAGCGCCCGGCACCCGGGTCGGCACGCTCACGTCGGGGTTTCACGGGAAACAGTTGCCGTGGCCCGGGGGCTCGGCGACCCCGTCGACGCGCCCGTCCCGGGCGGCCGCTCGCCTGCGCACCCCGGCAGACTGGCCGGGTGAGCTTGGAGAGCATCAGACACATCCGGATCTGGCGGGACGGCGAGATGATCGCCCGAGAGATCGCGCACGACCGACTCGCGCAGGAGGTGCACGACCCCGGCACGCTCGTCTGGATCGACCTCGTCGACCCGTCACCGGCGGATCTGGAGGTGCTCGCCGACGACTGCTCGCTGTCGCGCGACTCCATCGAGGACGTCATGGCGCCGCACGAGCGGCCCAAGGCCGTGCGGCACGCCGACCGCGTGTTCTTCCAGACGTATGCCACCAGCCTCGATCTGCCCGCGGCGACCAGCCCGGACGGCGCCGTCGACGCCCACGAGGTCCTCGGCCGGGAGCGCCGCGAAGGGCAGCTGCGGATGAGCCGCGTGTCCGGCTACGTGCTGCCGCAGGCGCTCGTCACCGTGCGGCTCGACGACGACTTCGACATGGACGAGGTGATGCGCCGCTGGGATCAGGACTACGACCTCGTGCGCCACGGGCCCGGGGCGCTGCTGCACGGGCTGCTCGACACGATCGTCGACGGGCATTTCGACACGATCCAACGGCTCGACGACGCGATCGAGTCGCTGGAGGACGTGCTCTTCGACGGCGAGGAGACCGGCGGCGACTTCCAGCGCACCGTCTACGGGCTGCGCAAGGACCTCGTGCAGCTACGCCGCGTCGTGCTGCCGATGCGCGAGGTCGTCAACGGCCTCATGCGACACCGCCCCACGGGCGCCGTCGAACTCGACGCCGCCTACGACGACCTCTACGACCACGTGCTGCGCGCCGCGGAGTGGACGGAGTCGCTGCGTGACATGGTGACGAGCGTCTTCGAGACGAACCTGTCGCTGCAGGACGCGCGGCTCAATATCGTCATGAAGAAGCTCGCCGGGTGGGCCGCGATCATCGCGGTCCCGACGGCGATCACGGGATGGTTCGGGCAGAACGTGCCGTATCCGGGCTTCAGCGAGGCGTCCGGCTTGTGGCAGAGCGCGGGGCTCATCGTCGCCCTCTCCCTGCTGCTGTATGTCGTCTTCCGCCGCAACGACTGGCTGTGACCGCCCGCCCGCGGGGCCTGGGGAAAGGGAGGACCGGTGCCGAATCGGCGCGATGACGTGCTCGACCGCGCGGTCGAGTTGCTGCGCGTCCACGGGCTGGGCGCGCTGACGATGCGCCGGCTCGGCGCGGACCTGGGGGTGCAGCCGAGCGCGATCTACCACCACTTCCCGAGCAAGCAGGTGCTGCTCGGTGCCGTCGCCGACGAGGTGCTGGCCCGCGGCGCGTGGCCGGTCGACGCGAGCGGCTGGCCGGGTCGGGTGCGGCAGGTGTGCCGCGGGATCCGCGCGGCGATGCTCGGCTGCACCGACGGCGCCGACGTCGTCGCGACGGCCTGGGCGTTCGGGCTCGGCGGGGGCGCGGCCGCGGCCGCCCTGGAGGACGAGCTGCGGCGGGCCGGATCGCCACCTGAGCTCGTGCGGGTCGCGAGCCGCGCGCTGCTGCACTACGTCTTCGGGCACGCCTTCGAGGAGCAGACCGCCCGCCAGGCCGTGCAGGTCGGCGCGGTGGCCCGGCCGCTGGACTCGCTCGCCGACTTCGACGCCGGTCTCGACCTGCTCATCGACGGTCTGCGCGGGCGGCTCGACGCGCCGCAGGACACCTGATGGCGCCCCCGGAGCCCGAGGACCGGGCCGTGCCGAGCGCACCCCGCGAACCGCTGGTCGACCGGCCCGTCTGGACGCTGCTCGCCGGCCTCGGACTGATCGTCGCCTACTACGTGCTGCCGCTGCGCCCGGACCCGCACTGGGTCATCCGCAGTGCGCTCACCGCGCTGCTCGTGGTCGCGCTGGCCGGCGCGACGGTCCGGGAGCTGCGGCGCGAGGACGACCCGGTGAGCCGGCTCGTCGTGCTGCTGGTCATGGTCGTCGTCGGGTCGTCGTCGGCGGCCTACGTGCTGGCCACCTCCGTGCCGGGCCAGTTCGAGGGCATCGAGACCCGCACGGACGCCCTGTATTTCACGGTCGTGACGATGGCGACGATCGGCTACGGCGACATCGCCCCCATCGGCCAGGCCGCGCGGATCCTGGTGCTGCTCTCGATCGTCTTCAACCTCATCTTCGTCGCCGCCCTCGCCTCGGCCCTGGCCACCCGCGTGCGCTCCCGCATGGTCCGTGCGGCGCAACGTCCCCCGCACGCCCCGCCGCCGCCGGACACTCCGTAGCAGGAGGCCCGGCGGCGGGTCGGTCCTGGGCGGCGAGCTCGCGCCGGCGCAGCGTCATCGGCCCCCGGCGCCTGCGGTCGTGACCTCGCGCAGCTCGCGAGCGGCGTCGTGCGCCTCGCGAGCGGCGTCGCGCGTCCCGGGCCGAACGGGCGCCGCGGGCGGGCCGAACAACCCCGCCCAGCCGGCGGACGGGGCCTGTGCTGCTCCGTCTGTGGGGGCGCCGGGCGCGGTGTCGGGCCGGTCCCCGGCCGGGGCGTCGAGCAGGCCACGGGAGCGCAGGATCGGGATGACGTTCTCCCCGAACCAGAAGCTCTCCTCCAGGTTGGGGTAGCCGGAGAAGATGAACTCCTCGATGCCGAGCCGGTGATACTCCTCGATGCGGTCGGCGACCTCGGCGTGGCTGCCGACGAGGGCGGTGCCCGCGCCGCCGCGCACGAGACCGACGCCGGCCCACAGGTTCGGTGCGACGACGAGGTCGTCCTTGCTGCCGCGGTTGAGGGCGAGCATGCGCCGCTGACCCTCGGACTCGCTCGTGCGCAACGCCGCCTGGGCCGCCGCGACGACCGCCGGGTCGAGCGCGTCGAGGAAGCGCTGCGCCTCCGCCCACGCCTGCGCCGAGGTGTCGCGGCTGATCGTGTGCAGCCGGATGCCGAAGCGGACCGTCCGCCCCACGTCCTGCGCCAGGGCCCGGACCCGGGCGATCTTCTCGGCGACCTGGGCCGGTGGCTCACCCCAGGTGAGGTAGACGTCGGTGTGCCGGGCCGCGACCGGCAGCGCCGCGTCGCTGGAGCCGCCGAAGTACAGGTCGGGGATCGGATCCGGCGGCGCCGACACCGTGGCACCCTCGACCCGGTAGTGCTCCCCGTGGAAGTCGAACGGGACCCCGCTCCATGCGCCGCGTACGACCTGCAGGAACTCGGCCGTGCGCGCATACCGCTCGTCCTTGCTCGCGAAGTCCCCGAAGCGGCGCTGCTCGGCCGGCTCGCCACCGGTGACGACGTTGAGCAGCACCCGGCCGCCGGTCTGCCGCTGCAGGGTCGCCGTCATCTGCGCCGCGAGCGTCGGGTTGATGAGGCCGGGCCGGAACGCGACGAGGAACTTCAGCCGCCGGGTCTCGCGGGCCAGCGCCGCCGACGTCAGCCACGCGTCCTCGCACCACGTGCCCGTCGGCGTGAGCACGCCGGTGAAGCCGAGCCGGTCCGCGGCCTGGGCCTGCAACGCGAGGTAGTCGATGTCGGGCGTGCGCAGGCCACCGCCGCTCGGGGTGACGGCCCGCGCGCCGTGGTAGGCGCCGACGACCGCGCGGCCGTCGCCGGACGTCGTGAGGAACCAGTGCAGCGTGATCGGCGGGCGGACCGTCGCGATCGGGTGCGTGTCGGGCGTGTCGCGTGTGTACTGAGGAAGCGCGTCGGTCATGAGCTCAGCCCTTCTGCGTCGAGGTGGTGGTGGTCTGCCTCGCGCCCGTCGACGCATCGGCTGTCGGGGCATCGGCTGTCGGGGCATCGGACGCCTGAGAGTCGCGGGCGATCGTCGCCGTGACCTCGGCGTCGTAGCGACGGTCGACGAGGTCGGCGAACGTGAACTGCCGCGGGATGACCTTCTCCGCCGCGAGCGCGTCGACGAGTGTCTGCTCCGAGGCGATGACCTCGTCGGTGAGGGGCACGGGGTCGTCCTCGCTGCGCTTCGCCGCGGTGAGCGACACGGCATACGGCACGCCGGTCGCGGCGGTGTAGATCTTCGCCCATTCCTGCGGGTGCTTCGTCGCCCAGAGGCGCGCGCGGGTCGTGCGCTGGACGAGGTCGGCGATCGCGCTGTTCTTCTTCGCGTCGGCGAGTGCGGAGCGCGAGGCGACCTGGAAGCCGAGCCCGTTGGCCACGCCGTGGCCGTCGGCGAGGACCCGCGCGCCGAGCTCCTGCACGGCCTGGGCGCTGTAGTGGTCCCACACCGCCCACGCGTCGACCCGGCCGGCGGCGAGGGCGGCATACGCGTCGGACGGCGCGACGAAGGCGATCTTCACGTCGGACGTGCTCAGGCCCGCTGTGCGCAGCTGCAACGCGAGGTGACCGTGCGCGCTACTGCCCTTGGCGACGGCGACCGTGCGTCCTCGCAGGTCGCTCACCTGCCGCAACGTCGAGCCCTTGGGCACGAGGATCGTGTCGCCGCGGGCCTCGTCACGGCTCGCGGCGACGATCGACAGCGGTGACCCGGCGGCTCCGGCGAAGATCGGCGGGGTGTTGCCGACGCCGCCGAAGTCGACCGCGCCGGCGGCAGCGGCCTCGAGCAGCGGCGGCCCGGAGGTGAAGGTCGCCCACTCGATCCGGTAGGGGGTGCCCTGGTCCTGGCCCGACGCGGCGAGCAGCGCCTTCAGCGTGCCGCCGCCCTTCTGGTCGCCGACCTTGAGGGTGACGTTGCGCAGTTGGTCGGTCGGCACGGGGGCCGGGACTGTCGCCCCGACCGGGGTCGAGCCGCCCGTCGCGCCGGTGCTGGGGGCGCAGGCGGTCAGGGCGGCCCCGCCGGTGAGCGCGACGGCGAGGGCCGCGGTGAGGGTGCGGGCGCTGCGCCGGGCCGGGAGGCGCGGGGCGCGTCGGGTGTCAGGCATGGTCGGTGACTCCGAGGTCGGTCAGGAGGGCGGCGCGCAGCTCGGCGCTCGCCTCGCGGGTGCGGGGGCGGGGGGTGTCGACGCGGCGGTCCGAGACGATCGCGCCGTCGTCGAGCACGAGGAGCCGGTCGGCGAGCAGCAAGGCCTCGTCGACATCGTGGGTGACGAGCAGGACGGCCGGATGATGGTCGGCCCAGAGGCGCTCGACGAGTCGGTGCGTCGTCAGCCGGGTCAGGGCGTCCAGGGCCCCGAAGGGCTCGTCGAGCAGCAGCAGCGACGGCTCGCGGACCAGCGCCCGGGCCAAGGAGACTCGTTGCGCCTGGCCGCCGCTCAGCGTCAGCGGCCACCGATCGGCATACTCCGCGAGCCCGACCTCGGCGAGCGCGGCGAGCGCGACCTCGCGGGTGTCGCGGCCGCGGGGCAGGCCGAGGGTGACGTTGCGCCAGACCCGACGCCACGGCAGGAGCCGCGGCTGCTGGAAGGCGACCGCGATCGGCCCGTGCACCTCGGCCTCGCCCTGCACGTCGGGGTCGAGGCCGGCGAGCGCCCGCAGCAGGGTCGACTTGCCGGAGCCGGACCGGCCGAGCAGCGCGACGAATTCGCCGGGTGCGAGGTCGAGGTCGAGGTCGGACAGGACGACCTGGTCGCCGAACGCGCGACTCAGGCCCCGCGTGCGGACCGTCGGCGTCGTCGTGGTGGTCGTGCCGGTGGACGTCGCGGCGGTCGTGTCGCCGGCCTCGTGGGTGGGAGTGTGGGTGTGGGTGGTCATCGCAGGACCGTCCCTTCCCGCCAGCGCAGGGCGCGGCGCTCGATGAGCCGGACGATGGCGTCGGTGGCCAGCCCGAGCAGGGCGTAGACGAGCAGGCCGACGACGACGACGTCGGTGAGGAGGAATTCGCGGGCGTTGTTGATGAGGAAGCCCAGGCCGGCCTCGGCGTTGATCTGCTCGCCGACGATGAGCGAGAGCCACGCGATGCTCAGGCCTTGGCGCAGCCCGACGAGCGTCTGCGGTAGCGCGGCGGGGACGACGACGTGCCACAGCGTCTGGGCGCGGCTCAGGCCGTTGACCCGCGCGGCCTCGAGCAGCCCGCGGTCGACGCCGCGGATCGCCGAGTAGAGGTTGAGGTAGATGGGGAAGGCCACCCCGAGGGCGATGAGGATGACCTTCGGGGTCTCACCGATGCCGAACCACAGGATGAAGAGCGGGATGAGCCCCAGGTGCGGCAGCGTCCGCAACGCCTGCAGCGGCGGGTCGAGGAGCGCGTCGCCCCACCGCGACAGCCCGGCCAGCACCCCGGCGAGGCCGCCGGCCGCGAGCCCGAAGGCCAGCCCGAGACCCACGCGTCCCAGCGAGACGCCGATGGCCGTGGCGAGTTCGCCGGTCGTGATGAGATGCCAGGTCGTGACGGCGATGACGCTCGGCGCGGCGAGCTTGTCGGGCGGGAGCACGCCGGTGGCGGCGGCGAGCTGCCACAGCCCGAGGATCGCGACGAGGCTGACCCAGCGCGGGGGCGCCGGCATCGCCCGCGGGGAGAGGCGCAGCCGCAGGTGTCGCGCCCGCACCTGGTCGGCCCGACGTGGCGGGGACCCAGGATCGGGTGGGCGGCGTGCGGTGGAGCTCGCTCGCTCACCGATGCCGAGTGCGGGCGCGGTCGCGCGGGAGGTCGTCAAGGTCATGGTCATCTCCGGGTGGTGGGGCCGGTGCCGTCGCCGAGGCAGACGGCGACGGCGCTCACGGCGGGTGAGAAGTGCCTGCGGGGTGGGCATAGCAGAGCCCACGGAATCCGTGATGGTGGAGCGAAACTCGCCGACGCCCCGGTCGGTCGCGACAGGTGGGGTGGAGGCGGTCGGGCGGACCGCCGGCTGTGGGAGCGCCGAGGCCCCCGTGGTCACACGGCCGGCGACCTCAGCGTGAGTGCGGCGCCGGCGCGGGCCGCCGGACACATCGCGCTGCTGACCCGCCGCAGGTCGACGTGCCGGCGGCCATGCAGCACGACCGGTGTCAGGGGTGGCGTGGCGGCGCGGCGGGCGCGAGGCATGACCCCTCCTGGGCAGGGTGGACGACGTGGCGGAGCCGCACACATGTCTGTGCGGTGGCGTTCCGTGAGATCGACGGTAGGTCGACGGGCCGTGACGAGTCAAATCCATACGTTATCGGTAGGAAAACTAGGAGTTATGCGGAGGGTGTGAAGGCAGCGGGCAGCGCTCGCCGGGTCCGGCAGACCTACCAGCCGCACAGTCCCTCGCCTGCTGCGCGCCGGTGAACTGCGGGTTCATCGCCCAGGCGTGCCGGCGGCCGCGGTGTGGTAGTTCAAAGAGACAGCGCCGTCGCGCACAGCGACCGACACCGCGGCCGGCGACAGCACGCTCTCGACGCCCCGACCGCCAGGGCGGGGAGTCACCGGCTCACCCACGAGAGGACGCACACATGAGGATCGGCTTCATCGGACTGGGCATCATGGGCGGCCCCATGGCGCACAACCTCGCCGCGGCGGGGCATGACCTCGTGCTGCTGGAGCACAAGACGCAGGCGGCGGCGCGCATCGCCGAGGAGACCGGCGCGCGGGTCACGACGGCACCGGACGCCGCGGCGCTGGCCGCCGAGGTCGAGGTGCTCATCACGATGGTGCCGGACTCCCCGCAGGTCCGGCAGGTCGCGCTCGGCCCCGGCGGGATCGTCGAGGGTGCCCGCGAGGGACTGATCTACATCGACATGTCCTCGATCAGCCCCTTGGTCTCCCAGGAGGTCGCCGCCGCCCTCGCGGACCGGGGCGTACGGATGCTCGACGCCCCCGTCTCCGGTGGTGAGCCGAAGGCGATCGAGGGCACGCTCGCGGTGATGGTCGGCGGGGACCGGGAGGTGTTCGACCAGGTCAGCGGAGTCTTCGACCCGCTGGCGGCGTCGGTGACCTACGTCGGGCCGATCGGTGCGGGCAACACCGCCAAGCTCGCCAACCAGGTCGTCGTCGCCGTCAACATCGCCGCGGTGGCGGAGGCCTTCACGCTCGCGCAGCAGGCGGGCGTCGACCCGGCGATGGTCTTCGAGGCGATCCGCGGCGGGCTGGCGGGCAGCACCGTCCTGGAGGCCAAGGGGCCGATGATGCTCGCGGGCGACACCGCCCCCGGCTTCCGCATCGACCTGCACATCAAGGACCTCGACAACGCCCTGTCGACCGCCCACGCCGTCGACGTGCCGGTGCCGCTGACCGCCGGGGTGCGGGAGATGATGACCGCCCTGCGCGCCGCGGGCCAGGGGTCGGCGGACCACTCCGCGCTGGTCGCGCACTACGAGCGGCTCGTCGGCAGCCCCGTGCGCGCAGGGTCCTGAGCGGGCGGGTCCGCGACGGCCCCGCGGTGCGCGCGGGGCCGTCGCGTGCGGCGCTACAGGCCGGCGCCGCTGGGGGAGACGAGGATCTTCACGGCCGTCTCGTTGCGGTGGATGAGGGTGTCGAAGCCCTCGTCGATGAGGCCGTCCAGGCCGATCCTGCCGGTGATGAACGGGGCCGGGTCGACCCGGCCGTCCTCGACGAGCTTGATCGTCGCCGGGTGGGAGTTGACGTAGGCGATCGTGCCGCGCACGTCGAGCTCCTTGAGCACGATCTGCTGCATGTCGAAGGAGCCGCGCCGGCCCCAGATCGACACGACGACAAGGACGCCCGTCGGTCGCAGCGCGTCGACGAGGGTGTCCATCGCCGGCTGGACACTCGTGCATTCGAAGGCGACGTCGGCGCCGTCGCCGCCGCGGGACAGCTCGCGCACTCTCGCGGCCACGTCGTCGTCGGCGGGCGTGAGGGCGTGGTCCGCGACCCCGGTGTCGAGGGCCTTGCGGCGCCGCAGCTCGCTCATCTCACTGACGACGACGGTCAGCCCCTCGGCCTTGAGCACCGCGGCGAGCAGCAGCCCGATCGGGCCGGCGCCGGCGATGAGCGCGAGGTCGCCGGCCGTCGCGCCCGAGCGCTGGTAGGCGTGGTAGCCGACGGCGAGCGGCTCGATGAGCGCGGCCTGGTCCAACGGGATCGAGTCGGCGATGGGGTGGACCCAGCGACGCTTGACCGAGACCTTCTCCCCGAGGCCGCCGCCGCGCCCGGCGAGGCCGATGAAGTTCATGTCCCTGCTCAGGTGGTAGGCCATGTTGGCCTGCGAGGTGTCGACGTCGTCGCGGATGATGTAGGGCTCGACGACGACGTGCTGCCCGACCTCGAGGTCGTCGACCCCCTCCCCGAGTGCGTAGACGACACCGGAGAATTCGTGCCCCAGCGTGATCGGCGCGTCCTCCCCGGAGATCGGGTGCGGGTGGCCTGGGCTGGGGCAGAAGATCGGCCCGTCCTTGTATTCGTGCAGGTCGGTGCCGCAGATGCCGCACCACGCGACGTCGATGCCGACCTCGCCCGGTCCGACGGTCGGCTCCGGGATGTCCTCGATGCGGATGTCCCCGTTGCCGTAGTAGCGCGCTGCTCTCATGTGTCCTCATCACCTTCGTCGCTGGTGCCGGTCGCGCAGGTGTGGCGTCGGCCACACCTCGATTCTCACGCCTGCGAGGGGTGAAACGGCGCGCGATGGACGATGGACGATGGACGGCGGACGCGGGCGCCGCGGGGGCGGAGCGGCTGGTCGATGACTCTTGTCGGTGCTGCCGGGTAGGTTGCGCACGAATGCGTTCGTCGGTGTCGATCGGCCGGCGGGCGCCCGTCCACGCGCAGGAGGTAGCCGGTATGCCCGACTTGTTCATCGACGGAGCCTGGGTCGACGCCATCGACGGGGGGACCCGCGAGATCCGTTGTCCCGCTGACGGATCGCTCGTGCGGACGGTCAGCGAGGGCACTGCCGCGGACTCGCTGGCGGCCGTCGCGGCAGCGCATCGCGCGTTCACCGACGGAGCGTGGAGCGCGACGCCGGCCCGCGAGCGGGGGGCGTTGCTGGCTCGGCTCGCCGACCGGCTCGAGGCGCAGAAGGAGGAGGTCGCGCGCCTCGAGGCCCTCGACACGGGCAAGCGAATGGTCGAGGCGCGCCTCGACATGGACGACATCATCGGGGTGTTCCGGCACTTCGCGGCGCTGGCCAACGCTGACGCCGGGCGGGTCGTCGACACGGGGATGCCGGGGGTCAGCAGTCGGATCGTCCACGAGCCGGTCGGGGTGTGCTCGCTCATCACGCCGTGGAATTATCCGCTGCTGCAGACGAGTTGGAAGGTCGCTCCGGCGCTGGCCGCGGGCTGCACCTTCGTGCTCAAGCCGAGCGAGCTGACGCCGTCGACGGCGATCTGGCTGCTCGGGGCGCTCGACGAGCTGGGCCTGCCCCAGGGCGTGGGCAACCTCGTGCTCGGCGCGGGCGCCGCGGTCGGGGCGCCGCTGACCGGTGACGAGCGGGTCGACCTCGTGTCGTTCACCGGGGGGCTCGCGACGGGGCGCCGGCTCATGGAGGCGGCCGCGCCGACGGTGAAGAAGATCGCGCTGGAGCTGGGCGGCAAGAACCCGAACGTCATCTTCGCCGACGCCGACCTGCCCGCCGCGATCGACAACGCGCTCACGGCGATCTTCCTGGACTCCGGGCAGGTGTGCTCCGCCGGGTCGCGCCTGGTCGTGCAGGCCAGCATCCACGACGAGGTCGTCGACGAGCTCGTGCGGCGGGCGCAGGCGATCCGGCTCGGCGGGCCCTTCGACGAGCGCGCCGAGACCGGGCCGCTCATCAGCGCCGCCCACCGCGAGAAGGTCGAGGCGTACGTCGTCGACGGCATCGCCGAAGGCGCGGTGCTGCGCGCGGGCGGCGCGCGCCCCGAGGGTGAGCAGTATGCCGACGGGTTCTACTACCTGCCGACGATCCTCGACGGGTGCCGCTCGGACATGCGCTGCGTGCAGGACGAGTCGTTCGGCCCGGTGCTGACCGTCGAGACGTTCGGCTCGCCCGCCGGCGACGACGACCCGGATGCCCTCGAGGACGCGGCGGTCGCGATCGCCAACGACACCGTCTACGGGCTGGCGGGGGCGGTGTGGAGTCAGAACGCGGGCCGCGCCGAGCGGGTCGCCCAGCGGCTGCGGCACGGCACGATCTGGATCAACGACTACCACCCGTATGTGCCGCAGGCCGAGTGGGGCGGCTTCAAACAGTCCGGCATCGGCCGGGAGCTGGGCCTCGCGGGCCTCGACGAATACCGCGAGGCCAAGCACATCTGGCACAACACCCGCCCCGCCCCAGCGGGCTGGTTCGAGGCCTGAGCCGCCACCCGACCCTGGTGCGCGGCTCACGGTGCGGCGAACGTGCCGAGCGGCGCACTCGGGCATCGGCGCAGGCCGCGGCGCGGGCGATCGGGTCACGCGCTTCTTGGGCGGGCACACCCGGCAGGGCGGCAGTACGGTGGCGATCTCGGCAGCCCCCGAGACCTGCGATGAGGAGGAGCGACATGTCCGACAAGCCAGTCCCCACCCCCGAGCACAGCTGCGACTGCGAGAAGTGCGGCGCGAGCTGCGAATGCGCGAACTGCCAGTGCGCGGACTGCACCTGCCGCAGCTGCTCCCACTGACCAGCTGCTCCCACTGCCGCAGGCGCTTCCACTGACGCAGGCGCGTCCACTGCCGCAGGCGCGGTGACCTACTAGAGCTGCCCGCGGGCGGCGGACCCACGGTCCGCCGCCCGCTCGCGTGTCAGTCCTCGATCTGGGCGTCGGCGGCGAGGAGGACCTTCGCGGCGGCCTGCAGGCCCTCGATGCGGCCGAGCTCGGTGTCCTCGTGCTCGATGTTGACGAGCATGTCGGGGTCGACCTCCTTGAGCGCGCGGAGCCATTCGGCCCAGTAGTCGACGTCGTGCCCCTTGCCGAGCGCGACGAAATCCCACGCCGCGGGCCGGGGCCACTCGTTCGCCCACTCGTCGCCGCCGAGGTTGGTGCGCGCCTCGCTCGGGTCGAGGCGGCGGAAGCGGTTGTCGAGCACGCCGTAGAGCGACGCGGCCTCGGGGTTGACGCGAACGTCCTTCGCGGCGGCCTGAAAGATGAGGTCGCCGAGCTCGCGGACGACGGCGATGGGGTCCATCTGCTGCCAGAAGAGGTGCGAGGCGTCCATCTCCACACCGATGTGTGTGGTGCCGGCGAGGTCGACGAGCGTGCGGATGTCGTGGGTGTTGAAGACGAGGTTCTGCGGGTGCAGCTCGAGAGCGACCTTGACGCCGTGCTCGTGGGCGAGCGCGTCGATCTCCTGCCAGAAGGGGACCGCGACCTCGAACTGGTAGTCCAGGACGTCCAGGGCGGCGGAGTTCCACGCGTTGACGATCCAGTTCGGCCGGGTCGCGCCGGGCTCCCCGCCGGGCAGGCCGGACATCGTGACGACCCGCGTCTGCCCGAGCCGGGCGGCCAGGCGGATCGAGCGGCGGATGTCCTCGGCGTGCTTGTCGCCGATCGCGCGGTTGGGGTGCAGCGGGTTGCCGTTGCAGTTCAGGCCCGCGATCGAGACGCCGGTGCCCTCGAACTGGGCGAGGAAATCGTCGCGGGCGGTGTCGGATTCGAGGACCTGGTCAATGTTCGGCACGTGCACCGGGGGCAGGAAGCCCCCGGTGTTGAGCTCGATGCCGGTGAGGCCGAGGTCGGCGATGACCTGCAGCGCCTCGGGCAGGGAGCGGTCGTGCAGGATCGCGTTGTAGACGCCGAGCTTCATTGCTGGTCCTTCGGGTTCGCGGGTGGCGGGGGTTGATGAGTGGGTGATCAGAGGGTGATGGTGGCGCCGCCGGAGCCGGCCGAGCGCACGACGGCGTCGAGCAGCTCCATGTTGTGGACGCCCTCGTCGAGGGACGCACAGGTGGGCAGGGGGCTCTCGACCCCGGCGACCTCGTCGAGGAACGCGCGGCACTGGTATTCGAAGAGCGTGTTCTGCCCGAAGCCGACCCCGGAGACGTCCATCGGCATGCCGTTGCTGACGTAGGGGTGGTCGCCGCCGAGGAGGACGCGGCGGAATCCGTTCGTGCCGGGCTGGTCGTCGTGCAGCATGAGCTGCATCTCGCTCGGGGTGCGCTGGTCCCAGATCGCGGCGCCGCGCTCGCAGTAGACCTCGACGATGAGGCTGTTCGGGTGGCCCGCGGCGACGCGGCTCACCTCGAGGACCCCGGCGGTCCCGGCGGCGAATTCGACCGCGAAGCCCGCGTAGTCGTCGTTCTCGACCGGCTCGGTCGTCTCGCTCAGCTCGGCCAGCCCGTGCCCGACGACGGAGCCCGCGGGGAGGTAGCGCTCGCCGATGGCCGTGCGCAGCTGGCCGCCGCTGACGCCGGTGACGTCGCCGGCGAGGTACTCGGCGACGTACGCGAGGTGGCTGCCGACGTCGGCGAGCGCCCCGGAGCCCTCGCCACCCTTGTAGCGCCAGCTCATCGGCGACTTCGGGTTGCAGCCGTAGTCGGTCCAGTAGCGCCCCGAGACGTGCAGCGGCGCGCCGAGGGTCCCGTCGGCGATGAGGTCGCGGATGGCGGTGAGGCCGGGGCTGCGGCGGTAGACGAACCCCAGGCGCGCGACCGTGTCGGCCTCGCGCGCCGCGGCGGCCATCGCGCGGGCGCTCTCCAGGGAGTCGCTCAGCGGCTTCTCGCACAGCACGTGCTTGCCGGCCGCGAGCGCCGCCTCGAGGATCGGCCGGTGTAGGTGGTTGGCGACGACGATGCTGATGACGTCGACGTCGTCGGCCCCCACGACCGACTCCCATGAGGTGTCGAAGCGCTCGTAGCCGTAGCGGGCGGCCGTCGCCTCGGCGAGCGGCGCGTTGACGTCGGCGATGCTCACGTATCGCAGCGGCGGCAGGCTTGTGCTGTAGAGCGTGGGCGCCACGCGGTATCCGGCGGCGTGGGACTTGCCGGCCATGCCGGCTCCGATGACGGCGATGCCGAGAGACATGTGATCTTCCTCAGAACGGTGTTGGAGCGCTCCAATTGGAACGCTCCAACCCTACGATTAGTCTGGCAGGGGCGTCAATCCCCCCGGAAGTGGAACGAAGGAGAGCACATGGGCAGCTCGACGGCGCGCGTGACGATTTATGACGTCGCGCGCGACGCGGGTGTCAGCAAGTCACTGGTCTCCCTCGTGCTGCGCGGGTCTGCGCAGGTCAGCGACGCGCGTCGGGAGGCCGTGGAGCGCTCCATCGCGGAGCTGGGCTACCGGCCGAGCCGGGCTGCGGCGGCGCTGGCGGGGCAGCGGACCGACACGATCGGGGTCGTCATCGACGACTTCGCGAATCCGTGGTTCGTCGGGTTCCTCGCGGGGCTACGCGAGGGTCTGGCGGGCACGGCCTTCCACGTCGGGGTCGCGGACGCCGCCCTCAATGCGCACCGCAACGAGAGCCCGGTGCAGGGGTACCTCGCCGCTCGCGTCGACGGCCTGATCATCGCCGCCGAGCCGCGCGAGCAGGATGTCGACGCCGTCGCCGGGGGGCCGGGACAGGCCGGTACGGCGAAGGCAGCGGCGGGCGAGGGCGGCGCGACCGAGGGCGGCGCGTCCCGCCCGGCCGTGCCGACGGTCCTCGTCGGCAACCGCCGCCGCACGGTCGTGGGCGCGGATCGGGTCTCGGGCGACGACGCGGCGGGCGCGCGGCTCGCCGTCGACCACCTGCTGGGGCTCGGGCATCGGGACATCGCGTTCCTCGCCGGTCGCTCCGGCCCGGCCGACCAGCGGCAGCTCGGCTACCGCCGAGCGCTCGCCGACGCGGGTCTGCCGGCGGTCCGCACGCGCCCGGCCCCGACGACCGACGAGGGTGGCTACGCCGCGATGCGCGGTCTGCTCACCGCTCATCCCCAGGTCACGGCGGTCGTCGCGGCGAACGACCTCATGGCCCTCGGCGCCTGGCAGGCCCTGCGCGAGGCCGGCCGCAGCGTGCCCGCCGACACCTCGCTCGTCGGCTATGACGACACCTCGCTCGCCGCGACCGGCTTCGTCGCGCTCACCTCCGTCGACCCCCGCAGCGCCGAACAGGGCCGCCTCGCCGCCGCCGCCCTGCGCGCCCGCATCGCCGACCACATCCTCGCTCCGGCGACGACGCTCGTCACCCCGCAGCTCGTCGTCCGCTCCACGACCGCGCCCCCGCCCCGTCGCTGAAGGCGGCGTCGAAACCAGTCACCTCGGTTACGCTTGTTTCGACTGCTTCGATTGTTTCGTTGAGGGGGCTGGAATGATGGGCGACATCGCGACGGTGGTGCCGGAGCCTGCAGACGCGGAAATGGCGGCGTCAGCCTTGCGCAGGCTCGACGCGGCTCTGGGCGCAGAGGGCCCGGTCCGGTTGCACCTGGTCGGTCAGACCGGCGCAATAGAGGTGCCTCGGTCAGCCTTGGCCGCGTTGACGCAGGTGCTCGACAGCTTCGCGCACGGCGAGGGCGTGACCGTCCTCCCGTTGCAAGCGGAGCTGACGACCCAGCAGGCTGCGGACGCGCTGAACGTCTCGCGCCCCTTTCTGATCGGACTGTTGGAGGCCGGGCAGATCGCCTACCGCACCGTCGGCACCCACCGCCGTGTCAAGGCAGCTTCCCTGATTCGCTACCTGCGCGAAGATGACGCCCGCCGACAGTCAGCGGTCGACGCACTGTCCGCGGAGACTCGCGAGCTCGGATTCGCCTGATGCCGGTCGTCGTCTACGACGCCAATGTGCTCTACACCTCCACCCTGCGCGATGTGCTGATACGGGTCGGGCTCGCCCGGCTGGTGCAGCCGAAGTGGACGGACCGGATCCTCGATGAGGTGTTCCGTAACCTGCGGTCTGATCGCCCCGATCTGGTCCCGGCGCGGCTGGACCGCACCCGCAGACTGATGAACGAGGCGATCCGCGACGTCATGGTGACCGGCTATGAGCATCTGATCGACCAGCTCGACCTCCCCGATGCCGATGACCGGCATGTGCTCGCTGCAGCGATCCATGCCGACGCGACAGTGATCGTCACCCGGAACCTCCGCGACTTCCCCGCCGATCGCCTGAATAGGTCGGGTGTGCAGGCGCAGCACCCCGATGGCCTTCTCCTCGGGCTGCACCAGGACCACCCGGAGGCCCTCAGCGGGATCGTCACGGCGATCTCCCGCACCTGGGGCGACGGCGCGACGCCCGGCGACGTGCTCGACCGTCGTGCTTCCGACGCACCCCGCAGCGCCCACCTCGTGCGCGCTGCACTCAGTGGCATCGGGTAGGGCAGGCCGCCGACCGGGTGTGGAACGTAGGCGGGGGCGGCCATGTCACGGGGCGAGCCCCGAGGAGACGCGCTGGGGTCTGTGCAGTCGTCGTCAGAGGGCGCCGCGGTCGGGGTCGCCGACGGGGATCGCGGTCATTCGGGTCACCGTGGCCTGCCCGGCGAGGTAGGGGGCGACGGCCTCGCGCAGCGCGGCGACGGGCTCACCGGAGCCGTGGGCGTCGAGATCGTCGGCCGAATCCCACTTCTCGATCATCGTCACGGTGCCGTCGTCGGCGTCGTGGATCGCGTAGAGCCGGCAGCCCTGCTCCTCGTGGACGGCCGGCATCGTGCGCTGCAGCGCCTCGACGAGCTGGTCCTTCGCGCCCGGGACGGGGGTGAACACGGCGGTGACGACGACCTCGGTCATGGAGCTGCTCCTTCAGGAGGTGGGGCTGGTGGTGTGTCGGACACGCTGCCACAGACGACCGGTCAGCGTCCGCCGGTGCCCCCACCGCGCCTGCCGGGGCTGCCGTTGCTCGCGGTCGGGCGGTGGCGGACTGCGTCGTACGTCGCCTCGAGCGCGGCCTGACTCGCCTCGAACGTGCGCTGCGCGAGCCCGACGAAGACGCAGTCGACGACGGTGAGCTGCGCGAGCCGCGAGGCCGTGGCCCCGGAGCGGAAGAGCGACTCGGTCGCCGCGGTGAGGAGCACGTGATCGGCGGCGCGCGCCAAGGGTGAGGCGGGGTTGTTCGTCACGGCGACCGTCCGGGCCCCGCCGCGCGCGGCGACGAGCAGCGCGTCGAGGGTGTCGGTCGTCGACCCGCTGTGCGAGATGGCGACGACGGCATCCTGCGGGGTGAGCAGGGCGGCGGACGTGACGGCGAGGTGCGCGTCGGCGTAGGCGAGGGCGACGCGCCCGATCCGCGTGAGCTTCTGCTGGAGGTCGGCGGCGACGATTGCCGACGCCCCGACGCCGTAGAGGTCGATGCGGCGGGCCGCGGCGAGCACGTCGATGACCCCCGCGAGCGCCGCGACGTCGAGCGCGGCCGCGGTGTCCTGGACCGCGCGGACGTCGGCCGCGGCGATCTTCGCGACGACAGAGGCGAGGTCGTCACCTGCGGCGATGTCGCCCTGGGTGCCCGGGCTGCCGTCCTCGGTGCGGCGCGCGGCATCGGAGGCCAGGGCCAGGCGCAGCTGCGGATAGCCCTCGAGGTCGAGCGCGTGGCAGAGCCGGATCACCGAGCTCGGCGAGGAGTGCGCCCGCTGCGCGAGCTGGGAGATCGACAGCTCGGACGCCGCGGCCGGGTCGGTGAGGACGACGTCGGCGACCCGGCGCAGCGCCGGCTTGAGGTCGTCGAGGCGGCGCCGGAGCGCGATCGTCACCCGTGGCGGGTCCTGCGTGGTCATCGGGGACTCCGGGGGTTTGCGCCGTTCGGACCGTTGGCAGATGCGGCGGGGGCCTGAGCATGGCCGGCCTGCTCATCCCGTTCGGCGCCTCGCACTGCGCGGGCCGCCGCGCGCACTCCGGAGGGGTCGCCGACTCGTGCCGGGTCGCGCGGGGACGCCTCGACGGCCGCGGCGACGCGCGCGGAGCCCGCCTCTTGGGGGGCGAGCCCGGCGAGCAGCGCGACGAGGGCGTGCCGCACATCTCCTCCGTCGCGCAGGGCCAGCGCGCACTCGTCGTCCGGTCGTCCGGTCGCCTGGGCGAGCATCCGCACCGAGCGGTCGCGCAGCTTGGCGTTCGTAGCGACCATGTCGATCATGAGGTTCCCGTAGCTGTGCCCGAGCCGGATCATCGCCGCCGTCGACAGGGCGTTGAGCACAAGCTTCTGTGCGGTCGCCGCCTTCATCCGCGTCGATCCGGTGACGACCTCGGGCCCGGTGTCGACGAGGACGGCGACGTCGGCGAACTCCGCGAGCGGAGCCGACGGGTTCGCCGAGAGCAACACCGTCGGCAGGCCGCGGCGGCGCGCCTCGCGCAGCGCCCCACGGACGTAGGGGGTGCGCCCGCTCGCGGCGATCCCGATGACGAGGTCGGTCGGCCCGGCCTTGGCGACGACCTGCGCGCCGGCCTCCGCGTCGTCCTCGGCGCCCTCGGCCGCTCGCGTCATCGCGGGGAGTCCGCCGGCGAGGTGCGCGCGCACCGACTCCGACCCGACCCCGAAGGTCGGCAGCAGCTCGACCGCGTCGAGGACCCCCATCCGCCCCGACGTTCCCGAGCCGACGTAGTGGACGACCCCGCCCGCGCTGAGCGCCGCCACGACGAGGTCGGCCGCCGCGCCGACCCGGTCCGCGACGGCGCGGACCGCCGGGACGACTGCGGTGTCCGCCTCGACGATGACGTCGACGATGTCGGCCGTCGTGAGGGTGTCGATGTCGCGGGAGGTGTCGAGGCGGCGCTCGGTGGACCAGACCTGCCGGTCACCGGATGTCGCCTCCGTGGCTCGACGTGTCGGGGCGTCGGGTGTCGCCTCCGCGGTGCGTCCCGGTACGGCAGCCCGACTACCGATCTGCGTGTCGGCAACGACCAGACGTGTCGGATACGGCACAGAATTGTGTGCGGTCAGGTGGTATGGCGGAGTGAGGCTGCCGAGGACGACGGCCTCCCGCGCGCCGGTCACCCGCCCGTTCGGGCCGAGCGCGACGCCGGGCAGCCCGTGCCACGAGAGCCAGCCGAGGAGCGCCATGAGGTAGGCCTCCTTGCCGTCGGCGGGCAGGCCGAGCTCGTCGCTGCGCCGGGGCGTCAACCCGGTGAGCTCCCGCAGCCGACCGAGGAGCACGGGATTCTCGACCCCGCCGCCGGAGACGACGAGCCGCGTCACGCCGTGGGCGGCGATCGCGTCGGCGACCGTGCGGGCGGTCAGCTCGGTGAGGGTCGCGAAGAGATCCGGGCCGGTCGGGGCGGCGTCGCCGAGCAGGTCGGTGACGTAGCCGGCGTGGAAGTGCTCGCGTCCCGTGCTCTTGGGCAGCGGCCGGGCGTAGTACGGATCGGTGAGGAGCCGGCGCAGCGCGCCCTCGTCGACACGACCCGCAGCGGCCCACGACCCCCCCTCGTCGCAGGTCTGCCCGAGCGCGGCGGCCGCGGCGTCGAGGAGGCCGTTCGCCGGGCCGGTGTCGCCGGTGACCGGGCCGGAGGGGGTCCCGACGATCGTCACGTTGGCGATCCCGCCGAGGTTGAGGGCCGCGGTCGGCTCGTCGCACAGCCACAGGGCGTCGAGGGTGCTGGCCAGCGGAGCGCCCTGCCCCCCGGCGGCGATGTCCGCCGCGCGCACGTCGTGCAGGACGGGCAGGCCGGTCGCCGCATGGATCGCCGCCGAGTCGCCGACCTGAAGGGTCCCGGTGACGACGCCGTCCTCGATGAGATGGTGCAGCGTCTGGCCGTGACTCACGACGAGGTCCGCAGGCCCGAACTCCGCGAGCGCCCACCGTGCCGCCTCACCGAACGCCCGCCCGGCCGCCGTGTGGAGCCGGCACCACTCCCGGGTGTCGAGGCGGGCGGGCGGCAGCGTCGCGAGGAGGTCGGTGCGCAGCTGCGCCGACCAGGGCACCTCGGCGTGGCCGCACGGCGTGAGCACGAGGTCTCCGGAGGTGGGATCGAGGGTGATGTCGGCGAGGGCGACGTCGATCGCGTCGACCGACGTGCCCGAGATGAGCCCGAGGATCCTCATCGTGCCTCCTCGGTGTGAGCGGCCGTGACTGCGTCGGTCGTCAGGGGCGACCTGTCGGCCCCGTCGCGGCTGGTGCTGTCGGGGCGATCGTCGATGCCGTCGAGTCCGATCGTCGCCGCCACGTCACGCAGACCGAGCAGCTCGTCGACGGCGATCGCGGTGGCGAGGCTGTTGCCGTGGGCGAGGACGAGCCGCGCGACTCCGCTCGGTGCCGTGCTCGCGACGCCGGTGTGGACGACGACGGCTCGCGGTCGCGCGGCCAGGACCGCACAGAGCAGTGTGTCTTCGCACTCGTCGGAGGCGGCCTGCCCTGTGAGGACGACGACCTCGTGGGCGACCGGTGCGACGTCGAGCATCGCCTGGAGCTCGGCGACGTCCGCGGGGCGGATGACCTCGCCTCCGGCCTGGGCGCTGAGGAGCACCCGCTCGAAGGTCGTGCTCGTGCGCCCGGCCGCGAACGACGCCCGGCGCCGCACGTCGACGATGATCGGCGGCCCGTCGAGCGCGATCCCGTCCCCTGCAGCGAGGTCCGCGGCACCGGTCGCGGGGTCCTGCGTGCGATCCACTCGCGCGAAGACGGCCCGCCGGGCCGCCTCGAGCCCGACGGTTGCGAGATCCCGCTGCGCGCGATCGATCAGCGCGGCGCGGTCGAGGTGCTGCGCGGGGTCGGTCTGCCCAGCGCGGTCGATCAGTTGCGCGGGGTCCGTCTGCTGCGTGAGGTCGTTCTGCGCATCGAGGTCGCCCGGGGCTGAGCGGTCGGGCGTGGCATCCGGGGAGGGGTCTCCCTCGCCGCGCGTCGCCTCGCGAGCCGGCGGTCGCGCGAGGTGTGCTGTCCGAGTAGCCGATCGGGCGAGCTCCGAGGGATCGAGGCGCCCCGCGTCCAAGGCCGCGGTGATCGCGTCGAGTGCTTCGTGCAGGGCCCCCTCCGCGTCGCGGTGCTGCGGGGCGTCGAGGCACAGAAGGTCGGCACCGGCCTCAAGGGCGAGGACGCACGCCTCGCCGAGGCCGTGCGCGTCGGCGATCGCAGCCATGC
>JAVTVZ010000153.1:0-6633 GCA_032229625.1 Dermatophilaceae bacterium | reverse complement strand
GGCGCTCGGTCATGGCACTGCCCTCCGGTGCGTCGTTGCGTGGCGACAACCTACCGTCGATCGCCGCCGCCATGGCATGAATCACAGGTGTGTGCGGTCGCGCCCGCCTGCGGAGGCTCGCGATCGACGCGGGTGCCAGGGGTGGCCCCGGTCCGGCACGCCGGCGTGTGACCTGGCACGCCGGCGCGCGTGACCTGGCAGGCCGGCGCGCGTGACCTGGCAGGCTGACGCGCGTGACCTGGCAGGCTGACGCGCGTGACCTGGCAGGCTGACGCGCGTGACCTCACGACCGCGGATCGGTGACGACCAGCGCCGCGTCCGCCTCGCGCGGCGCCACGGGATCGCGCCGGCGCACCGCTATGGCGACGTCGACGCCGCGGTCCGGGCGATGACGGTGCTGCACGCGACCGACGCCCCGACCGTCTATCTGTCGGCGTGGGCCCGGGTCGCCGGGCTCGACGCCGCCGACGTCGACGACGCCCTGTATGTGCGGCGCAGCCTCGTCAAGCAGCTCGCCATGCGGCGCACGCTGTTCGCGTGTCCCCGCGACCTGCTGCCCGCGGTGTGGGGCAGCGCGTCGGCGCGGGTCGCCGACGCCGAGCAACGCCGGATCTGCGCGGCGATCGAGCGCGCGGGCCTGGCCGACGACGGCGCGGCGTGGCTGGAGCGGGCCTGCGCGGCGGCCCTCGAGCGGCTCGGCGACGGCCCGGGCTGCTCGACCCAGCAGCTGCGCGCGCAGGTCCCGCAGATCCAGGGCGTGGTCCCGATGTCTCCCGGCAAGGCCTACGGGCGGGACGTGCCGGTCGCCGGGTGGGTGTGCACGCTGCTCGGCCTGCGCGGCCTGATCGTGCGCGGTACCAACGACGGCGGCTGGCGCGCCTCCCGGCACGCCTGGGTCACCACGCAGCGCTGGCTCGGGCGACCCCCCGAGCCGCTGTCGCCGGAGCAGGGCTACGCGCGGATCGTCGCGGCGTGGCTGTGGACCTTCGGCCCCGGCACCGCCGCCGACGTGCAGTGGTGGCTCGGCGCCACGAAGACCGCCACCGCCCGGGCCCTCGCCGACGTCGGGGCCGTCGAGGTCGACCTCGACTCCGGCGAGACCGGCTGGGTGCTCCCCGACGACCTCGACCCCGAGCCCGGTGTCGAGCCGTGGGTCGCGCTGCTGCCGGTGCTCGACCCGAGCACGATGGGCTGGACATCGCGCGATTTCTACCTGCCGCCGGCCCACGTGCGCCACCTCTTCGACTCCACCGGCAACGGCGGCACCACCGCGTGGTGCGACGGCCGGATCGTCGGCTGCTGGGTGCAGGACGGCGCCGGCGTCGTGCGGGTCGTGCTGCGCGAGGACGTCGGCGCCGCCGCCCGCGCGGCCCTGGACCGGGAGGCCGAGCGCCTCACCGGCCGGCTCGACGGCGCGGTCATCGGCAGCCCCTACGCCTCCCGCCAGATGCGCGGCGAGCGACTGCCCTGACCGGCGCCTGGCCCGGGTAGCGTGCCAGGCACGCCGATCAGGCTCCCCACCCGAGCTCGTGTGAGACAACCCCGCAGGAGGCCCGATGACCGCCGACGCCCCCCGCGACCGTGCACGCGCCGACGACCCCGCCGACATTCGCGTGTCGCTGTCACCCGAGGAGCTCGCGGCGGTGCCCGCCGGCGATCGCGACCCCGTCGACATCCTCATCGAGCAGAACGCCACGCGGCTGACCGAGCTCGTGCCCGTGCGGATGGGTCGCATGCTGGAGTCGCCGTTCGCCTACTACCGCGGCACGGCGGGCACGATGGCGGCCGACCTGGCGACGACCCCGTCCTCGGGGGTGCACGTGCTGGCCAGTGGCGACGCGCACATCGCGAACTTCGGCTTCTACGCCTCGCCCGAGCGTGCGCTGCTCTTCGACCTCAACGACTTCGACGAGGCGGGGGCCGCGCCGTGGGAGTGGGACCTCAAACGCTTCGTCGCGTCGGTCTACCTCGCCGCCCGCGACAACGGCGAGTCCCGCAAGGACGCCCGGGCCGCGACCCGCCGCGCCTCCCGCGCCTACCGGCGCACCGTCGAGCGGCTCGCCGGGCGCGATGCCCTCGAGCGCTTCTACACCTCCGTCGACACGGCCGCCCTCGACGAACTCGCCGACGGCAAGGCCGGCAAGGTCCTGGCGAGGACGACGAAGAAGGCCCGACGGCGCACCTCCACCCAGGCGCTCGAGCGTCTGACCGTCGTCGGCGACTCCGGAGCCCGGCACATCGTCGACCAGCCGCCGCTGACCACCCACACGACGCACGCCACCCCGGCGCAGATGCAGGAGCTGTGGCACCAGTACGTCGCGTCCACACAGGACAATGTGCGATATCTCCTGCACGGCTTCCGGGTCGTCGACCACGTGCTGCGCGTCGTCGGGGTCGGCTCGGTCGGCACTCGCTGCTACATCGTGTATCTCGAAGGTCCCGGCGCCGCGCCGCTCTTCTTGCAGGTCAAGGAGGCGCAGCCGTCGGTGCTGGCCACCTACGGCGGCATCGCGCAGGTGCTGCCCGGGGTGCCGGCACGATCCGGCGAGATGGCCCAGGGGCGGCGGGTCGTCGCCGGCCAGCGGATCCTGCAGTCGCACTCGGATCCCTTCCTCGGCTGGATCCGCGGGTATGCCGGGGAGCAGAGCGAGCAGGTGCGGGTCGACTTCTACTGGCGCCAGTTCCGCGACATGAAGGGCTCCGTCGACCTGTCGACCCTGAAACTCAAGCAGCTGACCCTCACGGCCCAGGTGTGCGGTGGGCTGCTCGCGCGCGCCCACGCCCAGTCACCGGCGGTCGGCGCGATCGCGGCCTACTGCAGCGAGCATCCCGAGCTGGACGACGCGCTCGCCGACTTCGCGCAGGGCTATGCGCGTCAGGTCGAGCGTGACTTCGCCGCCCTGCAGGCGGCCGCCGACTCCGGGCGCGTGCCCGTCACCTACGGGGTCTGAGGGAGCCGCCGCTCACGCGTAGGTGGGGCTGGCCCCGCCCGAGTCGAGGAACGCCCGCGCGAGCGGAGAGGTCGAGGTGCGCGCGACGCAACGCAGGAAGGCGTCGTCGATCGGGTTCTCGCCGGTGAGCCGCTGGTAGGAGTGGCGCACCTGCGCCAGGTCGGGGAAGAGGTCGCGCAGCCCGCCGTCCTCGATCTGCGCCAGTCGGGCATAGCCGACGAAGAGCGCCGCCTTGGGCACCGCCTGCCCGTCCTTCGGCGGCCACGCGAAGTCGTAGCCGCAGTGCTCGCGCAGCAGCCGCAGGTCGTCCTGGGTCAGCGGCCCGATGGGCACGCGCACCTCTCGCGGGTCGCGCGGCGCAGACCGGCCTGCCTCCATCGACGTGCCTCCCCTCGCTCGACGACTCCTCGTCCTGCTGGTCGGCCCACGAGCCGGATCCCTGAGGACGGCTGCGGGCCGATGCGTTGCCGGGGGCCTATATTCCACGGTCATGGACGATGCCCAGCCGGTCAGCTATCGGCCTCTCGAGCTGCTTCTGCGGCTGTCCACGCGGTGGCCGGTCATCCGCAGCCGGTTCGGCCAGGAGCGGTACGCCTACGTGCTCGGTCCGCGGGCCAACGCCTACGTCTTCGCGCACGACGAGCTGTTCAGCGCCTACGAGGCGATGAAGGCGCTCATCCCGGTCGACGGCCCGACCTCGGTCGTCGTCTCCGACGGGGCCGATCACACGCGGCGTCGCTCTGCGATCCGCCCGGCCCTCGCGCCGCGCAGCGTCGCGGGCTACGTGGCGGCCATGGACGCCTCGGCACGCGAGGCGGCACAGTGCCTGCGGCCGGGGGTGCGGATCGACGCCTACCCCCTGTTCCGTTCGGCGATTCGGCGCTCGACGCTGCGCGCGTTGTTCGGCAGCGACATGGCACAGGACGCCGACACCCTCGGTGAGCACCTCCAGCCCCTCCTCGACCTCGTCGACCGGCTCCCGCAGTCGATCGCCGTGCACGAGCGCCTGCGGACGCCGATGTGGCGGCGCGCGATGACCTCGCGTCGGTGGGTCGACGACTACATCGGCGGCCGGGTCGACGCCGTCGAGGCGGCCGGTCCGCAGGACGCGACCGACGGCATCCTCTCGCTGCTCGTCCACGGGCGGGACGGCACCGGATCGGGTCTGAGCCGGGAGGAGATCCGCGACCAGGCCGTCACCCTCATCGCGGCGGGCTACGAGACGACGAGCGCCGCGATGGGGTGGGCCGCCTTCGCGCTGGCCACCCACCCGCAGTGGCAGACGCGGGCCCGGGAGGAGGCGCGTCACTGGCTGACCCTGGGCGCCGACGTCGATGCGGCGGCCATCGCCGAGCTGACGATCCTGTCCGCGATCGTCACCGAGACCCTGCGGCTCTACCCTCCGGCGACGATCTCGGCGAGGTATGTCGAGACGACGTTCTCCTTCGAGGGCCACACGATCGAGAAGGGGACGACCCTGCTGTTCAGCCCGTACGTCACGCAGCGCGACCCGCGCGTCTTCGAGCGGCCGAGGGAGTTCGACCCGAGCCGCTGGCTCGACGCGCCCCGCGTCGCACCCGAGGTCTTCCTGCCGTTCGGCGGCGGCATCCACCGGTGCATCGGGTCGCACCTGGCGATGACCGAGCTGACCGTGATGCTCGCGCATCTCGTCGCGGCCGGGCACTTCCGCTTCGTCGGCCGCCGTCCCCGCGCCTCCACCATCACCGCCCTGCGCCCCAGCCACGTGACGATCGAGTTCGCCCCTGCGTGAGGTCCGGTGCGCGCGGCGCTGCGATCACGATTCGGCCGAGACCCGGTCGCCGAACCTGCGCCACGACGGCACGACCACGGGCAGCATCGTCGCGGCGAGGTAGGCCAGCCCCAGCCACCACAGCGCGGGGGAGACCCCGAGCCGGTCGACGAGGACGCCGCCGACGAGCCCGCCGACGGGCATGAGCGACCAGGCCAACGCGTTGGTCAGCGAGCTGACGCGCCCGACGAGCCGGCCCGGAATGCGCTCGAAGATGACGGCGCCGAGGATCGGGTTGAGGAAGCCCGACCCGAAGCCCGCGACCGCGATGACCGCCAGACACAGCCAGATCGGGGTGTGCGCCGCAAAGCCGCCCGCGACGCCGGGGATGCCGGAGAGCACGATGAACCGCGGGGCGCCGGCCAGCAGGAACGCCACGACATACACGGTCAGCCGCGGCAGCCGTGCCGCCCACAGCGTCGCCAGCAGCGCCCCCGCGATCGCCGCCCCGCTCATCGTCATGAAGATGACGCCGACCGTCCCGGCCCCCGCGCCGCGATCGAGCACCGACGCCGGCACGAGGACGGACGCCCACGCCTGGTCGAGCGCGTTCGTCAGCGCGAGCATGGTCGTGATCCCCAGGAGCACCGGTTCGCGCCCCAGGAAGGCCGCACCCTCACGCAGCTGCCCCAGGTAGCCGGTAGCCGTGGACCCGCCGTCCGCGGACTCGGCATCTGCGGTCTCGGCGTCTGACGTCGCGACACCCGGGGAGGTCTCGGCGGGATCGGCGCGCAGCCGCGGTCCGACGACGAGGCCGACGAGCAGCCCGCTCGTCGCGAAGCACCCCGCGGTGACGCCGAGGGCCGGGGCGGCGCCGATGACGGCGATGAGGGCCCCGCCGAGCGCGGCGCCGACGGTGGAGGCGAGTCGTTCGACGGTGCCGGCGATGCCGGTGAAGAACTCCAGCGGACGACCCGTATGCCGTGACAGCGCCGGGATGAGGGCGTGCTTGGCGGCGTCGGCGGGTCCGCGCAGGGCGCCGACGACGGCGACGATCGCGACGAGCCCCCCGAAGGACAGGTGCCCCGCCAGCCACAGCGCCGGGACGAGCGCCACGGTCACGGTCGAGGCGGCGTCGGCGGCGACCGCCGCGCGGGGCGCCCCGACGCGGTCGATGAGCGGCCCGCCGAGGGCCTTGGCGATGACGAGCGGCGTCATCTCGGCGGCGACGACGATGCCGGTCAGGGTCGCGCTGCCCGTCGTCGTCAGGACGAGCCAGGGGATCGCCAGCGCCGCGAGACGCGTGCCGGACCACGACGCGACATCCGCGATGAGCCACGCCCACGTCACGACGCGGGTGCGGAACCCGGCCTTCGGGGCCGTCGCCGTGCCCATCTCACTGTCCCGCGCCGCGAGTCGGATCGGTGGTGTCGGTGACGCTGTCGGTGTCGGTGTCGGTGTCGGTGTCGGTGTCGTCGCGGTGCGGGATGGTGCCCGGCCTCGGGAACGCCGCGATATACACCGAATACACCTGCGCGTCCTCGGCATCGGCGCAGTCCGCGTCGCGGGAGTCCCCGCCGGCGTCGAGCGGGTAACGCGCCATCGCGTCGGTGAGCACCTCGTCGATGCGATCCAGGACCTCCCGCGCCTGCGCCGGGGTCACCCGCAGCGGGTAGTCGGACAGGGTCGTCGTGGCTCGCCACCGCTGCGGCAGCTCGCTCCACTCGGCGACTCCGGCCTGGAGCAGCTCGGCGTATCGCGTGAGGATGACCTGCCGGTAGGCGGCGAGGTCGTCGGTCGGCACGTCGCTCGACCCCTCGTCGACCTGAGTGAATCGGTGCCGGGCGCGCCAGTACCGCTCCCTGCCGCGCCCGAGCTCGGGCGCGTCCTCGATGAACCCGTGCTGCGCGAGCATCCGCAGGTGGTAGGACG
>JAVTVZ010000152.1:0-6674 GCA_032229625.1 Dermatophilaceae bacterium | reverse complement strand
AGGACAAGCGACGTAGGTTCGATTCCTACCCGGGGAGCTGCGACGCTCGCTGCGGCACAACGGTCTCGGGGCGGGCCGAGGACGATCGGAGGGCCATGACCGGCGGCACCGACCGGCCCGGCGGCACCGACCGGCCCAGCGGCACCGACCGGCCCGTCGTCCTCCTCCACGGCACGAACGACACCGCGGCGACGATGCGCCCCCTGGCCGAGGCCCTGGGGGCCGCCGGGCGCCCGGTCGTCGCGCTCGACTACGGGCGGCATCGGCGCAGCCTGCGGGGCCGCCTCGGCGGCGGCGGGCTGGCGCCGCTGGCCGCGTCGACCGCGCAGATCCTCGCCGGGATCGACGCGGTGCTGGACCTCGCCGCACCGGCGACAGGCACGCCGCACGCAGACCCATTGGCTGCAAACCCACCGGACGCAGGCACGCCGGACGCAGGCACACCGCCGTGGGCGGATCGTCGGGTCGATCTCGTGGGCCACTCCCAGGGCGGTCTGCATGCGCTGGCGTGCGCACAGGCGCGGCCGGGTCGCGTCGCGCACGTCGTGCTGCTCGGGTCGCCCGTGCTCGGTGTGCGGCCGCTCGGGGCGGCCTCGCGGGTCGCCCACGCCCCCGGTGTGCGGCACGCGCTCGATGCCCTGCTCGGCCCCGCCGCGCGTGAGCAGGTGCTCGGCAGCGCGGCGCTGCGCGACCACGTGCCGTGGCCGACGGGGCCGACGGGGCCGACGCGGCCGACGGGGCTCGGGCCGGGAGCCGGCGGCCCGCGCTACCTCTACCTCGCCTCCCGGCACGACTGGGCGCTGCGGCACGTCGATCCCCGGCTCCTGGCCTCGCGGCCCGGGTGGCGGACCGTCTGGCTGGAGGACCTGCCGCCCGGCGGGCCGCACGGGGCACCGCCGCAGCGGGTCGACCACGCCGCCCTGCCCGGTGACCCGCGCGTCATCGCCCTGGTCCTGCACGAGCTGAGCCGCGCGCCCGACGGCGACGGGTGAGCCCAGACCACCTCGCGGTCGCGCTCCCAGTCACGCGTCGCGACGACAACCGCAACCCCCAGCGCTGAGCGCAACCGCGAGCGGGAAGGAGGAGGCGGCAGTCCCCGGCGCCACGCCATGCCACGCCTCGGCACGGCACGGCACGGCACGCCACGCCACGGCCTACAGGGTCCGGCGCATGACCAGGCGCGGCAGCTTCGAGGCGACGGCGTCGGTCGTGCCGATGACCTCGAAGCCGGCCCGCTCGAACATCGCCCGCGTGCCGACGAAGGCCATCGTCGTGTCCATCCGCCCCGACGGATCCACGGGATACGCCTCGACCGCCGGCGCCCCGCGGGACGCGGCATAGGCGACCGCGCCCTCGATGAGCCGGCCCGTGACGCCCTGCCTGCGGTGGCCGCCGCGCACGACGACGCACACGATGCTCCAGACTGGCACGTCGTCGACGGGTCGGATGAGCCTCGAGCCGACCAGGCGCGGGATGTCGGCCCGCGGCCCGACGTGGCACCAGCCGACGGGCACGCCGTCGCGGTAGGTCACCACCCCCGGCGGCACGTCCCGCTCACACAGCGCGCGCATCGACTGCTCCCGCGCGTCCGCCCCGGACCCGCCGAGCCGGGCGATGTCCTGGGCCCGCAGCCGGTGCGACAGGCACCAGCAGTGCGACGCGCGACGGTTCGGGTTGATGACGTCCGCGAAGTCCTCGAAGCGATCCGGCGTCACCGGGTGCGTCTGCCAGGTCGCCTCGGTCGCGTCGTTCCCCTCGTTCCCCTCGGTCACCTCGGTCGCCCTGGATGCTCTGCTCGTGTCGGTCATGAGCTCAGCACACCACCGGTACCGGACGATCTGCGTCCGCTAGCCGCAGATGTCCGCTCCTTCGTCACGAGCGGCCGACGGCGTCGATGATCCGGTCGAGCTGGTCGGCGCTGCGGTCGGTGATGCCCAGCACGGCCGCCCAGGCGGGCACCATGTCGGCGCCGTAGTAGCGGTGCCCGAAGCCGCCGGGCACGTTGTTGGACACGAGCATGTCGGCGCTGACCTGCCAGAACGTCACGAGCGGCGTCCACGACATCTGGGCCATCGGGGTGTTGGTGCGGGTCTCGCGCAGCCAGGGCGGCGAGGTGAAGAGCAGGTCCGGCGACCACCACGCGACGGGGTCCGAGGGGTGCTGCAGATAGACGACCCGGGGGTGCGACCAGTCGCCGAGGCGTCGGCCGTATTCGTCGGCGGTCAGCTCGTCGGGGCCGCCGGCGAAGCGCACGTGGGCGCCGTCGTCGACGACCGGCACGATCGTGCTCGAGCCGGGTTGGCGGTCGGCGGTGAGCCGCTGCCGGTTCGGCGCGAAGGTCGGGGTGCCGCTCCAGAGGGCCCCGTCGACCTCGTCGAGGATCTGTGACGGGCTGCTGAACGCCCCGTCCGAGCCGTAGGCCCCGAGCGACTCCCCCGTGACGTAGACCTGCGGGCGCTGCCCCGCCGGCAGCGCCGCGACCCGCGCCCGCACCCCCTCCAGCAGCAGCCGCGCCGCCTCCGGCGGCTCCTGGCGGGCCGTGAGCAGCCCGAACGCCGACGGCAGGTCCGAATACGCCATCGACGCGATCGCCGTGTCGCCGTCGAGGAGGTATTCGAACGACGCCGCGCCCCACGTGTTGATGTAGCCGGTGCTCGTCGCCGTCGTCACCAGGATCGCCCGCCGCGACCACGCGTCGGTGCGATCGAGCTCGGCGAGCACCGCGTCGCGCGTCTGGGTCAGCGGCGCCCCGACCCCGACGAAGACCCGGATCGGCTCCGTCGCGGCGCGCCCGGTCACCGCGCGGATCCCCGCGGCGTCCGGCCCGCTGGAGACGAACGTCGCGCCGTCCTGCCCGAGGCTCTCCCACGACCACGGCGACCCCGGCCCGCCGCTGCGCAGCCCGCTCGTCGGCGCGGTGTGACCCGCCGGCGACTGCGCGTTGACGCGGGCCGCATTGCGCTCCACGGCGACCACGGCGACCGGCAGCACGAACTGGATGACGAGCGCGATGACCACGACCGTCAGCACCGTCGCGATGGTCTGTGCGAGCGTCGCCCGCACGATCCGCGAGGAGACGATCGACAGCATCCGGTGCAGCAGCAGCGTCACGAGCCGCCACAGCGCGATGCCGACGGCGAAGACGACGAGCGCGACCGCCGTGCTGCCCAGCGGGTACCACAGCCCCGGGGGCGGCTGCCCGACATACGAGGTCACGTATTGCTGCCACGTGACCGTCAGGAAGGGGAACGCCAGCACGGCGAGCACGAGGAGCCCGAAGCCGATCCGCAGCAGCAGCCCCGCGCGGCGCCGGTCCATCGACACCCGCAGCCCCATCCAGCCGATGACACCGTGCCCGACCGCCCCGAGCAGGTAGCCCACCCCATACCCCAGATCGGCGCAGATCGCGGCGATGAGCCCCTGCAGCCACCACGGCCGCGGCAGCAGGCTCGGGGTGTTCGCGGCGACGTAGAAGAGCGAGGCCATGACGACCCCCGCGCCGCTGTGGCGCCGCAACACCTCACGGATCGAGGAGATCCAGATGCCGTAGGCACGGTTGTAGAGGGTGCCGGGCGAGCGCGTCACACGCGCCCGACCTGCAGGGAGATCCGCCCGGGTCGACACCCTTGGCAGTATGCCGTCGTCCGCGATCTCATGGCCGCCCGGGCGGGGCAGCGCGGGCGGGGCAAGATAGACGCGTGAGTCGAGAATCCGGTGCCCGGTCTCGCATGACCGGCAAACAGCGACGCGAGCAACTCATCCGCATCGGTCGGACCCTCTTCGCCGACCGCGGATTCGAGGGCACGACCGTCGAGGAGATCGCGGCCAAGGCGGGGGTGTCCAAGCCGGTCGTCTACGAGCACTTCGGCGGCAAGGAGGGCCTGTATGCCGTCGTCGTCGACCGCGAGATCCGCACCCTGCTCGACGGCATCACGGTCGCGCTGACCACCGAACACACCGCCCCCCGCGGGCTCGTCGAGCTCGCCGCGCTCGCGCTGCTGGACTACGTCGAGACCTCGACCGACGGCTTCCGCATCCTCGTGCGCGACTCTCCGACGGGTCAGTCGACGGGCTCCTTCGCCAGCCTCATCTCCGACATCGCCAGCCAGGTCGAGCACCTGCTCGCCGCGGAGTTCAAGCGCCGCAAGCTCGACCCGCGGGCCGCCCCGATGTACGCGCAGATGCTCGTCGGCATGGTCGCCCTCACCGGCCAGTGGTGGCTGGACTCGCGCAAATACGACAAGGCCGACGTCGCGGCGCACCTGGTCAACCTCGCGTGGAACGGCCTGTCCGGCATGGAGCGCACCCCGACGCTGGTCACCGCGCCGAAGAAGTAGGCGAACCTCGGCGCCGGCGACGCGCGCCCCAGGGCAGCGGCGGGCACACCCGGGCGGCGAATGTCCGGCCCACGGGGCCGCCGACCACGGACACTGGAGAGATGCGCACGAGCATCGCGACCGTCTGCCTCTCCGGCTCCCTGGAGGCCAAGCTGCACGCCTGCGCGGCCGCGGGCTTCGACGGGGTGGAGATCTTCGAGCCCGACCTCATCGTCAGCCCCCGCTCCCCCGAGCAGATCCGCGACCTCGCCGCCGCGCTCGGGCTCACGCTCGACCTCTACCAGCCCTTCCGCGACCTGGAGAGCACGACGCCCCCGGAATTCGAGCGCGGGATGCGCCGGGCCCGACACAAATTCGCGCTCATGGCCCGACTCGGCATCGACACGATCCTGCTGTGCAGCAACGTCGCGACCGCCCGCATCGACGACGACGACCTCGCCGCCGAGCAGCTGCACCGCCTCGGAGACCTCGCCGCCGACCACGGGGTGCGCGTCGCCTACGAGGCGCTGGCGTGGGGGCGATTCATCAACCGCTACGAGCACGCGTGGCGCATCGTGCGGCGCGCCGACCACCCCGCGATCGGCACGTGCCTGGACAGCTTCCACATCCTCTCCCGCGGCGACGACCCGCGCGGCATCGAGGACATCCGCGGCGACAAGATCTTCTTCCTGCAGCTCGCCGACGCCCCGCAGCTGAGCATGGACGTGCTCAGCTGGAGCCGGCACCACCGCGTCTTCCCAGGTCAGGGGGCATGGGATCTGCCGGGCTTCCTCGCTCACGTGCTGCGGGCCGGCTACACCGGGCCGGTGTCGCTGGAGGTCTTCAACGACACCTTCCGCCAGACCGATGTCGGGCGCACCGCGCTGGACGCGATGCGGTCGCTGACCTGGCTGCAGGAGCACACGGCAGCGCGGCTCGAGGCCTCGGCCGTCGCGTCCTCCACCGGCCTGACGCCCGCGGAGTCGGCGATCGCCTCGGTCGTCGAGCTGCGCCGGCTGCCGCAGGTCGACGACCCGAGCGGCGTCGACTTCGTCGAGATCCGCGGCGTCGACCAGCTCGAGGAGGTCGAGGCGATGCTCGCGGCCCTCGGCTTCGCCTACGCGGGCCGGCACCGCAGCAAGGCCGCGCGGCTGTGGGCCCTCGGCGAGGCGCGCGTCGTCGTCAACGAGACCCCGACCGAGCGGGGGCGGCCCGTCATCGCCGCCATCGGCTTCGTCGTCGAGGACCCGCAGCGCTCGGCGTCGCGCGCGCAGCAGCTCGGCGCGCCGATCGTGCCGCGCTCCAGCGGCGCCGACGAGCAGGTGCTGCAGGCGGTGCGGGCCCCGGACAGCACGGAGATCTTCTTCTGCTCGCGCTCGAGCGCGTGGACCGACGAGTTCGCCGTCGAGCCCGGCACCGACGACCCGTGGCCCGCGCGGGCCGCCGCCCCCGAGACCGGCGAGCACGGCTTCGTCGACCACATCAACCTCGACCAGCCGTGGCAGCGTCAGGACGAAGGGCTGCTCTTCCTGTCCGCCGTGCTGAGCCTGGACCCGCAGCCGTCGCTGGACGTCGCCAGCCCGCTCGGGCTCGTGCGCAGCCAGGTCATGCGCTCCGCCGACGGCGCGGTGCGGCTCGCGCTCAACGTCGCCCCGCCCATCGCCCGACACTCCGCGCGGGCCCTGCCCGGCATCGGCCAGGCCCAGCACGTCGCCGTCAGCTGCCCGGATCTCGTGGCGTTCGCGCGGCGGGCCCGCGCGCGCGGCCTGCGCTTCCTGCCGGTGCCGGACAACTACTACGACGACCTCGCCTCCCGCTTCGACCTGAGCCCCGACGTGCTCGCGACCCTGCGCGACCTCGACCTGCTCTACGACCGCGACGACCGCGGCGAGTTCTTCCACCTCTACACCCCGACCGTCGGCGAAGTCTTCATCGAGGTCGTCCAACGCGTCGACGGCTACGACGGCTACGGCGCCCCCAACGCCCCCGTCCGCCTCGCCGCCCAACACGCCACGACCACCCCCTGACCGCGCCACGGGCGCGCCCCTCCGGCGCGCCGCGGAAGTGGCGCCCTCGCGCGCCCCGGCCACCTCCCCTCCCTCACGGTCGCGCTCCCAGCCCACCGTCGCGCCTACAACCACAACCCCCAGCGCTCACCGCAACAACGAGCGGATCGGCAGACGCGCCCGGCGCCGGTCGGCTCGCGCGCCGGGCGGCGTCTCTCGATGTCAAGCATCTTGATCGCCTACCCTGGCCGGTATGGGGACCGCCGACGCCGAGACTGCCGGACCGCCTCCCGGAGTGCGGGGCGACGACGAGGTCGACCGCATCGTCCACGCGTGGCGACGCGAGGCCCCG
>JAVTVZ010000151.1:0-42436 GCA_032229625.1 Dermatophilaceae bacterium | reverse complement strand
GGGTGCCCTGCTCGGCGATGCGGCCGTGGTCGAGGACGACGATCTCGTCGGCGTCGCGGATCGTGGAGAGGCGGTGGGCGATGGTGATCGTCGTCCGCCCGGTCGCGAGCGCGTCGAGGGCGGCCTGCAGCTCGCGCTCGGTGTCGTTGTCGAGGGCGCTCGTCGCCTCGTCGAGCACGAGGATCCGCGGGTCGCGCAGGATCGTCCGGGCGATCGCGAGGCGCTGCTGCTCCCCGCCGGAGAAGCGGTAACCCCGCGCGCCGACGACCGTGTCGAGCCCCTCGGGCAGGGTCGCGACGAGGTGGTCGATCTGCGCGGCGGCCAGCGCACGCCACAGGTCGGCGTCGGAGGCGTCGCTGCGGGCGAGGAGGAGGTTGTCGCGGATCGAGGCGTGCACGAGGTAGGTCTCCTGCGAGACGACCCCGACGAGCTGCGCGAGGGTCTCGCCGCCCAGATCGCGCACGTCGACGCCGTCGATCGTGACGCGCCCGGCCTGAGGGTCGTAGAGCCGTGACACGAGCGCGGCGAAGGTCGACTTGCCCGAGCCGGTCTCGCCGACGAGCGCCAGGGCGGTCCCGGCCGGCGCGGTGACCGACACGTCGTCGAGCGCGGGGGTCTGCGAGCCCGGATAGGTGAAGGTCACGCCCTCGAAGCGCACCTCCCCGCGCACACGCTCCGGGTCGAGCGCCACGGGACGCGCGGGCTCGGGGACGTCGATCGGCAGGTCGAGGTAGCCGAAGATCCGCGAGAGCAGCGCCATCGAGGCGACCCATTCGGCGCCGGTGTTGAGCAGGCCCATGAGCGGACGGAAGATCCCGGCCTGCAGCGTCGTGAAGGCGATGAGCGTGCCGATCGTCATGCCGCCGCTCGTCGCGGGCAGCCCGGCGACGAGGTAGATGAGGGCCGGGATGAGCGCGAAGATGATCTGCATCGTCGCCATCCGCCAGCGCCCGGCGAGCTCGGAGGCGAGCTGCAGGTCGACGAGTTCGCGGGAGATCCCGGCGAATTCGCTCGACCGACGCCCCGCCAGACCGAGGGTCTTGCTGAGCCGGGCCCCGCTGACCGACAGCGACTCCTCGATCTCGGCGTTGAGGTCGGACAGCCGCCGCTGGAGGCGTGCGGTGAGGTCGCGGCGCAGGAGCGCGACGCGGCGGGTGAGCCAGATCGCCGGCGGGATGACGAGCAGGCTGAGCAGCGAGAGACGCCAGCTCAGGGCCACCATGGCGACGGCGGTCGCGACGGCTGTCGTGACGTTCGCGGCGATCGAGGTCGCGGCCGAGGTGACGACCGATTGCATCCCGCCGACGTCGTTCGTCAGTCGCGAGGTGACCTCGCCGCCGCGGGTGCGCGTGAAGAAGGCGAGCGACTGGCGCCCGAGGTGGTCGAAGACGCGCACGCGCAGGTCGTGCATGATGCCCTGCCCGACGCGACTGGAGATCCACGTCTGCACGACCCCGAAGAGTTGAGTGACGACCGTGATCGCCACCATCGCGCCGACGGCGATGAGCAGGAGCCGCACGTCCTGATGCGGGATCGCGTCGTCGACGATCGCGCGGATGAGGAACGGCTGGGCCATGCCGAGCACCGAGGTCGCGACGATGAGCGCGGTCACGGCGGCGACCTGGGCGCGGAACGGGCGGAAGAGCGCCGTCACACGCCGGAAGGAGACCGGGGACTCCTCGAGTTGGGCACGGTCGCGCGGGTCGACGCGGGCGGCGCGGCCGTGGCCGCCGCGGGCTCCCGAGCTGGGGCGGCGCTCACGCGACGTCGGGCCGGTGGTGGCCGCGCGGTCCTCGGTGGGCCGGAGCGAGGTGGTGGTCATCGTGGGGCGTCACATCCCTTCACAGCAGGTCGACCCTCGAGAGGGAGCACCTGACAACAGATCGTGAGGTTACCTCACGATGAGGGAACCGCAGGAGGGCCGATAGCATTCCCGTCATGCCCGACGACGAGCTCGACGCGGCCCTGGCCGACCTCCTCCCGCGCGCGTTCCGTGGGCTGCGCCGGCGGATACACGCCCGCCTCGAGGACGGCGACCTGCCGCCGCACCAGGCGCGCGCGCTGCGGCTGCTCGATCGTCAGGGGTCGATGCGGCCCGGCGAGCTGGCGCGCTGCCTGCGGATCGCGCCGCGGTCCGCGACCGAGGTCGTCGACGGACTCGCCGACCGAGGACTCGTGCACCGCACCCCCGACCCGCACGACCGCCGGGCCATGATCCTGCAGGTGAGCGCCGACGCCCCCGCGGCCCTGGCGCGGACCGATGACCTGCGCCGGGCGGCCGTCGACGACTACACCGCCCCGATGTCGCTCGCGGACCGGCGAGAGCTCGTCCGCCTGCTCACCCTCCTCGTCGCCGCCGACGACGGACCCGCGGCGCCGGACGCGCGCACCCGGACCGATCGTCGGGCCGGACACGACGGCCTGGGAGACGATGGCCTCCAGTGACAATGGCCTCCGGTGACGATGGCCTCGAGCAGGCCGACCGCGCCGCCGTCCGGCCGCTCGCGCGGCGGCACCGACCGAGAGGGGCACCGATGGCTGACGAGACAGTCGGGGCGGCCGATGCCGCCGAGCGTTTCGCCCGGCCCGCGGATCTGGCGCAGCATCTCGAGAGCGTCGACTACCTCGCCGAGCAGTCCCTGGCGACGGTGGCGTGGCTGGCGATGCGCCTGCAGCGGCCGCTGCTCCTGGAGGGCGAGCCGGGCACCGGCAAGACGGCGCTCGCCGAGGCGCTCGCGCGCGCGTCGGGCGTCCCGCTCATCCGGCTGCAGTGCTACGAGGGGATCGACGCGAGCCAGGCCCTCTACGACTGGGACTTCCCGCGGCAGATCCTGCACCTGCGCGCGATCGAAGCCGTGGCCACCGGCTCCGGACCGGGCGACCTCGCGGCGGTCGAGGACGAGCTCTTCACCGAGCGGTTCCTGCTGGCCCGACCCGTGCTGGCCGCGCTGCGCGCAGCGCCCGCGGTGCTGCTCATCGACGAGATCGACCGGGCCGACGACGAATTCGAGGCGTTCCTGCTCGAGGTGCTCTCGACGTGGCAGGTGACGATCCCCGAGCTCGGCACGATCAGCGCGGCGACGCCGCCGGTCGTCGTGCTGACCTCCAACCGCACCCGCGACCTGCACGACGCCCTCAAGCGGCGCTGCCTCTACCACTGGATCGACCACCCCAGCCTCGAGCGTGAGCTCGCGATCGTGCGCCGGCACGTGCCCGGGCTGCCCGACCGGCTCCGCCATCAGGTCGTCACGGCCTGCCAACGACTGCGGGACGCCCCGCTGCGGGCCGAGGCGGCCGCGGGGCGGCCGGCCCGCCGCCCGGGCAGCACCCCGTCGGGCAGCGCCGTCGACCCGCTCGATCTCATCAAGCCGCCCGGCGTCGCCGAGACCATCGACTGGGCGCGGGCGCTGTGCGAGCTCGGCGTCGACGCCCTCGACACCCAGACCGCGGCCGCGACGCTCGGGGCCGCCGTCAAACACCGCGAGGACGCCGACCGCGTCCGCGCCGCCCTCGACCGGGTGCTCGCGCCATGACCACCGGCCCCGCGCCGACGGGCCTGCCGACGGACGCGACGATCGACCCGACGACCGACCCGACGACCGACCCGACGTTCGACCCGGCGATCGCGCTGCTGGGGTTCGCGCGGGCCCTGCGCGCCGCGGGCGTCGCGGTGAGCGCCGACCGCGAGCGCGGCTTCCTGGTGGCCGCCGCGGAGGTCGGCGTCGACGACACCCGAGCCGTCTACTGGGCCGGGCAGGCGACGCTGTGCGGATCGCCGGACGACCTCGCGGTCTACGGGTCGGTCTTTGCGGCGTGGTTCGGACTCGAGACGGCGACGCTGCGACCGTCGCGACGGCCTGCGGCGACGGTCACCGACGCGAGCCTCGACGCCATCGACGCGACCGACGCGACCGACGCGGGCGTCGACCAGGAGGCGGTACGGGCGCGGGCCAGCTGCGTCGACGTCCTCGCGCACCGCGATGTGGCGACCCTCTCGGCCGCCGAGCGGGCCCACCTCGCGCGCCTCTTCGGCAGCCTGCGCCCGCGGGCCCCGCAGCGACGTGACCACCGGCACCGTCCCGCGCGCCGCGGCCGCGTCGATGCCCGCCGCACCCTGCGCGCGCAGCTTCGGCGTCTCGGGGAGCCGGGCCCGGTCGCGTGGCGCCGACGCGGGCGCCGCGACCGGCCGGTCGTGCTGCTCGTCGACGTCTCGGGGTCGATGTCGGCCTATGCCGACGCGCTGCTGCGCCTGGGCCACCGGCTCGTGACGACGCTGCCGCTCGTCGAGGTCTTCACCGTCGGCACCCGCCTGACCCCCGTCACGCGGGCCCTGCGACACCGCGACGCCGACCGCGCGCTCGTGGCCTGCGGGGAGGCGGTGCCCGACTGGTCCGGCGGCACCCGGCTCGCGCACAATCTCGACGCCTACCTGCGCCGCTGGGGCCGTCGCGGACCGGTCCGCGGCGCCGTCGTCGTCGTGTGCAGCGACGGGTGGGAGCGCGGCGACCCCGCCGACCTCGCCGAGCAGCTGCGCCGGCTGCGGGCGCTGGCGCACCGGGTCGTGTGGGTCAACCCGCACCGCGGACGGCCTGGCTACGAGCCGGTGCAGGCCGGCATCGTCGCGGTGCGCCCGCATGTCGACGCGCTCGTCGCGGGCCACTCGCTCGCCGCGTTCGCGCAGGTCATCGAGGTGATCGCCGATGCGTGACGTGCTCGCCGAGATGCTCGGCTGGTGGGCGGGCGGGCAGACGGTCGGCCTGGGCACGGTCGTGGGCACGTGGCGCTCCGCGCCTCGTCCGGCCGGCGCCACGATGGCCGTGGGCCCCGACGACACGGTCGTCGGGTCGGTCTCCGGGGGCTGCGTCGAGGGCGCCGTCTACGAGCTGGCCCACCAGGTCGTCGGCGAGGGGCGGCCCGCGCTGGTGCGCTATGGCGTCAGCGACGACGACGCCTTCGCCGTCGGCCTGACCTGCGGCGGGATCCTCGACATCTTCGTCGAGCCCGTCGACCGGGCGACCTTCCCCCAACTCGCGGCCGTCGCCGCCGACATCGACGCCGGGCGGCCCGTCGCGGTCGCCACGATCATCGAGCACCCCGACCCGGCCTACCTCGGTCGGCATCTGGTCGTGCACCCGCAGGCCGAGCACGACCCGCCCGCCTCGAGCGACGGCGAGGCGCAGCCCCCGGCCGACGCCGGCAGGGTCGGCGCGCACCGCAGCACGCTGGGCAGCCCCCGGATCGATGCCGCGGTGGTCGACGACGCCCGCGGCCTGCTCGCGGCCGGCCGCACGCAGACGCTGACCTACGGTCCCGACGGGGAGCGGCGCGGCGAGGGCCTGCGCGTCTTCGTCGCGACCTACGCTCCCCCGCCGCGGATGATCGTCTTCGGGGCGATCGACTTCGCCGCCGCGGTCGCC
This sequence comes from Dermatophilaceae bacterium, assembly GCA_032229625.1. Classification (GTDB taxonomy): domain Bacteria; phylum Actinomycetota; class Actinomycetes; order Actinomycetales; family Dermatophilaceae; genus Kineosphaera. The sequence continues at coordinate 37,019 of JAVTVZ010000151.1, read as the reverse complement.
CGCATCGGCTCGTTCCTGGGCTATCGGGTCACCGTGTGCGACGCCCGGCCCGTCTTCGCCACGGCCAGCCGCTTCCCCGATGCCGACGAGGTCGTCGTGCAGTGGCCGCACCGCTATCTCGCGGCCGAGCAGGACGCGGGACACCTCGACGAGCGCACAGTGATCTGTGTGTTGACGCACGACCCGAAGTTCGACGTGCCGGTCCTGGAGTTGGCCCTGCGCCTGCCGCTGGCCTTCGTCGGGGCGATGGGCTCGCGCCGCACCCACGACGACCGGCTCGCCCGGCTGCGCGACGCGGGCCTCGCCGAGCACGAGATCGCGCGCCTGAGCAGCCCGATCGGACTCGACCTGGGGGCCCGGACCCCGCAGGAGACCGCCGTCAGCATCGCCGCCGAGATCATCGCCCGGCAGTGGGGCGGCCGCGGTGAGCGCCTCGCCGCGCGCGACGGACCGATCCACCACCACGACGGCGAGGGCGCTGACGACCGCTGACGACGGCTGACGACCGCTGACGGCCGGACCGGAGCGCCCCCGCGCCGGAGGCCGGCTGAGCCCTGTTGGCCGCATGACCTGTTGTCAGGCTCGCCCGCAGCGGCGAGGATTCCCCCAAGCACGAGCTGTGTGCCGGACACGAAGGAGTGACGGATGACCCGCATCAACGTCCAGGTCGACGGGGTCGACCACACCGACGACGTCGAACCACGAACGCTGCTCGTGCACTATCTGCGCGAGCACCTCGGCAAGACCGGCACCGTGATCGGCTGCGACACGAGCAACTGCGGCGCCTGCACCGTGCACCTGGATGGGGTGAGCGTGAAGTCGTGCAACGTGCTCGCCGTGCAGGCCGACGGCCACGAGGTGACGACCATCGAGGGCATCGCCGACGGCGACGAGCTGCACCCGATGCAGCAGGCCTTCCACGAGTGCCACGCCCTGCAGTGCGGCTTCTGCACCCCGGGCATGGTCATGCAGGCGCTCGACGTGCTGCGCACCCACCCCGACGCCGACGACCAGCAGATCCGCGTCGGCCTCGAGGGCAACCTGTGCCGCTGCACCGGATACCAGAACATCGTCAAGGCCGTGCGGCAGGCCGCCGGGGCGACCACGGCAGGTGAGCAGTCATGACCACCACCACCGATGCGACCACCGGCACGACGACCGGACCCGACCGCGAGGTCGGCAGCCCGCGCCGCCGCAAGGAGGATCGCCGCCTGCTGACCGGGCGGACCCGCTGGACCGACAACATCGTGCTGCCGGGCATGCTGCACCTCGCGTGCGTCCGCAGCCCGTATGCGCACGCCACGATCACGGGCATCGACACCTCCCGCGCCGCCGCGGCGCCCGGGGTCGCCGTCGTGCTGACCGGCGCGGACGTCAAGGACGTCCAGGGTGGGCTGCCGACGGCCTGGTCGATCACCCCGGATCAGAAGACACCGGTGCACCCCGCGATCGCGGTCGACGCGGTGACCTTCGCCGGCGAGATCGTCGCCGTCGTCGCGGCGCGCACCCCCGCGCAGGCCCGCGACGCCGCCGAGCTCGTCGACGTCGACTACGAGCAGCTGCCCGCGGTCTTCGAGCTCAAGGACGCCGTGACCGACGAGGTCCTGGCGCACCCCGAGCTCGGCACGAACACGTGCGCGGTGTGGCGCTTCGACTCCGCGGAGGCCGGCACCGGCGGCGACACCGACGCGGCGATCGCCGCCGCCCGCGCCGACGGCATCGTCATCGAGCGCGAATACCGCAACCAGCGGCTCATCCCGGCCTTCATGGAGCCGCGCTCGACGGTCGTCGACCCGACGGGCGAGCAGTTCGTCATGTGGTCGGCCACGCAGGTGCCGCACATCCTGCGGCTCATGCTCGCCCTCACCCTCGGCGTCGACGAGGGCAAGGTGCGGGTCATCGCCCCCGACGTCGGCGGCGGCTTCGGCGGCAAGCTGCAGGTCACGCCCGAGGAGGTCATCACCTTCCTCGTCGCGCGCCGCACCGGCAAGCCGTGCAAGCTCACCGAGACCCGCAGCGAGTCACTCCTGTCGGCCCACCACGGCCGCGACCAGTGGCAGAAGCTCACGCTGGCCGCGACGCCCGAGGGCAAGGTCACGGCGCTGAAGGTCGAGCTGCTGGCCGACATGGGCGCCTACATCGGGCTGGTCACCTCGGGCACGCCGATCCTCGGCGCGTTCATGTACAACTCCATCTACACCTTCGACGCCTACCAGTTCACGTGCCGCAACCTCTACACCAACAAGACGTGGACGGATGCGTATCGCGGCGCCGGCCGCCCCGAGGCGACGTTCGCGATCGAGCGGATCATGGACGAGCTGGCCGTCGAGGTCGGCGTCGACCCGCTGACGATCCGCGAGATGAACTGGATCACCCACGAGCAGTTCCCCTTCACCTCCGTGTGCGGGCTCGAATACGACTCGGGCAACTACGAGGCCGCGACGGCCCGCGCCACGGAGCTCTTCGACTACGACGGGCTGCGTGCGGAGCAGCGCCGGCGGCGCGAGCGCGGTGACACGGTGCAGCTCGGGCTGGGCATCTCGACGTTCACGGAGATGTGCGGCCTGGCGCCCAGCCGCGTGCTCGGCTCGCTGGACTACGGCGCGGGCGGCTGGGAGCACGCCGAGGTGCGGATGCTGCCGACCGGCAAGGTCGAGGTCGTCACGGGATCCAGCGCGCACGGCCAGGGCCACGAGACGAGTTGGAGCCAGCTCGTCGCCGACAAGCTCGGCGTCGCCTTCGACGACGTCGAGGTGCTGCACGGGGACACGCAGGTCTCCCCCAAGGGTCTGGACACCTACGGGTCGCGGTCGCTGGTCGTCGGCGGCCAGGCCGTGCTCAAGGCGGCCGACAAGGTCATCGAGAAGGCCCGGCCGATCGCCGCGCACCTGCTCGAGGCCGCGGCCGACGACGTGGACTTCGACGCCGGATCCTTCGGGGTGCGCGGCGCCGGCGAGGGCGCCCGGACGGTCTCGATCGGGGAGGTCGCGCTGGCGACCTTCGCGGCGCACGACCTGCCCGACGGGGTCGAGCCGTCGCTGGACTCGGCGGCGACCTTCGACCCGTCGAACTTCTCCTTCCCGCACGGCACACATTTGTGTGCGGTCGAGGTGGACACCGAGACGGGCCGGGTGAGCCTGTATCGGTATGCCTGCGTCGACGACATCGGCAACGTCATCAACCCGCTCATCGTCGAGGGGCAGATCCACGGCGGCCTCGTCCAGGGCATCGCGCAGGCCCTGTGGGAGGAGGCGGTCTTCGACGACCAGGGCACGCTCGTGACGGGGTCGTTCGTCGACTACACCCTGCCGACCAGCGCCGACACGATCGACTTCCGCACCGACCGGACCGTCAGCCCGGCGACGTCCAACGACATGGGCGCCAAGGGCGTCGGCGAGGCCGGCTGCATCGCCTCGACACCGGCGGTCGTCAACGCCGTGGTCGACGCGGTGCGGCACCTGGGCATCGACGACATCCGGATGCCGTGCACGCCGCAGCGGGTCTGGTCGGCGATCCAGGCCGCCGGAGCCCACGCCGGCGAGGCGACCCCGGCCCAGCAGCAGCCGCACTTCGAGGCGGACACCCCCCACCAGGACCCGCCGGACGAGGGCGTCAGTGGCCACGCCACCGGCGCTCAGGACGGAGCCGGCCGATGATCCCCGCAGCCTTCGACTACGCGGCCCCGACGACGCTGGCACAGGCCATCGCGCTGCTCGGCGAGCACGGCGACTCCGCGAAGCTGCTCGCCGGCGGGCAGAGCCTGCTGCCGATCCTGCGGATGCGCCTGAACGCCCCCGAGCTGATCATCGACCTGGGCAAGGTCGGCGAGCTGCGCGGCGTCTTCGACGACGGGCCGGGCATCGTCATCGGAGCCATGACCCGGTACGACGAGCTGCTCGCCGACCCGCTGGCCCGCGAGCACGCCGGGCTGCTCGTCGACGCCGTCGCCGAGGTCGCGGACGAGCAGATCCGGCACCGCGGCACCGTCGGCGGGGCGATCGCGCACGCCGACCCCGCGGGCGACGTGGGCGCGCCGATCGTCGCGCTCGACGCCGAGCTGGTCATCGTCGGGCCGCGCGGCCAGCGGGTCGTCGCGGCCGACGACTTCTTCGAGGACAACTTCACGACCGGCGTCGGCGACGACGAGATCCTCGCCGCGATCCGGATCCCGAAGCACACGGGGTGGGGCTCGCGCTACGAGAAGTTCGTGCGGGTGTCGCACCAGTGGTCGATCGTCGCGATCGCCGCGACGGTCCTGGTCGAGGACGGCAGGATCGCGCAGGCGCGCATCGGGCTGACCAACATGGGGTCGGTGCCGCTGCGCGCCCGAGCCACGGAGGCGGCCCTCGTCGGTCTCGCGATCGACGAGGCCGCCGTCGGCGCCGCCTGCGCCGGGGTCGCCGAGGGCACGCACCCCCCGACCGACCTCAACGCCGACGCCGACTACCGCCGCCACCTGGCGACGGTGCTGACCCGCCGCGCGGTGCTCGCGGCCGCAGGGAAGTGAGCCGACGATGCAACTGACGCACTCGTTCTCCGTGCCGGCGACGATCGACGTCGCCTGGGCGACGTTCATGGACCTGCGGGAGGTCGGGGAGTGCTTCCCCGGCGCGACCGTCACCGATGCCTCGGGCGACTCCTTCACCGGCCAGGTGAAGGTCAAGCTCGGGCCGATCGCCATGGTCTACACCGGGACCGGCACGTTCACGCAGCGGGACGACCAGTCCCACCACGCCGTCATCAAGGCCGAGGGCAAGGACAAGCGGGGCAACGGCACGGCCGGCGCCACCGCGACGATCCAGCTCTCTCCCGACGGCGCCGACAAGACGCGGGTCGACGTCACCACCGACCTCCTCGTCACCGGCAAGCCGGCGCAGTTCGGCCGCGGCGTGATGCAGGACGTCTCCGACAAGCTGCTCGCCCAGTTCGTGAAGTGCATCGAGGGCAAGCTCTCGAGCGGGTCGGCTCCCGCGAGCGCCTCCTCGGGCTCCGCGAGTTCGTCAGCCTCGAGCTCCGGCGCGAACGTGGAGTCCGGAGTGGCGGATCAGGTCGGTGCGCGTGGCGCGTCGTCCGGGGCCGCGGCCTCGGCCAAGCCGCTCGGGACCGCCGCGATGTTCGGCGCCACGGCCGGTGCCGACAGCTGGGAGTCCCGCTCGGGGCACGCCTCGAGCAAGGACTCGAGCAGCGGCTCCGGCACGGCGGCGTCCGGGTCGGTCGCGAGCGCGCGGTCCACGGGCACGGGCGGGGTCGCGAACAGCGACCGGCCGGCGCGGCCCGCCGCTGCCGCCTCGGGAACGGCCTTGGGAGCGGATGACGACGCGCTCGACCTCGGCGCGACGGTCCTGCCGGTCCTGCTCAAGTCCCACGGCCGGGAGGTCGCCATCGGAGCGGCCGCCTTCGTCATCGGCTGGAAGCTCGGGCGGCTCCTCCCGGGCTGATCGCGCTAGCGCGCTCGCAAGGGCGGCCTCGGCGCCGACCATTCGTCACCTCCGGGCTCCTCTCGTCGCTCCCACGCGACGACAGGTGTCCGGGAGTGACGGGAGGTCGGCGCCGGAGCCGCCCTTCGTCGTGTGCCCAGGCTGCGAACGAGGTGATGGTGCGTCCCGGCGCGAGGCCCGTCCGAGACCCCCAATCCGGGGGCAGCGTACGAATCGGCATACCTCCTCGATCTTTGCCGGAAGGCCCGGGCCTGTGACCAGCGGGTTTGTGGCGACGATGTCGCCGGAAGTCCGAGGAGGTATGTCGATGTGTACGCCCGATCACTCCGCCGTGCGCTTGAGCACCTTCATCGTGAGCCGGGAGTCGATCCGGGCGATGGCCGGATCGCCCAGAAGCCGCGCCGTCACCCACCGCTCGTAGGCGGCGATGTCGGCGGTCCGCACGCGGATCATGTAGTCGGGCAGACCGAACATGCGGCGCAGTTCGACGACCTCCGGCATCGCCGCGACGCGCTCCTCGAAGTCGGCGACCGCCGTGATGTCCTTGCCTGCCAGGTCGGCATTGATGACGACCTCGAACGCGCGGCCCAGCCGGGCCGGGTCGACGAGCGCGGTGTAGCCGGTGATCACCCCGTCGGCCTCCAGTCGTCGCACGCGGCGCAGGCAGGGGGCTGGTGTCAGCCCCACACGAGAGGCGAGTTCCTGGTTCGACAGCCGCCCATCCTGCTGCAGCTCTTCGACGATTGCGTAGTCCAAGTCATCCACGCAATCAGATTGCCGCCCAAAGCCCTGAAGAGCAACATCAGGCAATCACAATGCGCACGAATCCGCCTAGCATTTCAGCCATGACAGCTTCCCTGGACTCACCGCCGCGACGGGTGGACGAGCTGCGCGCGGCCGCCCGCGAGTGCGGCGTGATCTGGGCCGGCATGTTCGCGCTCGGCATCGGCTTCGGCGTGATCGTCGTCGACCACGGCTTCTCGTGGTGGCTCGCGCCGGTCATCTCGTTCGCGATGTTCGCCGGTTCGGTGGAGTTCATTCTGGTCGGCATGCTCGCGACCTCCGCGCCGATCGCGAGCATCGCGATGACGACCTTCCTCATCAACGCGCGGCACCTGTTCTACGGCTTCTCGTTCCCGCTGCACCGGGTGCGCACGCGGCTCGGGCGGGCCTACAGCATCTTCGGGCTGTGCGACGAGGCCTACGCGATCCTGTCGACGAAGGACCCTCAGAAGCTCACCTCCGGCCGGATGTTGTGGACCCAGGCGGGCATGCACCTGTCCTGGGCGGGCGGGTCACTGGCCGGGGCCGTCGTCGGCGCGACGCTGCTGCACGACGTGCAGGGTCTGGACTTCGTGCTCACCGCACTGTTCGTCGTGCTCACGATGGATGCCTACCGGACCAATCCCGACCTCGTCGCGCTGGCCGTCGCCGGGGCCGCCGCCCTCGGGGCGCTGCTGCTCGCCCCCGGTTCGATGCTCGTCGTGGCGATGTGCTCGTTCACCGCAATCCTGTTGCTGCGCTTCCACACTCGGAGAGGTCACGACCATGCCTGAAGGCACGTACATCGCCCTTGCTCTGGGAACCGCGGTCGCCATCACCGTCGCGTTGCGCGCCGTGCCGTTCGCCGCCAAGAACGCGCTGCGCGACACCCCCGTCATCGCCGACCTGAGCCGCTGGATGCCGCTAGGCGCCGTCGCGATCCTGGCGATCTACTGCCTGTCGTCGGTCGACGTACCGGCCGCCCTGCAGGGATCGCCGCAGGCCGTCGGCCCGATCGTAGGCACCGCGGTGACCGTCGCCGTCCACCTGTGGCGCCGCAACGCGGCGGTGAGCATCCTGACCGGCAGCCTCGCCTGCCTGGTCATCGTCAACGCCCTGTGATCCTGCAGCTCCGGGCAGAAACTTGTGTGGTCCCTGCTGACGTACACGCTCTGTCCGTGGTTGCCGCCCGTGCCGCCGGGCAGGAGCTCAGACCGCGCCGGCGTGCTGCGGTTCGCCGGGTGCGGCGTCGTCGCTGCGCAGGAGGGTGAGCGCCCCGGCGAGCGCGAGGGCGAGGCCGAGCGCGACGAGCCAGATGGTGCCCGGGCGGGGCTGCTCGGCGAGCAGGGTCCAGCCGATGACGGCGGGCACCAGGGTCGACATGAGGTAGTTGGTGCCGAGGACGGCGACGGCGCTGGCGCCCTTGAGCCCGATCGTCAGGTGGATCTGCCCGAGCACGAGCCCGCCGACGAGCAGGACGGCCGCGATCCACGACGGCAGCGGCCACTCCCAGGGCCGCCACATCGACAGGCGCGGGTCGGCGACGAGCAGCCGGGCGGTGATCGCGCTGATCGCGAACCCGGTCCCGGCGAAGACGCCACTGACGCCCGGTGGCAGCCGCACGAGCAGTGCCAGCGCGCAGGCGGCCACGGTCGCGGCGATGACGACGAGGTGGATCGTCTCGATGGGGACGGCCGGCCCGGGCACGGTCGTGAAGGCGAGCGCGGTGATCCCGAGGATCACCGCGAGGATCGCGCCGGCGTCGAGACTGCCGATGCGCCGGGTGCCCGCGACGTGCTGGATGATCGCCGTCACCGCGAGCCCGCCGACGACGCACGCCTGGACGATGAGCAGCGGCAGGTGTTGGCGGGCCGCGAGGGTGAAGAGGAAGCCGGCCCCCTGGCAGGCCGTGCCGATCCACCACGCGGGGGACGAGAGGGCGCCGCCCTCGGACTGGGCGCCGTCGGAGAGGCGGGCCCCGGCGACCCCGTAGGCGAGCACCCCGATCACCAGGGCGAGCACTGAGACAAGCACCTCGTCAACCTACCTGCGTCGGCCCGGCGACCCGGCTCCGTGACGCGCACCGGGCACTCCGGACCATCCGTATGCCGGTAAACCCGCAGGTGAGGCCACCCTTGCCTTGCTTGTGGCGGCTCGCGAAACGGCCTACGGTCAAGGCGTCAGATACGCGGGGACACGCACCGCCAGACCTATCCGGCCTTGGGAAAGGACCGACCATGCCTGCTCTCGCCACCGTCTCCTCCTGCTCGACCACCGCCTGCTCGTTCAACTCCGACGGCTGCACCGCCTTCGCCATCACGATGGGCGGCGCCGACGGCGCCGCGACCTGCGGCACCTTCGTCGCGCTCGACGCGCGCGGCGGCCTGCCCACCGCGAAGGGCCAGGTCGGCGCCTGTCAGCGTCTCGAGTGCACTCACAACAAGGACCTCATGTGCACCGCCGAGGCGATCAGCGTCGCCGGCGACACCGCGACCTGCGAGATGTACGCCGTCGCCTGAGCGACGCGAGGCTCGCAGGCCGCACCTGAAAAGCACACTTGAAGAGCTCTCGACACGCGCGTGGCCCCCATGGACCTGGGGGCCACGCGCTGTTTCCCGGCCTGACGGCAGAGACGCGGAGTGTCAGATACGCGGGCTGCGCATCAGGACCGGATCGTGGCGAGCAGGGCGGCCAGCTGCAGCTCCAGCTCGAGTTCGTCGCCGACGGGCCGCTCGAACGCGACGTAGACGACCGTCGTCGCGACCGCGCCGTTGCGCAGCAGGGTCAGGCCGTGGGCGTCGACATCGACGCAGTAGATGCGCCCGGCCGTCGAGGGGCACCGGTGCCCGCCGGACCGCTCGGAGAGCACCTGGCCGACGACGCGGCCGTCGAGGCACCCGTCGAGCACGGCGTCGCACAGCGCGTGCCGGTCGGCGAGCGAGAGCGTCGACACGACGTCGTGGGCGCTCACCTCCTGCTCGGCGGCGGGGAAGATCAACCGCGCGGCCGACCCGCAACGCAGCCCGCCGAGCGCCTCGTCGAAGCCGACCGGGGTGACGCCCGCCCCGTCGTGCAGCAGGATCCGCTGGGCGCGGACGACGCCGAGGACGCCGTGGGCGGCGGTCGCGACGAGCTCGACGGACTCGGGCAGCACGCCCGCGGCCACCGCGTCGTCGCGCTCCACGGGGGTCAGCCACTCGACGCGGCCCAGGAGGTGGGCGGTGGCCGCGAGGATGCGCACGCCCGGCTCGGTCGCCTCGCGGCGCAGGTCGACCCGCACGTCGGCCAGCCCCGGGACGTCGGCCGCGGCACTGGCGACGACGAATTCCCCGGTCGCGCTCACGCCGTGCGCGGGCAGGGGCACGGCGCGCGCCGGGTCGTGGCGGTAGGCCACGAGCGAGGCGGTCCCGGCTCCGCACAGCAGGCGCGCCAACACCGACCGGGTGCGCCGGTGCAGCGCCGCTGAGGTCGAGGTCGGCTGCGTGGTCGACTTCGAGGTCGGGACGCTCGGCGTCATGCTCACACCCTTCGAGGGAACGTTCGGCAAGGTAAGGCTCACCTTACGCAACGAAGGGCCGAGTGGGAACCCGCCGTCCCGGGAGTTTTCGCCGTCAGAGCCCCGTCCTGGGCGTCACGCTCGGCCCCTCCAGCGCAATCGCCCCGCACCAGCAGCCCGTTCGGCGGCGATCATCGCCCCTCGTGTCGCTCTCCGTGTGGGGCCACGCGATCCGCCGGATTCGGTCAGCTCAGGCCGACGAGCCGGGCCACGACGGGCAGCACGAGGATGATCAGGATCGCCCCGATGATGTCGAAGCTGATGCCGGAGCGGATCATGCGGGTGATCGGCACGACCCCGGAGCCGTAGACGATCGCGTTCTGCGGCGTCGAGACCGGCAGCATGAAGCCGAATGAGGCGCCGAACGTCGCCGCCAGCGCCGGCACGAGCGGGTCGACCCCAGTGGCCACGGCGAGCGGGATGATGATCGGCACGGCCACGGCCGCAGCCGCCGTATTACTCGTCGTCTCGGAGATGAGAATTGCCAGCAGCACGGCAAAGACCGTGAGTGCGACCGGGCTCGTCACGCCGAAGGTGTCGGCGGCGGCGGTGCCGATCGTCTTGGCGAGGCCGGTGTCGTCGAGCAGCGCGCCGAAGATGATGCCGGTGCCGAACAGGATGATCGTGCCCCAGTCGATCTTCGCTGCTTCCTCCCAAGTGATCGTGAAGCGTCGCTCCGACCAGTCCACCGGCAGCATGAAGAGCAGGCTCGCGCCGATGACCGCCACGATCCCCTCGTTGAGTCGGTCGCCGACGACCGAGGCGATGGCGTGGTCGTCACCGAGCGCGAGGTTGAGGATCGAGGGCAGCAGCCAGCCGATGACCGTGACGGTGAACGCGATGATCGTGTTGCGCTCGGCCCGGCTCAGCGGCCCGAGGTCGGCCTTCTGCTCGGCGAGGAACTCCTCGACGCCCTCGAGCTTGCGCACCTCGGGCTTGTTGATGAACGTGAGGATGAGGGCGAGCGCGAAGAACATCACGGTGCAGATGGGGAAGGCGATCGCGAACCACTGACCGAAGTTGATCGACTTGCCCGTCGCCTCCTCGATGAGCCCGCGACCGATGAGGTTGGGCGGCGAGCCGACCGGCGTGAGGAGGCCCCCGACGCTGGCCGAGTAGGCGAGCATCAGCATGAAGGCGGTCGCGACCTTGAGCTTGGTCGGGTCGAAGCCGGGCTCGACCTCCCCGCGCTCCTGCAGGAGGCGGGCGATGACCGCGACGATGCCGATGGCGGTCGGCAGGAGCATCGCGACCGTGGCCGTGTTCGAGACGAAGGCCGACAGCAGACAGGTCACCGTGCCGAAGGCGAGGAGCACCCGCATCGTCGACTTGCCGACGCCCGGCAGGCCGAGGAGCCAGAAGGCGATGCGGCGGGCCACGCCGTGCATCATCATCGCCTGGGCCAGGATGAACGCCCCGATGAAGGTGAAGACCGTCGTCGAGCCGAAGGGCGCGAGGGCATCCCGGGCGGGGACGACGCCGAAGAGGACGATGGCGCACACCCCGATGAGCCCGCCGACGGGGATCGGCACCGGCTCGGTGATCCACAGGACGATGACCCCGATGAGGACCGCCGCGAGCTGGTGCTGCGCCTGGTCGATGCCCAAGGGCAGGAAGAGGAAGACGATCGTGAAGAGCGGCGCGAGGAACCACCCGCTCGTCTGCCGGAATCGCTCGACCCGCTCCTCGGCGTCGCTGAGCCGCTCGCTGCCCAGGGCGTGACGGTCGCCCAGGAGCACCGCCTCGACGTCGGTCCATCCCGCACGCTGTTCTGTGGTGGCCACGCTGCCTCCTTGATCGGTGTTGTCCGACACCCTGGGGGCAATCCGCTGGCCCGGTCCAAGACGATTTTGCGCTGACTCCCATAGGCTTGAGCTATGAGTGGACCTCAGCTGGAGACCCGGCAGCTGCGCTACTTCCTCGCCGTGGCCGAACACGGCACGCTGACTCGGGCTGCCGACCATCTCCACATCGCCCAGCCGTCGCTTTCCCAGGCGATCGCACGCATGGAGCAGCAGCTCGGACTGCCGCTGTTCCACCGCGTCGGGCGTCGAGTCGTCCTCAGTGAGGCAGGGCGGGATCTCCTCGAGCCGTGCCGACGTGCCTTGCGGACGGTGCAGGCCGCGGAGGACGCGGCTCGTGGCGCGTTGTCCGCGCGACGGGGCCGGCTCGTCGTCGCCACGATGCCCAGCACGGGCATCTCGCCCGGAGCAGAGCTCATCGCCGACTTCCTCACCACACGTCCGGGCGTCTCGATCTCGGCACTGGGCGGGTTGACCGCCGAGGAGGTGACCGACCTGGTCCGCCAGGGCAGTGCAGAGGTCGGTCTCATCGCGGCAGCCCGGCTTCATCGCGACAAGGACCTCGTGGTCATCCCGTTGCGCAGCCAGCGTCTCGTCCTCGTCTCAGGAGGGGCCGACGCACTGCCCGATCGCGACGAGCTGACGGTCGAGGACCTGGGCGGCTGCCGGCTCATCACGTCGCACCCGGGAAGCGTCATGCGTGAGCTCGTCGACGATGTCCTCGCGCGGCAACCGGGATCCACGATCGCCTGCGAGGTCGACCACCGCACGTCGATCCTGCCCTTGGTCCTCGCCGGTGTCGGCCCCGCGATCCTGCCCGAGGCGTGGGAGGGGCTCGCCGTGCGCGCCGGGCTTCGGGTGCGGACACTCACCGACGCTCCCGGGATGTGGAGTGCCGCGCTGTGTCGCCGCGCCGGACTCACTCCGTTGGCCACCGACTTCATGGAGTGCGTGCAGCGTCTGCGGCAAACCAGCAGGAGCAGCTCCGCGTCCATAGGCTCCGCCGATGAATCGCATCCACACCCTGTCTTGGACGACGACGGCAGCCCTGGCCTTGACTGAGCTCAAGCAGCTGACTCGGGCACGACGACAGGAGCATTTGATGAGCACCACTTTGAGCATCGCAACCATCCCCGCCGACGGCATCGGCAAGGAGGTGGTCGCCGCAGGCACCGCCGTCCTCGAACACATCGCAACGACGTCGGACGACCTCGCGTTCGAGTTCACCGAGTACCCGTGGGGCTCGGAGTACTACGCCGAGCACGGCGTGATGATGGACCCGGACGGCCTCGACGCCCTGCGCGAGCACGATGCGATCTACTTCGGCGCCGTCGGCTGGCCCACCCTCCCGGACCACGTCACCTTGTGGGGACTGCGCCTCAACATCGCGCAGAACTTCGACCTGTGGGCGAACGTCCGCCCGGTGAAGTTCCTGCCCGGGGTCACCTCGCCCCTACGCAAGGCGGACGACACCGAACTCGACTGGGTCTGCGTCCGGGAGAACTCCGAGGGCGAATACGCCGGCATCGGCGGCCGCAACTTCTCCGGTCGCGGACCGGGTCACGAGTTCGCCGTTCAGTCGGCCTTGTTCAGCGAGGTCGGCACCGAGCGGATCATCCGCTACGCCTTCGACCTCGCGCGCACCCGCACCCGCAAGAAGGTGTCGTCGGTGACCAAGAGCAACGCCCAGCAGTACGGCTTCGTGCTCTGGGACGAGATCTTCGATCGCGTCAAGGGGGACTACCCCGACGTCGAGACCGAGAAGGTGCTCGTCGACGCAATGGCAGCCAAGTTCGTCCTTCACCCCGAGGACCTGTCGGTTGTGGTCGCCTCCAACCTGCACGCCGACATCCTGTCCGACCTCGGCAGCGCCCTGGCCGGAAGCCTGGGCCTCGCCTCGAGCGCGAATCTCAACCCCGAGCGGCGATTCCCCTCGATGTTCGAGCCGGTGCACGGCTCGGCCCCGGATATCGCGGGGCAGGGCCTGGCGAACCCGATCGGCGCCATCGAGAGCGCCGCGCTCATGTTGGAGCATCTCGGACGCGCTGACGAGGCCAAGCAGCTGCAGCTCGCCGTCGAGCGCACCACCGCCAGCGGTGTCCTCACACGCGACGTCGGCGGGACCGCGACGACCGAAGAGGTCACGGCGGCGATCATCGCCAACTACGGCGACTGATCTCTCTACGCAACGAGCTCCACGCATGACGACGCCGGCGGCCGAATCTCAGGGATCGGCCGCCGGCGTCGTGGGTGGGGATCAGGCGCCGGCGAGCGCCTCGTCGAGGATCGCGGCGGCATGGGCGACCTCGTCGGGGGTCACGACGCACGGCGGCACGACGTGGATGCGGTTGGCGACGACCATCGTGAGCAGCCCGCCGTCTTGCATCCGATTCTTGATCCGGCCCATCGCGGCGGCGTCGAGCGGCTCGCGGGTCGCCCGGTCGGCGACGAGCTCGAGCACCCAGAAGACGCCGACGCCGCGGACCTCACCGATGACGTCGTGCTTCTCGGCGAGCCCGCGCAGCGCCGGGCCGAGGTGGTCGCGACCGATCGTCGCGGCGTTCTCGACGACGCCCTCGTCGGCCATCGCGGTGAGGTTGCCGACGATCGCGGCGGAGCCGAGCGGGTGGCCGGAGTACGTGAGGCCGCCGGGGAAGACCCGCTCGTCGAAGGCGCCGGCGATCTCCTCGCTGATCATCACGCCGCCGACCGGCACGTAGCCGGAGTTGACGCCCTTGGCGAAGGTGACGAGGTCGGGGCGCACGTCGTAGGCGTCGAGCGCCAGCCAGTGCCCGGTGCGCCCGAAGCCGGCCATCACCTCGTCGAGGATGAGCTTGATGCCGTAGCGGTCGCAGATCTCGCGAACGCCGGGCAGGTAGCCCGGCGGCGGCATCATGACCCCCGCGGTGCCTGGGATCGTCTCGAGCAGGATCGCGGCGACGGACTCCGGCCCCTCGCTCTGGACGACCCGCTCGAGGTGGTGCAGGGCGCGCTCGCACTCCTCCTGCTCGCTGGTCGCCCAGAACTCTGTGCGGTAGAGGTATGGCCCGAAGGCGTGCACGTGGCCACGCGCGTACTCGTTGTTCGCGCGCCGCCAGTCCCCCGTCGCGACGATCGCGGCGCCGGTGTTGCCGTGGTAGCTGCGGTAGCGACTGATCACCTTGTCGCGGCCGGTGACCAGGCGCGCCATGCGGATCGCGTTCTCGTTAGCATCCGCCCCGCCGTTGGTGAAGAACACCTTGGAGAAGCCCTGCGGCGCCCGCTCCAGGATGAGCTCGGCGGCCCGCGCCCGCGTCGCGTTGGCCGTCCCCGGCGCGATCGTCGCCAGGGTCGCCGCCTGCTCGCGGATCGCCTCGACGATCCGGGGGTGCTGGTGGCCCATGTTCGTGAAGACGAGCTGGCAGGAGAAGTCGAGGTAGCGCTTGCCCTCGTGGTCCCACAACTCGCTGCCCAGCCCGCCGGCGATGGCCAGCGGGCTCAGCGACCCCTGGGCCGACCAGGAGTGGAAGACGTGGGACGTGTCGGCCTGCGCGACCTGGGCGTTGCTCGCCTCGCTACCGCCGGTCGTGCCGGTGACGCTCGTGGTGGTCGCGCTCGTGGTGCTCATTGACTACTCCGTCTCATCCGCTGGGGCTCGCTCGGCTCGCGCGGCCGAGGCGCACCCCGGCACACCCACGTGCCGAGCCGAGCCTGTCACGGCGGACCGGCAAACTCCACCGCCGAGCGCACTCCACGGCCGCGCACACTCCACCGCCGCGCTCGATCGCGCAGACCGCCGGAGCACTCCCCGGACCCAGGGCGACGGGCCACGCACCGGACGGGCGCCCGCGCGCACCTCGCGCCGCGGACGCCCGTGGGGCCTGACCCTCCTACAGCGCCTCGACGGCCAGGGTCGAGGTGAGCGTGTGGGCTTCGCCGGGGCCGAGCTTGACGAACTGGTTGAGGGCGTTGCCGGCCTCGACGCACACGAAGCCGCGCCACGCGTCGCCGATGTCGGCGGCCTCGGCGGCCTTGGCCTCCCACGGGTTCCACACGATCGTGCTGCCGGAGCCGTCCTTGGTGACGACGACGCGGCGGCCGGCGGCCTCGTCGACGACGACCGCCTGCCCGGCGTGCGCGTAGACCCGATCGGTCTGACGCATGAGTCGCAGGTCACCGGACTGGGCGTTGACCGCCCGCCCGCCGGGGGTCTTGTCGGCATACCGCGAGCCGTCCAGCCCCTCGACGGTGATGTCGGCGACGTCGGAGACCGCGACGTAGGTGTGCAGCGCCTCCTCGAGGTCGAGGCCCTCGGCGCCGGCGGTGACGGTCAGGGTCAGCCCCAGCTGCGCGCCGACCCGCACCGTGTAGTCGGCGGTGACGTCGGCCGGCTGACCGTCGGGCACCGACGCGTCCGCGCCGTCGAGCGTGAAGCGCAGGACGACGTCGTCGCCGTCACGCGAGGTGTCGGCCAGGGTCCACAGCGCGGTGCGGAACCAGCCGTGGGCGCCCGGCTTGTCCTTCTTGCGGCCCGGCCCGAACCACGGCGCGCACAGCGGGATGCCCCCGCGGATCGCCGTGCCGTGGGCGTAGACGGCGGTCGGGCTCAGCCAGAGCACCTCCTGCGCGCCGGCCGGGACCCAGGACGTCACCTGCGCACCCTGGAGGTGGATCGTGGCGGTCGCAGCGGGAGTCTGGACCTCGACCACGGGCAGGCCACCGGGCCCCTCGCCCAGGCTCACCCCGTCGACAAGAGCGGCATCACTTCGCGTCATGCTCCGACGGTAACTCTCAAACCCCTTGTCGCCGAAGGTAGCCGAGACACAACAGCCGGGTGTCGCGGTCGCCGCCGGGGAGTGATCGCCGCGCGGAGGCGCCCACGACGACCAGGGACGATCAGGGCAGACGCTCGACCACGTAGTCCCACAGCTGCGGGCCGGCCGCCGCGAGCAGCGGCCCCTGGCCGTCCTCCGGTGGCCGACCGGGCACGTAGGGGGTGCCGTCGAGGTGCCGGACGACGCCGCCCACTTCCTGGGTCATGAGGCTGCCGGGCGCGTGATCCCACGGCAGCCCCCGCGCGTAGAGGATCGCGTCGACGTGCCCCTCGGCGAGCCACGGATAGTCGACGCCGCAGCACCAGGCGGTGGGGCCCCAGGTCAGGTCGCCGTGCGGCCCCTCCTGCGCGGGCCGGGAGGTCACGACCCGCAGCGTCGCCGGGTCGAGCTCGGGGACGCGGCGCGTCACCGGCCGCCCGTTGCGGGTCACCCCGGCGCCGCGCTCGGCGACGAACGCCAGCCGGTGCTCCGGCTGCCAGATCCAGCCGCGGGTGCACTCGCCGTCGCGCAGCTCGGCGAGCATGACGGCGTGGTCGGGGCGGCCGTGCACGAAGTTCTTCGTGCCGTCGACGGGGTCGATGACGAACGCGTGGGACGCGTCGGCGAGGCGGCCGATGAGGCTGGGGTCGGCGGCGGTCGCTTCCTCACCGACGATGACGGCCACCGGATACTGCTCGCGCAGCGCCGCGGTGAGCAGGTGCTCGGCCTCGCGGTCGGCGACCGTGACGAGATCGCCGGGCTTCTTCTCCATGACCTCATCGGAGGCCAGCGAGCGGAATCGGGGGGTGATGACCTGGGCGGCGACATCCTGCATGAGGGCGAGCACGGAGGCGGTGTCCACGGCTCCACCGTCTCACAGGAGCACCGCCACGCCGCGCGCAGGGAACGCCCCGACGACCCCGCGACCTCCCCGGGCCCGGCGACGCACGCCGATCCGTCCGGTACGCCCGATCCTGGGCGCATCGTGCGGCCGAGACCGGCGCGCCACGGGCCCGCGGATCGCGCGTCAGGCGCGGTAGGAGACGACGCTGCCCCGCTGGTCCTGGCCGTCGGCATACATCGACTCGAGACGCTCGCGCAGGTCGCCCTGGTGCCGGGCCCGCGAGCGGCGGCGCGTGACGCCCGCCTTGCTCTCGGGCAGGTAGTCGCGCAGGTGCCCCGCGACGTAGGTCTCGCCGCGCACCGACCGTGCGCCGCGCGCCCCCGCCGGGCCGGCCGCGTCGAACGTGGCCTGCGTCGCGACGGCCCGGCCGCTCGTGGAGTCTCCCCGGGGCGGCGTGGCGCTCGCGTCGCGCTTGTCGCTCGTGTGGCGCTCGTCGCTCTCGTCCTCGACGCTCTCGTCCTCGACGATCTCGGCGTCGACGATGTCGGCGGCGCTCGGCACGACATACAGGTGTGGGCGGCGGGGCTCGCCGCGGGAGGCGCGGGCGCCGGCCCCGTGATCGGGCATCGCATCGGCGTAGTCGACGAAGGGCCGAGCCGCGCCGGGCGTGGCCGCATCGAATCGGGCGTCGAATCGGGCGTCGAATCGGGCGTCGGATCGCGCGGGGCCCGCGGCCGGGACGCTGCGCTCGTCACGCGATCGACCGTCGTCGGCGAGCGCCGGGCGGACCGGACCGGCCGGACGCGCGGCGCGGGTCACGATCGTGACGCCGTCGCGGTCGCGGTCCCGGGCGGCCAGCAGCGCGAGACCGGCCCACACGGCGACGCCGAGGCTGAGCAGCACCATGAGCCGCCCGTACCAGGGCGGCAGCGCCGGAAGCAGCGAGGCGCCGTTCCCCACGACGGCGGCCCCGCTGACGACCAGGGCGATGAGCCGGCCGTGCTCGCGTCCCGCTCCGATCCGCGAGCTCGGCGCGGCGGCCACGATGAAGGCGATCCCCGTCGCCACCACGAGCACGATGTGCAGCGGCTGCATCGCATCCCCAATTCCCCTGTGACACCGTCAGCCCCGGCTCCCCAGCCGATCGGGCTACCGGCGGCTCCCCCTGCCGGACCCGGCTCCCCCAAGAAGCCGGCGACTCCCGCCCCGATGTGGATCCCGCTCCCCAGCGGTCCTGTCGTGACGTTCGTCTTGTGCAACTGTACTGAACGAGCGTCCATGGTCGACCACTCTTGTCGACAACACCGGAATTCCCTTGGTGCACAAGATTAATTCACGCCTATCACGGGACGGGCCCCGGGCATGACGAAGGCCGGGTGGGGTGATCCCCTCCCGGCCTTCGTCAGGTCTGCCGTGCGGTCGTCGGCGGGTCAGCCCTGCGGGTCGCCCTCGCCTCCGGCGAACGCGGTCCGCTCCTCCAGGCAGGGCCGTCGGGCGTCGTCGCCGGCGCTCTCGCGGGGCGCGCCGGGGTCCGGCCGGTCGAAGCGGTCCGTGCGCTCAGGTCGCCCGGCCGGGGCCGGCGGGGCGGGGGTCGCAGCGGGTCGGGCCCCGAGGCGACGCGCGAGCTCGGCGCGCATCGGCCGCAGCAGGGCGAGCAGAGCGAGCACGGCGGCCACGAGCACGCCGTAGGTCGCGCCCTGACCAGCGACGCCGGTGACGGCGACCCCGTAGACGACGAGCGCGGCCACCGCCGTCAGTGCGGCGCCGACCACCAGAGCGGTGCGGCGGGCGCCGGAGGCGCGATCGGTCTCGGCGCGATCGGTCTCGGCGCGATCGGCCTCGGCGCGGCGCGCGGCGGGCCGCCGGCGTGCCAGGAGGTCGCCGAGGGCCGTGACGAGCGCGGCCGCGGCCGGTGGCTTCGGGCGGGTGAGCCGCGCGAGGGGTCGGACCTCACGCACGCCTTCGGTCAGCGCAGCGCCGGACACGTCCATCATCGGTGCGCTCGGCCGGCCGAACGACGCCTGGACGTCCTGCGGCCCGTAGGCGAAGAGCGGCGTCTCCCAACCCTGCTCGGCGGACGGCACGGGCGCGTGCCGGGCGGACCACACCTCGTCCAGGCCCTGGGTGTGCCGGCAGCCGACACCGGCCGGGCGCTGCAGGTGCGTGTGGTCGCGGCTCAGGCCGGTGGCGTGCGGCCGTGTGCCGCGGGGGTGCTGGTCGTGCGGGCGCACCGGGGCGGTCGGGGTGCGTCGCGGGCGGCGCTGCGGGGCGTACCCGCGCGCCGAGCCCCTCATGGGCCGGCTGCCGTTCATCGTGCACCGGCCAGGGGTGCGCTCCGACCGACGTGGGCGTCGCGTCCGTGCGTGGGGTCGTGCAGCTGCATCCGTGCGGGCTTCCTGCCCATGACTCGTTCCCTCCGTTCGGCCGGGCCGCCCGGCCTGCGCCGACATCCGTCGAGGCAGGTCGCGCCCGGTTCCTGACTCCCCATCGACCGGCCCAGCGGTGATGTGAGAGCAGGCCCGTGGGGCCGGGCCCGCTGCCCCTGCGGCCGCGTCGCGGCCGGACTCGCGGGGTCGAGGAGCCCCCCGCGTCGACACTCGCGGCCGGGCCGGCGAGCCACTGCGGCAGCCGGATTCGCTCGACCGGCGGCGCCGGACCGGCGGTCCGGCGCAGGGGGCCGCCGCGGCCGTGACGTTGATCACCGGGGCCGGCGACCGGCGCTGCCCGCGCCCTCCACGCTGCCGGGAGGGGCGAGTCGGGCTCGCGCCTGGGGCGCCGCGACGACCTACGGGACGACCTACGGCACGACCTACTGCACGACGAGTCGGCGGCCCGATCATGGTCTACCGTCGAAACATGGCCCGCTTGCACGCCGCTGCACGCGTCGAGGACGCGATGAATCGTCAGCTCAGCGACCTCTTGCGGGAGCGGTGGCACTTCACGTGCCGAGCGATCGGCTACCCGGGCTACGGCGGGGAGACGTTCGTGCGCGTGCTCGGGCGGGTGCTGCTGTCGCGGCAGGACGAGGACGAGCCGCAGACCCCGCCGAACGAGGACCCGCAGGCCGTCGAGCAGTTCCTCGACGCCAGTGCGACGCTGCGCGAGCGCGCGGAGGAGCGGATGCGCGGCTGGCGCGTCTTCCTGACCGCGCAGGCGATGGACCACCCCGTGACCGTGACGATCAACGGCCGCGCCCACGAGGCCCGCACCGACCGCAGCGGCTACATCGACACCGTCATCACCGACCACGGCCTGCCGCCGGGGCGGCACACGATCACGATCACCCCGCGCGACGGTCGGCCCGCCCGCGCGCATGTGCAGATCATCTCGTCGGCGGCCCGCTTCGGGCTCGTCAGCGACATCGACGACACCGTGATGATCACGTCGCTGCCGCGGCCGCTCATCGCGGCGTGGAACACGTTCGTGCGCCACGAGCAGGCCCGCCACATCGTGCCGGGGATGGCGCCGATGTATCGGGAGTTGCTCGCCGAGCACGAGGGCGCCCCGATGTTCTACCTGTCGACGGGGGCGTGGAACACGTGCGGCACGCTCGTGCGCTTCCTCAAGCGGCACGGCTACCCCAGCGGGCCGCTGCTGCTGACGGACTGGGGGCCGACGAACACCGGCTGGTTCCGCTCCGGGCAGGACCACAAGCGCGCGAGCCTGCACCGGTTGGCGCGCGAATTCCCGCACATCCAGTGGGTGCTCATCGGCGACGACGGGCAGCACGACCCGCGCATCTACGGCGACTTCGCCCGCGACCGCGCCGACGTCGTCCGCGCGATCGGCATCCGCGAGCTGACCCCCACCGAGCAGGTGCTCAGCCACGGCATCCCCGTCTCCAACGAGGGCTTCCTGCCCAAGGTCGCCCGGCCCGTGCCGGTCGTGCGCGCCCCCGACGGCTACGGGCTGCTGGCCAAGCTGCGGGCCGTGCTCGGCGGCCAGGAAGTGCTGTGAGGCAGGCGCCGTGCCCGAGCTGCCGGAGGTGCAGGCCCTCGTCGACTTCCTCGACGGGCGGCTCGACGGGCTCGCCGTCGTCGGTGTCGAGCTGGGCTCGATCGCGGTCCTGAAGACGTTCGACCCGCCGCCGGACGCGCTCGTCGGCACGATGGTCGACGGCGTGCACCGGCACGGCAAGTTCGTCGACATCGACTGCGGCGGACTGTATCTGATCTTCCACCTGGCCCGCGCCGGATGGCTGCGATGGTCGGAGAAGGCTCCGGCGACGCGGCTGCGGCCGGGTCGCTCACCGATCGCGCTGCGCGTGCGGTTCTCCGACGACTCCGGCTTCGACCTCACCGAGGCGGGCACGAAGAAGGGGCTCGCCGCCTACCTCGTCGCCGACCCGGCGCTCGTGCCGGGCATCGCGAGTCTGGGGCCGGATCCGCTCGCGCCCGGCTTCGACGTCGCGGCCCTCGCGGGGATCCTCGCCGACCGCAGGAAGCAGCTCAAGGGGCTGCTGCGCGATCAGAGCGTCCTGGCGGGCGTGGGCAACGCCTACTCCGACGAGATCCTGCACGCCGCGAAGATGTCGCCCTTCGCGGTGGCCGGGTCGCTGGACGAGGAGGCCGTCCAGCGGCTGTACGACGCGATGCTTCGCACACTGCACCGTGCGGTCGCCGCTGCTTCCGGCAAGCCCGCGGCCGAGCTCAAGGACGCCAAACGCGCCGGGATGGCCGTGCACGGCCGGACCGGGCAGGAGTGCCCGGTGTGCGGCGACGTGGTGCGCGAGGTGTCGTTCGCAGACTCCTCGCTGCAGTACTGCGCGACGTGCCAGACCGGCGGCAAGCCGCTCGCCGACCGGCGGATGTCTCGGCTGCTGAAGTAGCGCCGGCTCAGCCGTCGAGCAGAGGCGGACTTCGGTGTCATGACCGCGGTGCGCGATGTCAGACTTGAGGCATGAGCACCAGCCCTGCACAGCCGCAGAACGACCTGCCGCTGACCACCGTGGACGCCCTGCCCGACAACGTCGTCATGATCGACGTCCGCGAGGACGACGAGTGGGCCGCCGGGCATGCCCCGCACGCGGTGCACATCCCGATGGGGCAGATCCCGGATCGGATCTCCGAGTTGCCCACCGACGCCACGGTGCTGGTGTGCTGCCGCAGCGGTGGCCGGTCGGGCCGCGTCGTCGCCTACCTGCGCGAGCGGGGCATCGACGCGGTGAACGTCGACGGCGGGATGCTGGCCTGGCAGGAGGCGAATCGCCCGATGAAGCACGACGGGCCGGGCACCCCGTTCGTCAACTGACGATCCGCCGTCAGCCGCCGAAGCGGCGCTGCAGCTTGGCGAGGGAGTCGCGGATGCCGACGGCATTCTTGGCCGGCATCTTCAGCCGCTCGAGCACGGGCGCGACGGGCGAGGCCGTGTAGTCGAAGATCTCCGTGACCAGGGTCGACCCGTCGTCCTGCGGCGCGAACTCCCAGCGCCACCGGTGCTTGCCCGGGTGCTGCCACTCGACGACCCGGTCGGGCTCCAGGTCGGTGACGACGCTGGTGATCGCATACGGCAGGCCGAACATCGTCATGTCCACGCGGAAGCGGTCGCCCAGCTGCAACTCGCGGGGTCCGATGACGGTCGGCTTGACGCTGCCGGAGCCGTCGAGCTCGTGGTGCCGGTGCGGGTTCGCGGCCATGGCGTAGAGGTCATGGGCCGGGGCGTTGACGCGGGCGCGGCGGGCGACGACGCGCGCACCGAGATCGACGGAGGCGATGGACTTCTCGGGCACAGCGCTCATGACTCGCACCCTACGGCAGGTTGCTGACGTCGGCCTGGGCGCTGACGTCGGCCTGGGCGCTGACGTCGCCCGCGAGGTGCCCGGGCCGGGTCGTGGCCGGCCGGCCGCGACGGGGCCCGTGCGGGAAGAACGTGTCTCGCGCGCTCTGCGCGCCTCTGCGACACGGGCTAGAGACGCGAATAACCTCCTACCGTGGATCCGATTCGCAACCCCTACGCGCCCGGGGCCGGGCAGCGCCCGCCGGAGCTCGCCGGCCGTGACGAGCAGCTGCGCACCTTCGAGGTCGTGCTCGAGCGCATCGCCCGGGGGCGCCCGGAGCGCTCCATCGTGCTGACCGGCCTGCGTGGGGTCGGCAAGACGGTGCTGCTCAACGCGTTGCGCGGCACGGCCGTGCGCGCCGGGTGGGGGTCGGGCAAGTTCGAGGCGCGGCCCGAGCAGGGGTTGCGGCGGCCGATGAGCGCGTCGCTGCACGTCGCGGTGCGCGAGCTGGGGCATCCCGTCGCCGACGAGGTCGACCAGGTGCTCGGGGTCATCAAGGCGTTCGCGCTCCGGGACGCGCCGAGCAACGCCAAGCTGCGGGAGAAGTGGCAGCCCGGCATCGACGCGCCGGTCCAGAGCGGCCGGGCCGACTCCGGCGACATCGAGATCGACCTCGTCGAGCTGCTCACCGACGTCGGCGGGCTCGCCGCGGACGTCGGCAAGGGCGTCGCGGTCTTCATCGACGAGATGCAGGACCTCGGGCCGGCGGACATCTCGGCGCTGTGCGCGGCGTGCCACGAGATCAGCCAGAACGGCCTGCCCGTCATCGTCGTCGGCGCCGGGCTGCCGCACCTCCCGGCGCTGCTGTCGGCGTCGAAGTCCTACTCCGAGAGGCTGTTCCGCTACACCCGCATCGACCGGCTCGACCGGGAGGCCGCGGAGCTGGCGCTGCAGTCGCCGGCGCGCGACGAGGACGGCGAGTGGGGGCGCGAGGCGCTCGACGCGATGTACGCCGCGACCGGCGGCTACCCCTACTTCATCCAGGCCTACGGCAAGGTCGCCTGGGATGTCGCGCCGCGCTCCCCGATCACCGCCGAAGACGTCACGGTCGCCGGGCCCGAGGCCGAGGAGGAGCTGGGCGTCGGCTTCTTCGGGTCCCGCTTCGAGCGCGCCACCCCCGGCGAGCGCGAATACCTGCGCGCGATGGCCGACGTCGCCGCCGAGATGTTCGCCGCCGGAGAGGAACTCGACGAGACCGAATCCGTCCCCACCGCCGCCGTCGCCAAGCACCTCGACCGCAAACCGCAGTCCCTGTCCCCCGCGCGCGACGGCCTGCTCAAGAAGGGCCTGATCTACTCCGGCGAGCGCGGCCGCATCGCCTTCACCGTCCCGCACTTCGGGAGGTATCTGCGCAACTCGGCGTAAGGGTAAGCGGGGCCAGGCGCCACGATCCGCGAAACTGCGACGAGAAGTGAACATCCGCGTGAGACGGGCGGTGGCGGCGGCTGACGCTCCGCCCGACGGCCCACAGCTACAGGACGCGGCCGGATGCTGGCCCACTCCGAATGAGCGGGGCGCGTGACGCCGCAGAGTAGGCGCGGGGCTGGTGGACATGCCCCTTCAAGTGCTGCGACATCGTGCGAGCTGCGGTACCTGTTCGCACAAATGTTCGCCTCTGCCCGGTTCAAATGAGACTGGGTGGGTTTGTCACGCCGCTCGCAGGGGAGCCGTGTGACAGGGGCCGTGTCTCATTTTCGGCGTCGGGAGGGTGCCGCATTGTGAACGTTCACCCAGGTCAGGTGTCTCGTTCTTGAGCACGGCGAGCCTCAAGGCAGGGGCACCGAAAGAACTGGTCGCCGAAAACTGCGATGCGTTGCAGGTACGTGGTCGTTCAGGGCAGCAGATCCCAGAACTGACGACGCGCCGGCATCGCGTGGATGACCATCTCCTCGCCGCTACGGAAGACGAGCACCACGGTCTCCAGGAGCCGAGCGCGCGTGTCGAAGCCAAGCCGCAGTTCGCGGTGCGGCCAGTCCTCGTCATGCAACGGCTCGATCCACAACGAGAGGTCCGCAGCGCGCTCGGCATCCTCGGGCAGGATCCCGTGCTTGAGCGCGCTGTGGTGAACCTTCACGCGGCGTAGCCGGCGAGAGCCCGTCGGATTGCCTCGGAGCGAGACAGGTGCTCGCGGGCGGCGTAGGCGTCCAGCGCCTCGATCTCCTCGGTGGTGAGACGCACGGCGATCACCTGAGTCGGTTCCGCGCCGCGCCCGGGGCGTCCCCTACCGCGGCGCTTCAGCTCCTCGACGTCATAGCCCGCCTCGGCCTCGTCAGCCCACTGCTGGATCTGCGCGTCCGTCACGTGCTCGTCATCCGCCATGCCAAAATCGTATAACGAAAAACTGCCCCGACTGGCCGGCCGTTCGACGACCGCTTCCCACAGGCGATGTTGTAGAGCGCGAGGCGCGTACGGTGGAGCACAGGTCGTCGGCAGGAGCGGGGAGGCATGGCAGGTTCGCGCGCGAAGACCCCCAACGACCCGCAGCGACGGGAAACGATCATCGAGGCCGCGTTGGCGGTCATCACCGAACTCGGGGTCCACAGGACCAGCCATCGCCGGGTCGCCGCGGAAGCCGGCGTGCCGCTGGGGTCGCTGACCTACTACTTCGAGAGCCTCGACGATCTGCTGGGTCAGGCCTTCGTGCACCTGGTCGACGTCAAGTCCGCCCAGTTCCGGCGGGCGATGGAGAGCGCCGCCACGGCCGACGATGCCGCGGCGGCGGTAGTGGATCTCGTCTGCGGCTCGGCCTACGCCTCCCCCCAGGACATGAACCTCATCTTCGAGATGTACGCCTACGCGCACCACAATCCGGTCGTGTGCGAGGCCGCCGGCGAATGGGTGCGGCGCAGCAGGGCCAGCCTCGGACTGCACTTCTCGCCGCAGGTGTGCGCCGCGCTGAACGTCATGATCGAGGGGTGGCCGATGCACCGGGCCTTCCTCGGGGCGGACCTGGATCGCCGGCTCGTCGCCGCGAACGTCGACCTGCTGATCAACCACCTGCCGGAGCGCGTCGAGCCGGTCAGCGCGTCCCGCCGCTCGTGATCGGCCGCGTCACCTTCGCCAGGCTCGCCGAGATCAGGAGCAACACCAGCGGGACCGCGAAGGCGGCGTGCACACCGAGCACCTGCCCGATCCCGCCCAACGCCGGGCCGACCGACAGGTTGGACAGGTAGACGATCATGATGATCATGTTGACCCGCGCCGAGGCCTTGGCCGGGTCGTCACCCATCGACGCGACGCTCATGGGGAAGCCCAGCGCCAGGCCGAGACCCCACAGGGCCAAGGCCGGATACGACAGCGGCGAATCCCCGGCGGCCATGAATCCGGCTACGCCCACGGCCGTCACCAGGCACGAGACCAGCACGGTCCGGTAGCGCCCGATGGCGTCGACGACGAAGCCGCCGAGCAGCCGGCCGATCGTCATGAGGATCCAGAACAAGCTCAGCGCGTAGGCGGCCTGCGCCGGGGTGAACCCGGCTCCGGTCATCGCGATGGGCACCCAGGTCCCGGCGCTGGTCTCGGCCATGATGAAGGTGAAGCCGATGAGCGCGATCAGTTGGCTGCGCCGCTCGAACCACACCGCGCGCGAACCGGTCTCGCGAGGGGTGCGGGAACCTCGCTGTCGCGTCGGATGCCGGGGCAGCGCCAAGGAAGCGGCCACCGAAGCGACCAGCGCCACCGCCGCGATGAGACCGAAGTGCATCCCCATCGACATGCCGGCGTCGCTGACCACGCCCGTCAGGAAGGCAGCCGACAGCATTCCCAGCCCGAAGGCGCCGTGGATCGCCGCGAAGACGCTGCGGCGAGCCGCCTTGTCGACGAGGGTCCCCTCGTAATTGCCGACGAAGTCGACCACCGCCAACGGGGCGCCGAAGAGAACGAGCAGGACGCAGCTGAGCAGGAGGTTTCCGCTCTGGATCGCCAAGCCGGCGAGCGCCAGCGCCGCGGACGCCAGCGTGTACCCCGCCGTCGCCACCCGACGGGACCCGAAGCGGTCCACCAGCTCGCCGGCCGGCCCGATCGCCAGGAGTCCGCCGACGGGCACCAGCATCGCGATGAGACCCAGCTGCAGCGTGGAGGCCTCGAGGAGCCGCTGGACGTCGGGGCCACGGCTGAACCACGTGTTGAACAGCAGCCCGCGCATGAGGAACAGCACGAACACCGCCGCGGTCCACGACGGCACCTTCGGGGGCACGCACCGCCGAATCATGGAACGCCGAATGGGGCTCCTCCGCGTGGGCGGCGGAAGGCGAAGCTGTCACGACGTGCTCCTCTGTCGGCTGAAGTGTGTACGATCGTACACACTTCAGCCTGCGCTCGTCGGACGCGCCGAGCACAGATCGTCAGCGGGGCGGGCGGGCCTTGAGTCGCGCGTTTTCGGCGACGACGGCGCGGTGCACCTCTCGCTCGTGGACGAGCCACTCGGGCGGATCGGCCAGCAACGCGCCTACCTGGTCGGCGTCGAGCGGCTCGGTGACTCCGCCGCGCGCCAACCCGGAGTTGGAGACGCCGAGCTTTCGCGCGGTGACCTCGCGAGGGAACGGCCCGTTGCGCCGCAGGTCGGTGAGCCACGCGGGCGGGTCGGCGCGCAGGGCGTCGAGCTGCGCGCGGGTGATCGGCGTGTTCTGGAAGTCCTCCGGCGCGGCGGCGAGCAGGATGCCCAGCTTCTGCGCGGCGGTGGACGGCTTGAGGGTCTGACTCACCACGCGAGCGTATGGCACGCCGAGCGGGGGTGTCCGGCGCGTTAGCCTGCCCGGGTGAGCGAGGAGAGCACCGCGGTCGGCGGCCTGCGGATCGGCGCGGTGCCCGGCGTCACCCTCACCAAGTGGCGGCGGGTGTGGGCCGAACGCTTCGACGTCCCGCTCTCGGTCCGCGACGTGCCCGACGACGAGCAGCTCGCGGGCCTGCGCGACGGCAGCCTCGACATGTGTTTCGTCCGCCTGCCGATCGACCGGGCGGGGCTGCATGCGATCCCGCTGTACGACGAGCAGATCGTCGCGTGGGTGTCGAAGGAGCACGCGATCTGCGCCGTCGACGAGGTGACGCTCGCCGACCTCGACGACGAGCAGGTCATCAGCGAGCTGACGACCACCGCAACCGATCTCGTGTTGGGCGGAGCCGTGCTGGTCGTGCCGATGTCCGTGGCCCGTGGCGCCAGCCGCCGCGATCTGACCTACCGGCCGGTCGTCGACGCCGACCCCTCCCCCGTCGCCCTGGCCTGGCGCATCGACGACGAGAACCCGCTCATCGAGCAGTTCATCGGAGTCGTGCGGGGCCGCACCCCGAACAGCTCCCGCACGGCCCCAGACCAGCGCACCTCCGCGCGTCGCGCCCCCGCCGACACCCCCCAACCCGGACGCCGCCAGCCGCGCAAGCCGTCGCACCGGAGGCGGTGACGCAGACGGAGCCGCTCTCGCGTCACGTGGCGGCCGCGCTCACGTGAGGCGCGAGTGGCCGAGCAGAGGGCCGTACCTCGTCAGCAGCTCGCGCGGCAGGTGGCACGAATCCTCCGGATGGCGCGCGAGCCGGTGCTGGTGCTCCTCGGCGCTGCGGACGTAGCCGGTCAGCGGGAGGACCTCGACGGCGACGCGGGCGGCATCGTCCCGCGCGTCGATGAAAGCCCGAGCTGCCCGCAGGTGTGCCGGGTCCTCGGAGTAGATGCCGGTGCGGTACTTGCGCCCGACATCAGGCCCCTGCCGGTCCACGCCGTACGGGTCGATGATCTCGAAGAGGTGCTCGACGAGCCGGCCCACCGTGATGACGTCCGCGGCGAATCGCGTGCGGACGCACTCGACGTAGCCGTCGTACGGCCCCTCCAGCGTGCCGCGCGCGCCGTTCGCCCGGCCGGCCTCGGTGAACGTGACCCCCGGAAGCGTGGCGACGAATGCCTGCACACCCCACAGGCACCCGCCCGCGAGGTAGATCTCGTCGGAACCGCTGATCCCGTCGCTCACGTCGTCCGATCCCACCTCTCGTCCACGCCGGGTCGCCCGCCACTCGTCGGCGCCACACCGCGACCTCACCAAGGATGCGACGTCGAAGAACGGCTACGTCGCCCATCGACCGTCCGCGCGGCGCACCGATAGCGTCGAGGCATGACTTCGCGCTTCTGCGACCGCCTTCGGGACGCCTCCGCCAAGGAGTGGGACGCCGCGGTCGGACACCGCTTCGTCGATGAGCTGCTCGCCGGGACGGTCGACGACGCCGTGCTCACGCGGTACCTCGTGCAGGACTACGAGTTCTGCGACGCCTTCACAGCACTCCTCGGGCAGGCGTGCGCGTCGGCGCCGGGGCTCGCGTCGCGGCTGCCGTACGCCCGGCAGCTCGGGATGTTCGCCGCGGACGAGAACACGTACTTCGTCGACTCCTTCGACGCCCTGGGCGTCGACGCGGCCGACCGCGAGCGCCCGCGACTGCTCGCAGCGACGCAGTCCTTCGACGCGCTGATGCGCGAGGCCCTGGCGTCGCGGGAGTACGTGCAGGTCGTCGCCGTGCTCGTCGTCGCCGAATGGCTCTACCTCGACTGGGCGACGCGCGCCGACGCCGACCCGCTCGCCGCGACGCGGCCCGAGCACGTCGGCTGGGTGGAGCTGCACCGTGGGCCGGCCTTCACCGCCTGGGTCGAGTGGCTGCGGGAGGAGCTCGACGCCCACGAGCCGACCGACCCGCGGCAGGCGGAGCAGGTGGCGGCGATCTTCGCTCGTGCGGTGACCTGCGAGAAGGCGTTCTTCGACGCCGCCTACGAGCACACCGCGGGCGATCGCTGACGGCACCTCAGCGTGTCGGCGGGAGGGTCTCGTAGCGGCGACGGCTCGCGACGGCGGCGACCGTGAGCACGAGGGCGACGGCAGTCGTCGCAGCGAAGAGCAGCGACCAGCGGCCCTCGGCGGCCAGGATGCCGGCCAGCCAGGCGCCCGCGGCGCTGCCCGCGAAGAGGGCTCCGGCGAAGAGCGACACGACCGTGCCGCGAGCCTGCGGGCGGACCGTCGTGATCCACGTCTGCAGCGACGAGTGCATGAACGCCCAGGTCACGCCGAGACAACCCGCCGCAGCGACGACGGTGACGACCCCGACGGAGGCGATCAGCACGGCATACCCGCCCGCCGCCGCGAGCCCGCCGATCGTCAGCAGCAGCGGCATCGGGAGCCGCCCGCTCACGGCGCGCAGCACGCGGGTCGAGACCACGACCGACACCCCGTACGCGGTGATCGCCACGCCCGCCGCGCCGGCCCCGACCCCGCGGGCCTGCAACGCCGGCGCGAGCAGAGTGAGCACGCCGAGCACGACCGCGCCCTCGACGAACGCGAGCGTGATGACCGCCAACACCCAGCGGTCCGCGAGGGAGCCGGCCAGCGTCGCGAGGACACCCCCGGGCGGCTCACGCCGCGGCTCAGGAAGCCGGCGCATCGCCACCGCGCAGCACGCCGCCGGCACCGCGGTCGCCGCGAAGACGAGGCGCCAATCCGCTACTTGCACGACCAGACCCGCGACCGCCGTCGCCGTCGCGGTGCCGATCGCGATCGCCGCCATGAGGTCCGCCAGCGCCGACTGCCGGTGCGAGACCGGGACGGTGTCACCGACATACGTCAGGGAGGTCGGCACGATCGCGCCGAAGAACGCACCCGTCAACACCCGCGCGGCGATGAGCCACCCCAGCCCCGGCGCCGCCGCGGAGGCGACCCCGGCGACGGCCGACGCCAACAGGGCCAACCGCATGAGCCGCACCCGCCCGAAGCGATCCGACAGCGCGCCCCACAGCGGCTGGCTCAGCCCGTAGGCGAGGTAGTAGCTGCTCGCGACCGCCAACGCCTGCGCCAGGCCCACCCCGAGCGACGCCGCGATCGGCACGAGCAGCGGACTCACCGCGAACCGGTCGAAGCTGCTCACGAGCGCCGCCGCCGACACCACCCGCGGGGGCCGCAGCAGCGGGTCACGCTCGGGACGGCTCACGGCGCCTCACTCTACGGAAGGGGTCGCGACGCGCTGCCTCCCCGCGCAATCGCGGGCGACCGGCGCCGCGACCGCCGTAGGGTCGACACGGCGCCCACGCACCGGACGCGGGCCGGCCCCGACCTTTGGAAGGCGACCCCCGACATGACCGACCTGCTGCGTGACGTGCCCGCGTCGTCCCCCATCGACCGGGCGTGGGTGCAGTGGGCCGTCGGGCGGATCGACGCCGACGCGCGGCGCAGCGCCGACACGCACCTGCTGCCGCTGCGGCCACCCAGCGAGCACCCCGTCGACCTCTACCTCAAGGACGAATCGACCCACCCCACAGGCAGCCTCAAGCACCGGCTGGCGCGCTCGCTGATCCTGCTGGCGCTGTGCAACGGGCAGATCGGGCCGACGACGACCCTGGTCGAGGCGTCGAGCGGGTCCACGGCCATCAGCGAGGCGTATTTCGCGCGGCTGCTGGGGCTGCCGTTCGTCGCCGTCGTCGCGCGCTCGACGAGCGCCGAGAAGCTCGCGCTCATCGAGCGCGAGGGCGGCCGCTGCGAGCTCGTCGACCGACCGGGCGAGGTGTATGACGTCGCGCGGCGCCTCGCGCAGGACTGCGGCGGCCTCTATCTGGACCAGTTCACCAACGCCGAGCGCGCCACCGACTGGCGTGGCAACAACAACATCGCCGAGTCGATCTTCGAGCAGCTCGCGCTGGAGGCACACCCCGAGCCGGCGTGGATCGTCGTCGGCGCCGGCACCGGCGGCACGAGCGCCACCATCGGCCGCTACCTGCGGTATCGGGGGCTGCCGACGCGGCTCGCGGTCGTCGACCCCGAGGGCTCGGCGTTCCTGCCGTCGTACGCCGGGGAGGGCGCGACAGGCGCCGGCTCGCGCATCGAGGGGATCGGACGGCCGCGGGTCGAGCCGTCGTTCGTGCCGCAGGTCGTCGACCGGATGCTCGGGGTGCCGGACGCGGCGTCGGTCGCGGCGATGCGCTTCCTCGCCTGCGAGCTCGGCATCCACGCCGGCCCGTCGACGGGCACGAACCTCGTCGGCGCCCTGCGCCTGGCCTGCGAACTGGCGCAGCACGGCCGGACCGGCTCGATCGTCACGCTCATGTGCGACCGGGCGCACCGCTACGCGGCGACCTTCGGCGACGACGACTGGCTCGCCGCGCAGGGCATCGACTGGCGCCCGTGGAGCGACCGGCTCCACGCGGCCTGGACCGACCTGACCTGGCCGCAGGGCCTGACGGCAGACTTCCGGGCATGGGACGACTCAGCTATGACACCGTCATCGTCGGGGGCGGGCACAACGGGCTGACGGCCGCGGCGTATCTCGCGCGGGCCGGGCGGTCGGTGCTGCTCCTCGAGCGCTCGGATCACCTCGGCGGGGCCACGATCAGCGCGGACGCCTTCCCGGGGATGGGGGCGCATCTGTCGCGCTACTCGTATCTCGTGAGCCTGCTGCCGCGGCGGATCGTCGACGACCTCGGGCTCGACCTGACGTTGCGGCGCCGCCGGTACGCCTCGTACACGCCCGTGCCCGGCACCGACGTCGGGCTGCTCGTCGACCACGGCGACGCGGACGCGACGGCCGAGTCGTTCCG
Organism: Dermatophilaceae bacterium; assembly: GCA_032229625.1. GTDB lineage: Bacteria > Actinomycetota > Actinomycetes > Actinomycetales > Dermatophilaceae > Kineosphaera. The sequence continues at coordinate 4,498 of JAVTVZ010000151.1, read as the reverse complement.
GCGGATCGGCGCGGGCGGCGACCTGCCGGGGTGGGCCCGCCTCTACGAGCGGACCGGGCGGCTCGCGGCGGCGTTGTGGCCGACGGTCACCGACCCGCTGCGCCGCCGGGCCGACGTCCTCGAGGCGCTCGACGGCGAGGACCGGGACGTCGCGCGGGCGCTCTTCGAGCGGCCGCTCGGGGAGCTCATCGAGCGCTACCTCGCGCACGACGTGACCCGCGGCGTCGCCCTCACCGACGCCTTGATCAGCACGTTCGCCGACGCGCACGAGGCCGACCTGCGGCAGAACGTCTGCTTCCTCTACCACGTGATCGGCGGCGGCACCGGCGACTGGGACGTGCCGGTCGGCGGCATGGGGGCGGTCAGCGGCGCCCTGGAGCGGGCCGCCCGCGGCGCCGGCGCCGACCTGCGGACCGGGTGCGAGGTCACGGGCGTCACCGGCGACCGGGTCTCCTGGCGTCGCGGCGACGTCGAGCACACCGTCGACGCCCGGCACGTCCTGTGGGCCGCGGCGCCCGCGGCGCTCGATCGCGTCGCGGGATCGGCCCCCAGCGTCGAGGCCGTCGAGGGCGTCGAGGCCGTCGAGGGCGCGCAGGTCAAGGTCAATCTGCTCCTGCGGCGGCTGCCGCGGCTGCGCGAGACGGGAGTCGCGCCGGAGGCGGCGTTCGGCGGCACCTTCCACATCAACGAGACCTACTCCCAGCTCGCGGACGCCCACGCGCGAGCCGCCGGCGGTGCCGTGCCCGACCCGGTGCCCGCGGAGATCTACTGCCACTCCCTGACCGACGACAGCATCCTCGCCGCGCCGCTGCGCGACTCCGGGGCGCACACCCTGACGGTCTTCGCGCTGCATGCGCCGCACCGGCTCGTCGCCGACCTCACCGAGGCCGACCACGCGGCGATGCGGGCGCGCCTCGAACGGGCCGTGCTCGACTCCCTGAGCAGCGTCCTCGCCGAGCCCATCGAGGACGTCCTCGCCGTCGACGCCGACGGGCGCCCCTGCGTGGAGACCAAGACGACCCGCGACCTGCAGGATGCGCTCGCGATGCCCGGCGGCAACATCTTCCACGCGCCGCTGACCTGGCCCTTCGCCGACGACGACGAGCCGCTGACCGGGGCCGCCGCCCGCTGGGGCGTCGACTCCGGCCACGACGGCGTGCTCCTCGCCGGTGCCGGCTCACGCCGCGGCGGCGGCGTCAGCGGCCTCGGCGGCTACCACGCCGCCCGCGTCGTCCTCGAGAGCCCCTGAGCCGCGGGCGATCCGGCGTGCCTGCGCGTCGACCTGCGAGACCGGCTCGCCCGGCCGAGATTCGCGACCCAGCCGGCGCGTTCGAGCGGCACCAGCACCTCGCGGATCGGCATGCGGCATATTTTGCTTACCGCATCGCCGAGCTCACGGAGGACAGCCATGGCCATCACCGACTTCGAGCGCTACCCGCTGACGTTCGGGCCGAGCCCGGTGCACCGCCTCGAGCGGCTCACCGCGCACCTGGGCGGCGCCCAGATCTGGGCCAAGCGCGAGGACGTCAACAGCGGACTCGCCTTCGGCGGCAACAAGACGCGCAAGCTGGAGTACTTCGTGCCGCAGATCCTCGCCTCGGGCGCGGACACCCTCGTCTCCATCGGCGGCTTCCAGTCCAACCACACCCGGCAGGTCGCGGCGCTCGCGGCCACGCTCGGCCTGCAGGCGGTCCTCATCCAGGAGAGCTGGGTCGACTGGCCCGACCCGCTCGCCGACCGCGTCGGCAACATCCAGCTCTCCCGCCTCATGGGCGCAGACGTGCGGCTCGACCCGGCGGGCTTCGACATCGGCTTCCGCGACTCGTGGAAGCAGGCGATCGCGGAGGTCGAGGAGCGCGGCGGCACCCCCTACGCGATCCCCGCGGGCGGCTCGGACCACGAGCTCGGCGGCCTCGGCTTCGCCAACTGGGCGTATGAGGTCGCGGAGCAGGAGAAGAAGCTCGGCGTCTTCTTCGACACGATCGTCGTCTGCACGGTCACCGGCTCGACGCACGCCGGGATGATCGCCGGCTTCGCGGCGCTCGAGGACGCCGGCGGCCGTCCCCGCCGCGTCATCGGCATCGACGCCTCCGCGACCCTGGAGCAGACCCGCGAGCAGGTCGGGCGCATCGCGCGCAACACCGCCTCCCTCATCGGCCTGCAGCGCGACCTGCGCGACGACGAGATCACGGTGCTCGAGGGCTGGGCCGGTGACTACTACGGCATCCCCGTCGAGTCGACGATGGACGCGATCCGACTCGGCGCCTCGATGGACGCGATGATCACCGACCCTGTCTACGAAGGGAAGTCGCTCGCCGGACTCATCGACCTGGTCTCGACCGGGGACATCCCGGCGGACAGCACCGTGCTCTACGCCCACCTCGGCGGGCAGCTCGCCCTCAACGCCTACAGCGGTGTCACCCGCTGAGCGGTGACGTCCTGACCGACCAGGGCGGCCCCCGCGCCCGACCCGACCCGCCGGTAGGGCGCGGGGCCCGATCCCCCGCCGGGGCCCGGCGCGGGGGCTTTGCGCATATTGTCACCGCGCTCTCGGAAGATCCACAGCCGCGCGCTCGTTGCCTGACACGTCATGGATATGTTCTCCCGCGCTACCCAGCCCGGTGCGCAGCTCACCCGACGTCGCGTGGTCGATCTGTGCCGCGTCACCGCCTTCTGCTGTCGCCCGAGCCGCTGAGCGACCCGCACCCCTACCGACTACCTCGAAGGCTCGACATGACCACCTCCACCTCCGCCCCACAGCGGCGCCGGCTGCGGCTGCCGTCGTTCGGCGTCCAGATCCTCCTCGCGCTCGCCCTCGGCCTGGCGCTCGGGTTCATCGCCCGCGCCGGCGATCTCGGCTGGCTCGCCGGCACCCTCGGCACGATCGGCACGCTCTTCGTGCAGCTGCTCAAGCTCGCCGTGCCGCCGCTGGTCTTCACCGCCGTCGTCGCGAGCATCGCCCAGCTGCAGCACGTCACCAACGCCGCGCGCCTGGCCGGCCAGACCCTGCTGTGGTTCGCGATCAGCGGCCTGCTCGCGGTGCTCACCGGCATCGGCCTGGGCGTGCTGACCAACCCCGGCCAGGGCGTGCAGCTCGACATGGGCGCCGCGCAGGCCCCCGAGCACACCGGCACCTGGACAGACTTCCTCACCGGGATCATCCCGACGAACCCGCTTGAGGCGTTCGTCGAGGGCAACGTGCTGCAGATCGTCTTCCTCGGCGTCGTCGTCGGCCTCGCCGCGATGCGCCTGGGCGAGAAGGCGACTCCCTTCCTGACCGTCAACCAGGCCGGCCTGGACATCACCCAGAAGGCGCTGTGGTGGGTCATCCGGCTCGCGCCGCTGGGCACACTCGGCCTCATCGGGCGCGCGGTCGCCGACTACGGCTGGGACCTGCTCGCGCCGCTGGCGACGTTCACCGTCGACATCTACGTCGGCTGCGCCATCGTGCTGCTCGTCATCTACCCGCTGCTGCTCGCGGTCTTCGGCAAGGTCAGCCCGGTCCGCTTCTACAAGGGCGCGTGGCCGGCGATCCAGCTCGCGTTCGTCTCCCGCAGCTCGGTCGGCACGATGCCGCTGACCCAGCGGGTCGTCGAGCGGCTCGGCGTGCCCCGTGACTACGCGTCCTTCGCCATCCCCTTCGGCGCGACGTCGAAGATGGACGGCTGCGCGGGCATCTACCCGGCGCTCGCGGCGATCTTCGTCGCGCAGATCTTCGGTATGCCGCTCGGCGTCGGCGACTACCTGCTCATCGCGTTCGTCTCCGTCGTCGGCTCGGCCGCCACCGCGGGCCTGACCGGCGCGATCGTCATGCTGACGCTCACCCTGAGCACGCTCGGGCTGCCGCTGGCCGGCGCCGGTCTGCTCCTGGCGATCGACCCGATCCTGGACATGATGCGCACCGCGACCAACGTCGCCGGCCAGGCCGCGATGACGACGCTCGTCGCCGCCCGCGAGGGCATCCTCGACCGCGACGCGTTCGACTCCGACGTCGACATCACCCGTGAGCTCGACGGCCAGAGCGCGCCGCGGGAGCTGGCGCACGCCTGACCTGGCACGTCACCCACTGCCACAGCCACACGCGGAGAGCCACGCACAGACCTGTGCCCGCCCGGGGACGCCTCCGGGCGGGCACCGGCGTGCGGTCAGCTCGCGGCGATCGGGGATGGCCGGCGCGGGACGGAGTCGACCCCGGGGTCGGCGATCGAGTCTGTGTTCGACGGGCGCACGAGCCCTCCCGACAGGTAACGCGATCGTCGAGGCGCTGCGCTCACGACCGCGACAAGAGCGCCGCGGCCCCGGGCACGGGCTGTGCCTCACGACGACGTGCCGCACGATCCGCGGCCACGGCATCATCTGGACCGCACAATTGCGTGACCGAGCCTGCCCAGAATTCGCTCGTCGGCGGCGCTCCCGCGACCTACGGTGGCTGGCGTGAGAGTCTCCTTCCACCGCACCGGGGATCGCCGGTATGCCGTGTCGATCGAGCGCGAGCAGG
>JAVTVZ010000150.1:0-6694 GCA_032229625.1 Dermatophilaceae bacterium | reverse complement strand
GGCCCGGACACACGGCAGCGGCGCCCCACCCGAGCCGGGTGAGACGCCGCTGCACAGTCGATCGCCCGTGGATCGCTGCTGGATCGCGCCGGACGAGCCGTCGCCCGCCGGGGCGTCCAGCCCCCGCGGGCGCCTGCTCAGATGAGGCCGAGGTCCTTGACCGCGTCGCGCTCCTCGACGAGCTCGGCGACGGAGGCGTCGATCTTGCCGCGGGAGAAGTCGTCGATCTCCAGGCCCTGGACGATCTCCCAGTCGCCGTTCTTCGTCGTCACGGGGAAGGAGGAGATGATCCCCTCCTGCACGCCGTAGGAGCCGTCGGAGACGACCGCCATCGAGACCCAGTCGCCGTCGGCGGAGCCGGTCAGCCAGTCGCGGGCCGCGTCGATCGTCGCCGACGCCGCCGACGCGGCCGACGAGGCGCCGCGCGCCTCGATGATCGCCGCGCCGCGCTTGGCGACGGTCGGGATGAAGTCGTTCTCGATCCAGGCCTGGTCACCGACGGCCTCGGCGGCGTTCTTGCCGGAGACCTGCGCGTGGAAGAGGTCCGGATACTGCGTCGCGGAGTGGTTGCCCCAGATCGTCATCTTCGAGATCTCGGTGACCGGCACGCCCAGCTTCGCCGCGAGCTGGCTGATCGCGCGGTTGTGGTCGAGGCGGGTCAGCGCGGAGAAGCGCTCCCGGGGGATGTCGGGCGCGTTGGTCATCGCGATGAGCGCGTTGGTGTTCGCCGGGTTGCCGGTGACCCCGATGCGCACGTCGTCGGCGGCGTGGTCGTTGAGGGCCTTGCCCTGCCCGGTGAAGATCGCGCCGTTGGCCTCGAGCAGGTCGCCGCGCTCCATGCCCTTGCTGCGCGGGCGGGCGCCGACGAGCAGCGCGAGGTTGACCCCGTCGAAGAGGACGTTCGGGTCGTCGCCGATCTCGACCTTCGCCAGCGTCGGGAAGGCGCAGTCGTCGAGCTCCATGACGACGCCCTCGAGGGCCTTGAGGGCGGGCGTGATCTCCAGCAGGCGCAGCTCGACCGGGGTGTCCGGGCCGAAGATCGCACCGCTGGCGATGCGGAAGAGCAGGCTGTATCCGATCTGTCCGGCGGCGCCGGTGACGGCGACCTTCACGGGTGTGGTGCTCACTGTTTCGACCCCTTCGACGTGCCACGACTGCAGACGGCCTCGACGCTACCAAAGGGGCACCCGGCCCCTCCGGCGAGTTGCGGGACCTCCCGCGAGCTCGGGACGAAAGCCCCGCGACTCGCCGGGGACCGGGACCGGGTCGCCTGGGTCGGCCGAGTCGGCCGGGTCAGGACTTCACGAGCCGCGCGATCGCGGCCGACGCCTCGGCGAGCTTGGCGTCACCCTCGGGGCCGCCGCGGCGGGCGGCGTCGAGGACGCAGTGCGAGAGGTGGTCGTCCAGCAGCGCGAGGGCGACATTCTCCAAGGCGCTGGTCAGCGCGCTGATCTGGGTGAGGATATCGATGCAGTATTGCTCCTCCTGCACCATGCGGTGGATCCCGCGGGCCTGCCCCTCGATCCGGCGCAGGCGCGCGAGATACCGGGCCTTGTCCGTCAGGTAGCCGTGCTGCCCCTCGTGCCCGCCAGTGTCGAGCCCGCCAGTGTCGAGCCCGCCAGTGTCGATCCCGCCCGTGTCGATCCCGCCCGTGCCGAGCCCGCCCGCGTCGGTCGTGCCCGTCTCGGTCGCCTCGCCCACGGCCACCGCCTCGCCCACGGCCACCGCTGCGGCCACGTCGCCGGAGTGCCCGCACCCGCAGGTCGGCGGCGCCGCCGGGTCGGTGCGGTCGAGCTGCTCGTCGGTCGTCATCGGGTCACCTCGTGTGTCGGGGCGTGCGCGGGCCCGTGACCCGCGCCGGTCGTGTCCATCTCGTGTCCATCGTGCGGGGTGCACCGCCCCAGGCTGCCACGACGGCGTCGGGGGTCAGGTCGAGGCGTCGCAGCAGCTGGGCGTTGAGCGCGACGACGACGGTCGAGGCCGACATGAGGATCGCCCCGACGCTCATCGGCAGCACGATGCCGATCGGCGCGAGCACGCCGGCGGCCAGCGGCACCGCGATGAGGTTGTATCCCGCGGCCCACCACAGGTTTTCGCGCATCTTGCGGTAGGCGGCCCGGGACAGCGTGATGACCGACAGCACCGACCGGGGGTCGCTGGAGGCGAGGATGACCCCGGCCGAGGCGATCGCGACGTCGGTGCCGGCGCCGATGGCGATGCCGACGTCGGCCTGCGCGAGGGCGGGGGCGTCGTTGACGCCGTCGCCGACCATGGCGACGCGCCGGCCCTCGCCCTGCAGCTCGGCGACGGTCGCGGCCTTGTCCTGCGGCCGCACCCCGGCGTAGACGCGCGTGATCCCCAGCTCGCCGGCGACGGACTCGGCGACGGCCCGGGCGTCGCCGGTGATCATGACGACCTCGATGCCCGCGCCGGTGAGCGCGGCGACGGTCGCGCGCGACTCGGGCCGGATCTCGTCGGACAGCCGCAGCGCGCCGAGCACCTCGCCGTCGCGCAGGACGTGCAGCACGATCGCGCCGTCGGCGTCCCAGCGGGCCGCGACGGGCAGCGGCTCGACGCCGCGCTCGCGCAGCAGCGCCGGCCCGCCGACCTCGATGACGGCGCTGTCGGGCGTCGACCCGGCCGGGTCGCTGACCTCGTGCCGACCGGCCGCGACGCGCGCCCGCACCCCGACCGCGGGGGAGGACGAGAAGTCGTCGGCCCGCGGCACGCTCAGCCCGCGCTCGTCGGCAGCCGCGACGATCGCGGCGCCGAGCGGGTGCTCGCTGCCCGCCTCGGCCGCGGCGGCCAGCGCGAGCACCTGCTCGCTCGACACCCCGCTCGACAGCTCACTGCGGTTCGACAGCTCACTGCGGTCGTTCGTGCTGGTGTCGTCGGTCGAGCTGGTGTCGTCGGTCGAGCCCGTGCCGTGCGACGTGGCGCCGAGCCCGGGCGCGACCTCGACGGCGGTGACGGTCGGCTCGCCGCGGGTCAGGGTGCCGGTCTTGTCGAAGAGCACGGTGTCGACCGTGCGCATCGCCTCCAGCGCGCGCCGATCCTTGATGAGCACCCCGGCGCGGGCGGCCCGCTCGGTGGCGATCGAGACGACGAGCGGGATCGCCAGGCCCAGGGCGTGGGGGCAGGCGATGACGAGCACGGTGATGGCCCGGACGACGGCGGCGTCGGGCATCCCGAGCAGCGTCCAGGCGGCGGCGGTCAGGATCGCCGCGCCGAGCGCATACCAGAAGAGCAGCGCGGCGGCCCGGTCGGCGAGGAGCTGCGCCCGCGACGACGACGCCTGCGCGTCGCGCACGAGCCGCTGGATGCCGGCGAGCGCGGTGTCGTCGCCGGTCGCGGTGATCTGCACGCGCAGGCCGGAGTCGACGGCGACGGTGCCCGCGACGACGCTCTCGCCGACGCCGCGGTGCACGGGCCGAGATTCCCCGGTGACCATCGACTCGTCGAGGTCGGCGGCGCCGTCGACGATCCTCCCGTCCGCGGGCACGGCTCCGCCGGGCCGCACGAGCACCAGGTCCCCGACGCGCAGGTCGGCCGGCGCGACGGCGACGACGACCTCGTCGTGGCCGCCGCGGCCGGGCTCGACCCGCTCGGCGGTGTCGGGCAGCAGCGCCGCGAGCGAATCCAGCGCCGACGTCGTGCGCGCCAGTGAGGCCATCTCGATCCAGTGGCCGAGCAGCATGATGACGACGAGCAGCGCGAGCTCCCACCAGAAGCTCAGCTCGTGGTGCAGCAGCCCCAGCGTCGCGCCCCACGACGAGACGAAGGCGACGGTGATCGCCATCGCGATGAGCAGCATCATCCCCGGGGCCCGCGACCTCACCTCGGAGACGCCGCCGGTCAGGAAGGGCCGGCCGCCCCACGCGTAGATGAGGGTGCCGAGCACCGGCGGCACCCAGGCGAGCGGCCCCTGCGCGGGCACGTCGTAGCCGAGCAGCCCGGCGAACATCGGGTCGAGCGCGACGACCGGCACCGACAGCGCGAGCATGATCCAGAAGAGCCGCCGGAACTGCGCGACGTGGTCCCCGTGCCCGCCGTGCCCGCCGTGCCCATCGTGTCCGGCATGCCCATCGTGTCCGGCATGCCCATCGTGTCCGGCATGCCCATCGTGCCCGCCATGCCCGCTGTGCCCGCCATGCCCGCTGTGGTCGGAGTGCTGTCCGCCGTGGGCGGCAGGCCCGCCCTCCGGCTCGTGCCCGCCGTGTGCCTCGTGTGCCTCGTGGGCGTCATGTCCGGCGTGGCCGTCATGGCCGCCGTGCTGGGCGTGTGCTGTCTGCGCTGGTTCGCGCGCGTTCATGGGCGCTCCTCCCGTGCCGCTGCGACGATACCCGTCGGGGGTATCCCTGTCGATCGCGTCAATCATATACCCCCATGGGGTATTCCGTTCGACCTCGTCGCGGTGCGCACACGACGAGGCCTCCCCGCCGACGCGATGGTCGGGCGGGGAGGCCTCGTGGATGAGTCTCGTGGATGAGTCGCCGGGCGCGCAGCGTGAGCCGCGCGTCAGACGCGGGCGGTCTCGCCCTCGATGTCGACGCCCGCGCGCTGCTCGCCGGTGATCGCGGCGTAGGTGGCGCCGGCGATGATCGCGCCGATGATCGGGGCGACCCAGAAGAGCCACAGCTGCGCCGGGGCGTCGCCGCCGTTGAAGAAGGCGACGGCGGTCGAGCGGGCCGGGTTGACCGAGGTGTTCGTCACCGGGATCGAGATGAGGTGGATGAGGGTCAGGCCCAGGCCGATCGCGATGGGCGCGAAGCCGACCGGGGCGCGGCCGTCCGTGGCCCCCAGGATGATGTAAAGGAAGAACGCGGTGAGGATCGCCTCGACGAGGAAGGCGGCCGCGAGGCCGTAGCCGTTGGGTGACGCGGCGCCATAGCCGTTGGCCGCGAAGTTGCCCGCCGCCGTGAAGCCGTCCTTGCCGGTCGCGATGACGTAGAGCGCGACGCCGGCGACGAGGCCCGCGACGACCTGCGTGATGACGTAGGCCGGCACGTCCTTCCACGGGAAGCGCTTGGCCGTCGCGACGCCGATCGTCACGGCCGGGTTGAAATGGCCACCGGACACGTGCCCGACGGCGTAGGCCATCGTCAGCACCGTCAGGCCGAAGGCCAGCGCGACACCGACGAAGCCGATGCCCATGTTGACGGGGTCGGTGGAGTGCATGACGTGGGCGGCGAAGATCGCGCTGCCGCAGCCGCCGAAGACGAGCCAGAAGGTGCCGAGGGCCTCGGCGCCCAGGCGGTGGGCGAGCTTGGGAGTGTGCATCGGAGATTCCTTGAGATCAAAGGATTTTGGCAGAATCGGCCGACTCCATTGTGCGACCGCGCACGCGTCCGCCGAGCGGACTCGCGGCGCAACTGTAGCCGTGCGCGCGCCCGAGCGTGCGCGACCGAGGGCCGGTGCGGCTGCTCCGCCACGCCGGCCCCCAGCCCCGACTCCTCGTGCCGCGGCGCCCTGCCGGGGGCGCCGACCGGCGACGTCAGCGGCGCCGCCCGAAGATCCGCTTGAAGAAGCCCTGCTCACGCGGCTGCTCGGCCTCGGCGGCCGGCTCGTGCACCGGTGGTGCCGCCGGCTCGGGTGCGGGCTGCGGCTCGGGTGCCCCCTGGGCCGGATCCTGCGGTACGGCTTCCCGGGTTTCTTCGGGAGCCGGGGCCGACTCCGACGCGGCGGGCTGCTCGACGACGGGCTCCTCGACGACGGGCTCCTCGACGATGGGCTCCTCGACGATGGGCTGCTCGGCGACCGGCTCGGCCAGGGGGTCGGTGGGCTCGGTCCGACCCGGCGCCTGCGCCCGGTCCTGTGTGCCCGGCTCCTGTGTGCCCGGCTCGAACGCGGGCTCGGCGACCGGATTGTCCAGGTCCGGCATCTCGAAGGGTGCCGCGGCCGCGGGCTCGGCGTCACGCACCGGCTCCGGCGCGATGACAGGCTCGAGGGCGACGGGCTCCTCGACGATCACCGGCTCGACGATCACCGGCTCCACGAGGACCGGCTCGACGACGGGCTCGTCGGCGACGGGCGCCTCGGCGGCGGGCGCCTCGGCGACGGGTGCCTCGGCCACGGGCTCGGGTGCGACGGGTGCGACGGGCGTGGGGACAGGCTCCGGCGCCGCGACGGGCGCGGGCGCGGGTGCCGCCTCCGGGGCGGGTGTGGCGAAGGGGTCGGCCTCGTCGAGACCGACGAACGCCTTGGCCTCCTCGGAGAAGACGTAGACGCCCGGTTGCCCGGCGATCGCGCTCATGAGGGCGGCGACGTCGCCGGCGAGCGTGCCGTCGGGGTCGGCGTCGCCGGAGGCGTCGATCATCGTGGAGCAGCGCGAGATCCGGCGCCGCTTGAGCGTGGGGGCGAATCCGGCATATCGCTCGCCGAGTCCGTCGGACTCGTCGTCATACCAGAACGTCAGCGGGTAGTCGCCGAGCCGCACGACGACCTGCAGCGACCCCTGCTCGACGGTCGCGGCGGGGTCCCGGCCCGCGAAGAGTTCCTCGACGATGCCCTGCAGTCGCTCGCGCGGCAGGGTCTGGCTGTCGGTCGCGAAGACGAGGTGCGGGTAGGCGTTCGCTGGCATGGGGCCATCCTTGCCCATCGTCGGTAGGGTCGGTCCAGGCCACATGCCGACCGCGCGCTTCGCAACCCGCCGCAAGTATCTCGATATCAAGGTATCTTGGGCGGCGCACCACGC
>JAVTVZ010000149.1:3074-6755 GCA_032229625.1 Dermatophilaceae bacterium | reverse complement strand
ATTCGCCCGATCAGGCTGCGCCGCAACGCCTTCCGAACCTTGTCGGAGGTCGCGGTTAGTGTGCTGCGCGTGACGCTCTTCCTGCATCGTGGCGCGGCCACCGACGAGCTCGCCGACGGGCTCGCGGCGCTGCTGGGCACCCCCGTGGCCGACCCCTTCGCCCAGGAGGTCGTCGCCGTGCCCGCCCGCGGGGTGGAGCGTTGGCTCGCGCAGCGGCTCTCGCACCGGCTTGGCGCGGCGCCGGGGCGCGCCGACGGGGTGACCGCCGGCGTGCGCTTCCTGACGCCGCACTCGCTCGTCGCGCTCGTGCTCGGGCTCGACCATGACGACCCGTGGCATCCGGGGCAACTCGCGTGGACGGTGCTCGCCGCGGTCGACGAGAGCCTCGACGAGCCGTGGGCGCGGGTGCTCGCCGCGCACCTGGGTGAGGACCGGGCCCTGCCGGAGCGGGAGCGGGAGCTGCGTCGCGGGCGGCGCTTCGCGGTGGCGCGGCGGCTCGCCGGGCTCTTCGCGGCGTATGCCCAGCAGCGCCCCGACCTGCTGCGCGACTGGCGCGAGGGCGGCGACGGCGACGGGCTCGGCGGCCGCGTCGCCGACGACCTCGCGTGGCAGCCGATGCTGTGGCGGCGGATCCTCGACCGCGTCGACGCCGCGCCGCCCGACGTGCGGCAGGCCCGCGTCGTCCAGTGGCTGCGGGAGCCGGCCGGGTCGGCCGGCTCGGGGGTCGCGGGCCCGGGCCTGCCCGCGTCGGATGATCCGGGTCTCGGCGGCGCGGGCGCCTCGGACGGGGTGGAGCTGCCGGGGCGGCTCTCGCTCTTCGGGCACACGCGGATCGCGCGCAGCGAGATCGAGGTGCTCGCCGCGCTCGGGCACCGCCGCGACGTGCACCTCTGGCTGCCGCAGGCCTCGCCGGCGGCGTGGCAGCAGCTCGCCGCGCACGTGGCCGAGGGGCCGGTGCCACGCGATGAGGACCACACGGCGACGCTCATCGCGCACCCGCTCCTGGCAGGGCTCGGGCGCGACGCCCGGGAGCTGCAGCGGACCCTCGCCCCCGCCGGGGCGACCTCGGTGCCCGCCGGGCCGGCCCATGTGCCCGCCGAGCCGACGGGTGAGCGGACGCTGCTGGGGTGGTTGCAGCACGACCTACGGCTCGATCGGGTGCCGTCGGCCCACGACGCGGCGCAGCGGGTGCTCGACGCCGCCGACACGAGTCTGCAGATCCACGCGTGCCACGGCCGGGGGCGCCAGATCGACGTCGTGCGCGACGTGCTCACTGCGATGCTGCAGTCCGACCCGACGCTGGAGCCGCGCGACATCCTGATCATGTGCCCCGACATCGACGCCTACGCGCCGCTCATCCACGCCGGCTTCGGCCTGGGTGAGGTGCTGCGGGCCCACCCCGACGACGCGCACCCGGCGCACGGGCTGCGGGTCAGCCTCGCGGATCGCTCACCGCAGCAGGTCAATCCGCTGCTCGCGCTCGCCGCGCAGCTCGTCACGCTCGCGGGCGGGCGGCTCACCGTCGGCGAGGTGCTCGACCTGGCGCACTCGCCGGCGGTGCGGCGGCGCTTCGGGCTCGACGAGGATGACCTCGACCGCATCGCGACGTGGGTCGAGGCCGCGACCGTGCGGTGGGGGCTCGACGGGGAGCACCGGGCGGTCTACGAGCTGGGCAGCATCACGCAGAACACGTGGCGCTCCGGTCTCGACCGCATCGTCGTGGGCGCCGCCCTCGACGGGCAGGACGTCACGTCGCTCGGGCAGGTCCTCGCGCTCGACGACCTCGACAGCGGCGACATCGACCTCGCCGGGCGGCTCGCCGAGCTCCTGGAGCGCCTCGGGGCGACCGTGAGGCGGCTGCGCAGCTGCGCGGGGGTGCCCGAATGGATGGCGACGCTGCGGGCCGGGGTGCTCGACCTGACGTCGACCCCGGCCCGCGACGCGTGGCAGGTCGCCGCGCTGACCCGCGAGCTGAGCCGCATCGAGGCGTCCGCCGCCCAGGCCGACACCACGGTCCGCGCCGGCGGGGCGGGCACCCACGCCGCGCCCGGGCGGCGACCCGGACTGCGACCCGGGGCGCACCCGACGACGCTGCGGCCGGCCGACGTGGCCGCGCTGCTGGAGGACCACGGCGCCGGCCGACCGACCCGCGCGAACTTCCGCACCGGCACCCTGACGGTCTGCACGATGGTGCCGATGCGCTCGGTGCCCCACCGCGTCATCTGCCTCGTCGGCCTCGACGACGGCGCGTTCCCGCGATCCAGCACCCCCGACGGCGACGACGCCCTCGCCCGGCGGCCCGTCACCGGCGAGCGCGACCCCCGCGCCGAGGACCGGCAGCTGCTGCTCGATGCGGTGATGGCTGCGCGGCAGAGCCTGGTCATCACCTACACCGGCGCCGACGAGCACACCGGCGCCCCGCGACCACCGGCGGTGCCCCTCGGCGAGCTCATCGACGCGGCGCGGGCGACCGCCGGCGGACCGGCGGCGCAGCGGCTCGTCACCCGGCATCCGCTGCAGCCCTACGACCCGCGCAACCTCGGCGGCGACGCCGAGATCCCGCTGCTGGCCGGTGGCGGCGCCTTCAGCCACGACCCCGTCGCGCTCGCCGGGGGCCGGGCCCTGGTCGCCGACCGGGTGGAGCCGGTCGCCCTGGCGAGCCGGCACCTGCCCGAGCGCGACGACCCCGACGTCGAGCTGGAGGCGCTGCGGCGCTTCCTGGCCAATCCGGTCGGGGCGTTCCTGCGCGACCGGCTGGGGATCCTGCTGCCCGAGGAGCCCGAGGAGCCCACCGAGGGCATCCCGCTGGAGCTCGACGGGCTGGGCCGCTGGCAGGTCGGCCACCGGCTGCTCGAGGGGCTCCTCGCCGGCGGCGACCTCGACGCGCTGCGCAAGGCCGAGGTGTGGCGCGGCGAGCTGCCACCCCACCTGCTCGGGCAGGGCGTGCTCGAGCAGGAGGCCGCCAAGGCGTCGGCGCTGGCCGGCGCCGCCCGCGAGCGGCTGCGCGCCGACGAGGGCCGGCCCCTGGTCTTCGATTCCCTCGACATCGACGTCGCGCTGCCCAGCGGCCGGCGTCTGACCGGCACGATCACCGACATCGTGCACCTCTTCGGGCCGCCGAGTGCGCTGTCGATCACCTACTCCCAGATCGGCGCCCGGCAGCGGCTCGACTCCTGGGTCAAGGCCCTCGCCCTCGCCGCCGCGGGGCATCCGCTGTCCTCCAGCCACGTCATCGGGCACCGCCGCGCCCGGGGGCGCACCGGGTGGGGGCCGGTCCCGGCCCGGGTCTGGCACGGCCCGGTCGAGCAGGACGTCGCGCTTCACCTGCTCGACCAGCTCCTCGACCTACGGGTCAGGGGGTTGGGGGCGGCGCTGCCGCTGCCGACGAAGACCGCGCACGCCTGGGCGCAGGACTATCTGCAGCGGCAGAGCCCACCCGCGGCGGAGGAGAAGGCCGCCTCCGCGTGGGAGGGAGCGCCCTTCAAGGGCATCCCCGGGGAGCGTGACCTGCCGGCGCTCGCGCTGGTCTTCGGCGAGGCCGCGCCGCTGGCCGACCTCGGCGGGCCGCCCCGGGCCGACGAGGTGTGGACCCCGGGGGTGCCCAGCCGGCTGGGGCAATACGCGCTGCGCATCTGGGGCCCCCTGGCCGCGCACTCCGGAGAGGCCAACCTGTGAGCACCC
>JAVTVZ010000149.1:0-2974 GCA_032229625.1 Dermatophilaceae bacterium | reverse complement strand
CCGCGCCGGACGTCGAGATGGCCCACTTCGACATCAGCGAGCCGCTGCCGCGCGGCGGCACGACGCTGCTCGAGGCGAGCGCCGGCACGGGCAAGACGTGGACGATCGCCGCGCTCGTCACGCGGTATGTCGCCGAGGGCGTCGTCACGCTGCCCGAGATGCTCGTCGTGACGTTCGGGCGGGCGGCCAGTCAGGAGCTGCGGGCGCGGGTGCGCGAGCAGCTCGTCGAGGCGGCCCGGGTGCTGGCCGACCCCCCGCCGGTCGCCGACCGCGACGCGCTCACCCGGCTGCTGCTCCCCGGCGCCGACCCGCACGGCGAGTGCTGCGACGAGTGCGGCGACGAGGGTGGCGACGAGGGTGGCGGCGAGGGCACGGCGGCGGGGGCGGACGCCGAGCGGCTGGTGCGGCTGCGCCGGGTCCGCGAGGCGCTCGCCTCGTTCGACTCGGCGACGATCGCGACGACGCATCAGTTCTGCCAGCAGGTGCTGCGCAGTCTGGGCGTCGCGGGCAACACCGACCCCGAGACCCAGCTCGTGGAGGACCTCGACGACCTGCTCGTCGAGGTGGTCGACGACCTCTATCTGCGGCGGTTCGCGACGAGCGAGCCGGCGTTCTCCCGGGCCGACGCGCTGGTCATCGCCCGGGACGCGGTCGACGACGTGCACGCCGCGATCCGCCCCGACGGCGCGAGCGACGGGTCGACGGCGGACCGGCGCGCGCGGTTCGCCCAGGCGGTGCGCGCCGAGCTCGACGTGCGCAAACGGCGGCTGCGGGTGATACACTACAACGACCTGCTCACCCAGCTCGCCGACGCCCTCGCCGACACCGACGCGCCGGCCCGGCAGCGGATGCGGGCGCGGTGGAAGGTCGTGCTCGTCGACGAGTTCCAGGACACCGACCCGGTGCAGTGGCAGGTGCTCGACCGGGCGTTCACGGGGCACGCCGCGATGGTGCTGATCGGCGACCCCAAGCAGGCGATCTACCTCTTCCGCGGCGGCGACGTCGTCACCTACCTGCAGGCCGCCCGGTCGGCGGACCGGCGGCGCACGCTGCCGCGCAACTACCGCAGCGACGCAGCGCTGGTGCACAGCCTCGACGTCATGCTGCGCGGCGCCCGGCTCGGCGACGACCAGATCGAGGTGCGGCCCGTGGAGGCCCACATCGCGGCGACCCGCCTGCAGGGCGCGCCGCATCCGGCGCCGGTGCGGCTGCGCCAGGTGCGGCGCGAGCACATCAGCGGCCCCCCGCGAGTCGACCCGATCCGGGCGCACATCGCGACGGACCTCGCGCACGACGTCGCGCAGCTGCTCGCCTCGGGGGCGACCTTCACCGGCCCCGACCAGGTGGCGCGGCCACTGCACGCCCGCGACATCGCCGTCGTCGCCACGACGAACCTGCGGTTGCTGGAGGTGCAGGCCGCGCTGCGGCGGGTCGGCATCCACGCCGTGACGACCGGCGGCACGAGCGTGCTGACGAGCCGCGCGGCGCACGAGTGGCTCGCGCTGCTCGAGGCGATGGCCGCGCCGCACCGGCGCCCGCTGACCCGCGCCGCCGCGCTCACCGGGCTGCTCGGCTACACCCCCGCCCAGCTCGACGCGGCGGACGACGGCGAGGCGATCGACGACGTGCTCGCCTCCCAGCTGCGCACGCTGGCCGACGTCTACACCCGTCAGGGGGTGGCCGCGGTCTACGAGGCGCTCGCGGTCGCGGGCCTGCCGGCACGGCTCCTGGCGACCGTCGGCGGCGAGCGCGAACTCACCGACACCCGGCACGTCGCCGAGCTGCTGCACGAGACCTCGGACCGCGGCCGCGTCGGCATCGCCGGGCTCATCGAGTGGCTGCGGGCGCAGATGGCGCGCACTACGCCGCAGACCTCGGGCGCCCGCACCCGCCGCCTGGACAGCGACGCGACCGCCGTGCAACTCGTCACCGTGCACGGCAGCAAGGGGCTGCAATACCCGGTCGTCTATCTGCCGACGCTGTGGGACCGCTTCACCGGCGGCAACGACCCGCTCGTCGCGCGCTTCCACGAGCCGCCGCCGACCCGCGAGCGCTGCCTCGACGTCGGCGGCCGCACCGGCCCGCAGTGGAGCGAGTCGGTGCGACGGCATCGCGAGGAGGAGTCCGGGGAGTCGCTGCGGCTGCTCTATGTCGCCCTGACCCGTGCGCAGAGCCAGGTGGTGCTGTGGTGGGCGGGCACCGACCGCAACACCCCCGGCGCGCCGCTGCACCGGATGCTCTTCGGGCGCACCCCGGGCGCCCCGACGGTCCCCGCCGAGGCGCCGCTGGGTGACGACGAGGAGGTCGCCGACTGGCTGCGTCAATGGCAGGAGGTCGGCGCGCTGAGCCTGGAATCCGCGGACCTGGCCCCGCCGGTGCAGGTGCCGGATCCGCAGTCGCGCGCCCGGCTGTCCGTGGGGCGCTTCTCGCGGCGTATCGACCACGCGTGGCGACGCACGTCCTACACGGCGCTCAGCACGCCGCGCGACGTCGACGGCTTCGAGCTGGCCGCCGCGGCGACCTCGCCGGGCGGGGGTTTCGGCGGCGGCTTCGGCGGCGTCGGCAGCGAGCCCGAGACCGTGCCCCGCGACGACGAGCCGGATCTCGCCGTGCCCGCGGACGCCTCCGGCGACATGCTGCCCGGGCTGGCGCTCGCCGGCTCCGACGTGCCGTCGCCGATGGCGCAGCTGCCGGTCGGGGCGACGTTCGGCTCCCTCGTCCACGCGGTGCTCGAGCACGCCGACCCCCAAGCGCCCGATCTGCGCGCCGAGCTGCTCGAGCACATCGGCGAGCAGCTCGTGCGCTGGCCCGTCGATCTGGCCCCGGCGGCGCTGGCCGACGCGCTCGTCGCGGTGTGCACCAGCCCCCTGGGGCCGCTGGCGGGCGATGCGACGCTGCGTGACATCGGCCGGGGCGACCGGCTGTGCGAGTTGGACTTCGAGTTGCCGCTCGGCGGCGGCGACTCCCCTGCCGC
>JAVTVZ010000148.1:36367-43581 GCA_032229625.1 Dermatophilaceae bacterium | reverse complement strand
CCCTACTCCCGGTCCCGCTGCAGCCGCGCCTCGGCCTCGGCGCGGCTCTCGAAGAGATTCGGCACGAAGTCGCTGCGGCCCATGGCCTCCTCGAGCCGGGCCCGCAGGAAGGCGTTGGAGGTGTAGCGGGTGACGTCGCTGTAGAAGCGCTCCATCAGGCCCTCGACCATCGTCACGTAGGGGTCGACGAGCTCGGGGACGATCGTGAAGCGGTCGTAGTTGACGACGGCCTTCATGCGCCGGCCCAGCGGGGTCAGGGCGTCCTCGACGGTGCGGCGGATGCGGTCGATGTCGATGGTGGTGCGCACGTCGAGGCCCTCGAAGTCGAGGAAGACCCGGCCGGTGGACGCATCGACGGTGAGCCGCTCATACATCGGCCGGTCGAGCAGCGCGGCCCGCAGCCCCATCACCGGGTCGGCGAAGATCCGCGGGTCCATGCGCACGAGGTGCTCGGGGTCGGCGGCCAGCATCGGCTCGAAGTCCATGTGCGCCAACACATCCCGCTCCACGTCGACGCCCGGCGCGATCTCGATGAGCTCGAGCCCGCCGGGGACGAGCTTGAAGACGGCCCGCTCGGTGACATAGCGCACCTCGCGGCCGTCCGCGATCGCCTGCGTGCCCGAGAACGTACGGTGCTCGACCTCGGCGACGAACTTGCGCTGCCGCCCCTCCGAAGCGATGACGAGCTGCCCGTCGCGCACGTGCACGTCGAGCCCGCCCGCGGTGAAGGTGCCGACGAAGACCACCGACCGGGCGTTGGAGGAGATGTTGATGAAGCCGCCGGCGCCCGCGAGCCGCGGCCCGAAGCGCGACACGTTGAGGTTGCCCTCCCGATCCGCCTGCGCGAGCCCGAGCACCGCGATGTCCAGCCCGCCACCGTCGTAGAAGTCGAACTGGCTCGGCTGGTCGATGATCGCCTGCGCGTTGGTCGCCGCCCCGAAGTTCAGCCCGCCCGCCGGGATACCGCCGACGACACCGGGCTCGGCCGTCAGTGTCAGCAG
The DNA here is from genome assembly GCA_032229625.1 of Dermatophilaceae bacterium. GTDB lineage: Bacteria > Actinomycetota > Actinomycetes > Actinomycetales > Dermatophilaceae > Kineosphaera. The sequence continues at coordinate 42,580 of JAVTVZ010000148.1, read as the reverse complement.
GTCGATGATGCGCTCCTCCGCGGCGACGCTGGCCACGCCCTCGGGCATCCCGATGCCGAGGTTGACGACGTCGTTGGCGTCGAGCTCCATCGCCGCGCGCCGGGCGATGATCTTGCGCTCACTCATCGGCATCGGCGGCACGCTCGTCGCCGGTGCCCGCAGCTCCCCGGCGAAGAACGGGCTGTAGGGCTCGATGAACGTCTGCTGGTGGTAGGCCGGGTCCTCGGCGACGACGACGCAGTCGACGAGGATGCCGGGCACCTTGACCTGGCGCGCGTTGAGGGTGTGCCGGTCCGCGACGCGCTCCACCTGCGCGATGACGACGCCGCCGGAGTTGCGCGCCGCCATCGCGATCGCGCGCGCCTCGAGCGTCAGCGCCTCGCGCTCGAAGGTGAGGTTGCCGTCGGGGTCGGCCGTCGTGGCCCGGATGATGCCGACGTCGATGGGGAACGCTTGGTAGAAGAGGTAGTCCTGCCCGTCGATCGTCATGACCCGCACGAGGTCGGTCGTCGTGCGCTCGTTGAGCTTGCCGCCGCCGTGGCGCGGGTCGACGAAGGTGCCCAGGCCGACGCGGGTCAGCGTGCCGGGCTTGCCCGCGGCGATGTCGCGGAAGAGGTGGCAGATGACGCCCTGCGGCAGGTTCCACGCCTCGATCCGGTTGTCGACCGCGAGCTGCTGCAGCGCCGGCACGAGGCCCCAGTGCCCGCCGATGACGCGGGCCACCATGCCGTCGTGGCCGAAGTGGTTGAGCCCGCGGTCCTTGCCGTCGCCCTGACCTGCGGCGTAGACGAGGGTCAGGTTGCGCGGGTGGCCCGCGCCCTCGCCGCCCTGGCCCGCGCCCTCGCCGCCCTGGCCCGCGCCGTCCCCGCCCTGGCTCGCGCTGTCGAGGCCGAGGAAGCGGCGCTCGAGCGCCACCGCGATGTTCTCCGCGAAGCCGATGCCGACGAAGCCCCCCGTCGCGACCGTGTCGCCGTCGTGCACGAGCTGCACCGCCTGATCGGCCGCGACGACCTTGCCGGTGTCACCGGAGCCCAGGCCGTGCAGGGGGTGGGAGTGACGTCGCATCGTGCCTCCTGATCAGCGGCGGCGTCCGCGCACTCCAGCGGGCTCGGCGCCGAGCACAGCCTAGGCAGTCGGTCGGCGTGGGTCTGGTATCCGCGCGCGATCGACCCGCGCTCAGTCGGTGCTCAGCCGGTGTTCACCCGGTGCTTCTCCGGTGCTTCTCCGGTGCTTCTCCGGTGCTTCTCCGGTGCTCGTCCGGTGCTCACCCGGCCGGCAGGGTGACGCTGAAGGTCGCGCCGCCGTGCTCGTTGGCGGCGGCGGCGATGCGCCCGCCGTGGCGGATGACGATCGAGTGACACAGCGCCAGCCCCAGCCCGATGCCCTGCACCGAACCCGCGTCCTTGTCGCTGCGCTGGAACGCCGCGAAGATGCGCTCCTCGTCGCCCGGCTCCAGGCCGACGCCGCGATCGGCGAATTCCACCCGCACCCAGCCCGGCTCGGCGTCGACGCTGCGCACGCTCAGGTGCGCCCGCTCGCCGGGGCGGTGGTATTTGACGGCGTTGCCGACGAGGTTGGCGACGAGTTGGTGCAGCAGCCCGTCGTCCGCGCGGACGCGATGCGGGGCGTCGATCTCGATGATCGGTGGCCCGACCAGGGCCGTGACCGCGGTGGCCGAGCGCAGCGGGACGACCAGCGGGATGGACCCCTGCGCGGCGTCACCGACGACGCTGCCGACGCTGCCGACGCCGACGACGCTGCCGACCGCATCCGGCGCACCGCCGACCGCGCCACCAGGCCTCTCACCGGCCCCGTCACGAGCCACGTCACGAGCCCCGTCACGAGCCACGTCGGGGCGCACCCCACCGCCGCCGGGCAGGGCGTCGTAGACGCCCGCGATGTCCCGCACGACGGCGTCGACCGACACCGGCACGGGCCGCAGCATGCCCTCGCGCGTGACGGCGTACGAGAGGTAGTCGTCGATGAGTCGGCGCATCCGGGTGCTCGCGTCGCGGGCCTTGCTCAGCGCGAGCCGCCCGGCGTAGGCGTCGTCGCCGGCGATCTCGTCGGCGGCCTCCATCCAGCCGGAGACCGCGGACAGCGGCCCCTTGAGGTCGTGGGCGACGGTGCCGGCGAAGCTGCGCAACTCGCGGTAGCGCGCGTGCTCGGCCGTCACGTCGTGGAAGAGCATGAGCACGCGGTGGCCGGCGCGACCGCGCACGATCCGGGAGTCGACGGAGATGACCCGAGACTCCTCGTCGCTGGGGCCGACGCGGATCTCGGCGCGGGCCCCGCCGGTGCGCACCCGCGAGGGCATGACCAGCTCGGAGTCGTCGACGATGCGCTCACCGTCGAGGGTCCGCGCGCCGTAGTACTGCGCCCACGAGGCGGGGGTCTGCTCCGGCATGGGCCGCATGAGCAGGGTGCGGGCGGCCGGGTTCTGCAGCACGAGCTTGCCGTTCATCTCGGTGAGCATCATGCCGTCGCTCATCGAGTCGACCATGGCGCGCAGCAGATCGGCCTGGCCGCGGGCGGCGGAGCGCTCGTGCCGCAGCTGCCCCAGCATCCGCAGGCGCTCGTCGCGGAAGAGCGCGAGCAGCAGCGTCAGGAACGTCGAGAAGCACAGCATGAGGTCCAGGAGCAGCGCCGGCGCGAGCAGCCCGTCGTAGTCATAGACCTGCCCGACGAGCCCGCGGGTGACGGAGGCGCAGACCGAGTTGAGCAGGCAGTAGGCCGCGGCGCCGATCGGGCCCAGGGCGAAGCCGGCCCACAGGCCCGGGACGACGATGAGCCACGACAGCGGCAGGTCGGGGCGCCAGTAGGGCACCACGACGACGCTCATCCCGAGGCCGAACACCGCGACGAGCTCGAGCGGCCCGGCCCGCCGCCCGACGGGCTCGCGCCGCCAGTAACAGAAGAGGAGGAAGACGGCCAGACAGATCCACACGGTCACGACGATGCGCAGGAACCAGCGCACCCACAGCGCCGGGTCCGGCGGCCAGAAGCCCGGCTCGATGTATCCCCCGAGCAGCACGACGGCAGCGACCGCGCAGCTGGAGCCGGCGAGCAGCGCGACGATGTCGCCGGGCGCGCGGGGCGCCCACCCCGCGTGCGAGAGGCCACGCCGGTAGACGGCCAGGCCGGCGCACGCGGCGACGACAGTGACGACGGCGATCCAGCAGGCGCGACCAGCCGGCAGGCCGGCGAGTGCCATCGCCGCCGCGGAGAGGGGGATCATCGCGACGACCAGCAGCGCCAGAGCCCGCCGGGGCCGAGCGGCGCCGCGCACGGCGGTGAGCGCGATCATCGTGCTCGCCAGCATCGTGCAGGTCTCGCTGACCCGATAGGCCGGCACGTAGGTGTCGACGAGCGCCCACGCCCCGACGTAGACGCCGGGGAGTCCGAGCCACAGGGCGAGGCGACGCTGCAGGAGCGTCGAGACCGGCGCGGCGGGCTGCGAGGCCTGCGGCAGCGCGCTGCGCAGTGTCGGCTGCGGCGCGGTCGGCGGCGAGGTCGGCGGTGCAGCCGGCGTCGGCGTCGGTGTCGGCGGCGTCGGCGGCGGCTCGGACCGGGGTGGGGGCGGCGGTGCGGCGAGCATGAGTGGTCCTCCTACGCCTTCGGGAGGGTGAATCGGAAGGTGGCACCGCCGTATTCGTTGCCCTCCGCCATGATCCGACCGCCGTGGCGCATGACGATGGAGTGGCACAGCGCCAGGCCCAGGCCGGTGCCGTCGTAGGCGGCGGCGTCCTCCTCGCTGCGCTGGAACGCGGCGAAGATGCGCTCCTCGTCGCCGGCGCGGATGCCGATGCCGCGGTCCGCGACGACGACCTGCACCCAGCCCGGCTCGGCGTCGTCGAGGCTGCGCAGGCTGACGTACGGGCGCTCCTGGGGGCGGCGGTATTTCACGGCGTTGCCGACGAGGTTGGCCAGGAGCTGGCGGGTCAGGGTGCGGTCGGCGCGGCTGACGTGCGACACCTCGACCTCGAAGGTCGGGCCGCGCAACTCGTCCCCGGCGTAGGTCTCGGTGACCTCGTGGACGAGGTCGGCCAGCGGCACCTCCCCCAGCCGCAGCAGCCCCTCGCGGGTGACCGTGAAGGCGAGGTAGTCGTCGATGAGCTGGCTCATGCGGGCGCTCGCCTGCCGCGCGCGGGCCAGGGCCTCGCGGCCCGCGTCGGCGTCGTCGGCGGCGAGTTCGTCGTCGGCGGCCTCGACCCACCCGGACAGCGCGGTCAGGGGCCCCTTGAGGTCGTGGGCGACGGTGCCGGCGAAGCCGCTGAGCTCGCGATACCGGGCGTACTCGGCGGTGACGTCGTGGAAGAGCAGCAGGACGCGGCGGTCGGTGGGGCCGGACACCAGGTGCCCGGTGGCGGCGACGATGCGCGAGTCACCGTCGGCGTTGGTGATCATGAAGTCGGCCGACGGCGTGGCGGCCGAGCCGCGCGCGAAGCGCAGCGGCAGCTCGGCGTCGGTGACGGCCCGCGAGCCGTCGGGCGTGCGGACCCCCAGATACCGCGCCCACGACTCCGGTCGCCGATCCAGCACCGGTCGCCCGAGCATGCGCCGGGCCGACGGGTTGTGCAGCTCGATGCCGCCGCCGGGGTCGGTGAGCATGACGCCGTCGTTCATGGAGTCGAAGACCGCGGAGCAGCTCCGTGGTGTCCTGCGCGGCGAGCCGCTCGGCGTCGACCTCGGCGAGGAGACGGGCCCGCTGGTCGCGAAAGAGCGAGACGAGCACGGTGAGCAGGCTGGAGAAGACGAGCAGGTAGTCGATGATCACCAGCGCGGTCACGCCGTCCGGGCCGGGCACGACGTAGGGGTTCAGCGCCGCCGACGTCGCCGAGGTGCAGGCGACCATGAAGGCGAACCACGTCGCCTTCACCGGCGGCAGCCGCAGACCGGCCCACAGGCACGGCACGAGCGCCAGCCAGCTGATCGGCAGGTCGGGCGCGGCGCGCACGAGATACATGCACACGATGCCGATGGCGTAGAGGAGGAGCTGCTGCGGCAGCCTCGGCGCGGTCAGGACGCCCGGCCGCCGCCAGAAGAGCACGACCACGAAGAGGACCCCGCCGGTCCACAGGCTCACGAGGTTGCGCGCCGCCCACCAGAAGACGTGCAGCGCATCGGTGCTGCCCAGCCCGACGCCGGGGTAGGCGCCCAGGCCGACCCCGAGGATCGTCGCCACGACGCACGCGCCCATGAAGGCCAGGAGGCTCGCGGGGGTGCGCGGCTCCCAGGAGCGCTGTCGCAGCGTCGCGCGGTAGATGCCCAGGGCGGCCAGGGCGATGAGGAAGTTGGCGACGACCATCCAGGCGCCGCGCCACCCCAGGTCGAGGACGAACACTGCGCACGCGATGCCCGACGTCAGGGGCGACAGGGCGCACAGCCAGAGCCGCAGCGGCAGCGGCTCGTCGGGGCGCCAATAGACCATCATCGGCACCATGAAGCTGACGGAGACCGGCCAGTAGAGGCTGATGCCGAGCGTGGAGTCCATCGCCGAGTAGGCCATGACCAGCATCGACGGCATGATGAAGAACGGCAGCACGACGTAGAGCGCCAACGGCGGCCAGCTGCGCGGCGGTGGCTCGTCGATGGCGTCGGTGGGCTCGGTGGCGTTGGTGAGGTCGGTGGCGTTGGTGAGGTCGGTGGCGTCGGTGGTGCGAGACGTCCTGTCCGAGATGCCCGAGGCGGCGGTCGCGGGATTCGGGCGGGTCGGGTCGGGCGTGTGACCCGGGCGGGTCGGATCGGGCGAGTGGCTGGAGCCGGGCAGGTCGGTCGGGTCGGGCGAGTGGGTCGGGTCGGGCGACGCCGGCAAGGGGTCGGGTGGGACTGCGGGCGTCCGCCTCGTCTTCCGGCCCATCCGCGCCCCTCCCCCTCCGAGCACGCCGCACGCTTTGTCGCGACGCCTGCCCATCGGCCGCGGGGGGCCGCTCGGTAGGCCGCGTGGGCATTCACCCCCGGGAAGACACGGGACTTCGCGCCCGGGCGCGCGAAATGCGGCTTTTGGGTGCTTTCGCCGGCGGTGTGCGGGGCGCTGGTGAGGTCAGTCCTCTCGGCGCGGCGGGCGCGGATCCGCCCCGGTGCCACCGGAGTCGGCGTCGCGCGCCGCCGCGGCGCGCCGCGCCTGGGCCTCCTGGACCTCGTGGACCTCCTGGGCCTCCGCCGCGATGTGCGCCTCCAGGTCCTCGGGCGACACCTCGACCCACTGCTCGA
>JAVTVZ010000148.1:7197-36267 GCA_032229625.1 Dermatophilaceae bacterium | reverse complement strand
TCCGCCGCGATGTGCGCCTCCAGGTCCTCGGGCGACACCTCGACCCACTGCTCGATCTCGCGCTCGGTCTGCGGCGACAACTCGACGTCGTCGGGGCGCCACTCGTCCCGATCCCCGTAGGGGTCCACGAGGGCCCCGTCCTGCGGGGCCGGTCCCCGGGCCGCGGCGGACCGCGGGTCGGGCTCCGGCTCGGGGGCCGGCGCCGCGCGGCGCGGGGCCGGGGGCCGCTCGTCCTCGCCGTCGGGTTCCCCGCCGTCGGGCTCCCCGCGGCCGGGCACGCGACCGGGCGGCCGGGTCGCGGACACGTCGGCATCGTGGGCGGACGCGGTCCCGTGGCTCTCCTCCCGCTCCGGCCCTCGCCGACGCAGTGCCACGAGCAGGCCGGCGACCCCGGCCACGACGACGACGAGCCCTAGCACGATCCACACCCAGCTGTCCATGGACCCACCTTCGCGCACCGCGCCTCCTGAGCGCGCGCCGACGCCCTCGCCGGCAACGCCCTCACAGGGCCGCCGACGGCTTGGCCGCGTGCCGACCGCGCGCCGACCGCGGGCCGACGGGCCCACGCGGCCGCGCCGCCCCGGCTCGGGCCGAGCGGCACTCGCGCGGCGGAGCCCGTGGTTAGGCTGGCCGCGACACCGACCGCAAGGAGAGCGCCATGAGCGAATCTGCCCGCCTCGAACTCGACGGAACGTCCTACGACCTGCCGGTCTTCGTCGGCACGGAGCACGAGAAGGCTGTCGACATCAGCAGGCTCCGCGCGCAGACGGGCTACATCACGCTGGACGACAGCTACGGCAACACCGGGTCGTGCAAGTCCGCGATCACCTACATCGACGGCGACGCGGGCATCCTGCGCTACCGCGGCATCCCGATCGAGGAGATCGCCGGGCGCAGTTCCTTCGTCGAGGTGGCCTGGCTCATCATCTTCGGCAAGCTGCCGACCGTGGACGACCGCGAGCGCTTCAGCCAGCTGCTCACGGACAACTCGGTGATGAACGAGAAGATGCGCAAGCACTTCGACGGCTTCCCGTCCAACGCGCCGCCGATGGCGATCCTCTCGGCGATGATCAACACGCTCTCCGCGCACGAGAAGGAGGTGTGGGAGACCCACGACGACGAGTCCATCGAGCGGGCGGCCGCGGTGCTGCTCAGCAAGGTGCGCACGATCTCGGCGGCGGCCTACAAGTCCTCGATCGGCGAGCCGATCATGTATCCGCGCTACGACCTGAAGTATGTGGAGAACTTCCTGCACATGATGTTCTCAGTGCCGTATCGCAACTACGAGCCGTCGAGGAACGTCGTCAAGGCACTCAACCTCTTCCTCGTGCTGCACGCCGACCACGAGCAGAACTGCTCGACGTCGACGGTGCGGATGGTGGCCTCCTCGAAGGCCAACATGTTCGCGTCGTGCTCGGCCGGCGTCTGCGCTCTGTGGGGCCCGCTGCACGGCGGCGCGAACGTCGCGGTCATCGAGATGCTGCAGGGCATCCAGGAGTCGGGCATGGACGTCAAGGAATACGTCCGCAAGGTCAAGAACCGCGAGGACGGCGTGAAGCTCATGGGCTTCGGGCACCGCGTGTATCGCAACTTCGACCCGCGCAGCAAGATCCTGCGCGAGGCCGCCCAGGGCCTGCTCGACGAGATGCACATCACCGATCCGCTGCTCGATCTGGCCCAGGAGCTGGCCGAGGCGGCACTGTCGGACGACTACTTCGTCGAGCGCAAGCTCTATCCCAATGTCGACTTCTATTCCGGCGTGATCCTGCGCGCGATCGGCATCCCACTGGACATGTTCACCGTGATGTTCGCGATGGGTCGCATGCCGGGCTGGATCGCGAACTGGAAGGAGCTGCACGACGACCCGGAGGCGCGCATCTACCGGCCGCGGCAGATCTATGTCGGCCCCACGGACGTGCCGTGGGTCCCGCGCGACCAGCGCAGCTGACCCGCGCCGCGCGGGCGACCCGCGTCCGATGTGCACCACGTGTCCGAAACCCCTGATCGGCTATCACGGTGGTCGGCGGTGTCCGGTATGGGACGCTGTGCCTGTGACCAACCGGGTGAAGGCGGCTGACGTCGCGCGGCTCGCAGGCGTCTCGCGCACGGCGGTCTCCTTCGTGCTCAGCGGCCGCGCCGAGGGCAACATCGCCCCGGCGACGGCCGAGCGAGTCCGCGCCGCCGCGGCCGAGCTCGGCTACACCCCGGACCGGGTCGCGCAGAGCCTGCGGCTGCAGCGCACCCACGTCGTCGGGCTCGTCACCGACGCGATCGCCTCCTCGCCCTTCGCGGGCCGGATCCTGTCCGGCGCGGTCGAGCGGGCCGCCGACTCCGGCTACGTGCTCGTGCTCTTCGACAGCCAGGGCCGCGCCGAGCGCGAGCAGGACGCGGTCGAGGAGCTGTCCCGGCGCCGGGTCGACGGCCTCGTCTACGCCTCGATGCAGCAGCGCGAGGCCCGGCTGCCCGACACCGCGCTGCCGATGGTCCTCGCCAACTGCCTCGACCCGGCGGGGGCGCTGACCCGGCACACCGCCGTCCTGCCCGACAACCACACCGCCGGCGCCGACGCGGCCCGGCACCTGCTCGGGCTGGGTCACCGCCGTCTGGTGATGCTCGGCGGCCCGGGCGACCCCGCGGGTGACGAGCGCAGCGCCGGCTACCGCGAGGCCACCGCCGCGGCCGGGCTGGCGCCGGCGCAGGCCCGCATCGTCGGGATCGGGCGGATGTGGTCCATCGACCACGGCTACGAGGCGACGATGGCGACCTTCACGGACAGCCGCGGGCTGCTCGCGCGGGACCGGCGCCCGACGGCGGTCTTCGCCGTCAACGACCGCGTCGCCACGGGCGCGCTCCTCGCGCTCACCCGCCTCGGGCTCGACGTGCCGGCCGAAGTCTCGATCGTCGGCTTCGACGACCAGGAGCAGCTCGCCGCGCACGTCGTGCCGGCCCTGACGACCTACGCGCTGCCGCACCGACGCATGGGCGAGGTGGCCGTCGACCGGCTGCTCGCGCACCTCTCGCGGGGCCGCGACGACCCGGCCGAGACGCTGACGCTGAGCTGCGCCTTCATCGAGCGGGACTCCACCGCCCCGCCGCCGAGCTGACCGGGGCGAGCCGTACGCGCGCAGGGCCCCCGCCCGTCGCACACGATGCGCCCCGGGTGATGCATCGCCCCGGCGCAGCCGTCACACTGCTCATGTGACCGGACCCAACCCGCCGCAGGCTCCTGTGCCGTCTGTGCCGCCGACCGATCCGCCCGGCGCGCACGAGCACGCGGGTGCCGACGCCGCCGCGTCGCACGCCCACGGACCGCGGGCGTCGCGGGCCGGCGATCGGGCGACCGGGTCGCAGCCGGTCGCCGACTCCGAGGGCACGCACCGCCCGGCCGACCGGAGCCCGCAGCCGTCCGGGGCGACCACCTCACCCGACTCGGCGACCCCCGCGAGCCCGCCGGACCACCAGTCCGCGCCGGCCACCGAGGGCGACGCCGACGACGCTGCCGGCGCCGACGGCGCCGAGCAGGCGCCGCACCCCGTCGAGTTGACCGACGCCTACGACGGTGACGCGGATCGGGCGGGGCGCCCCGGTGCCCTGCCGCGCGTCGGGATCGTGCTGATCGTGCTGGCGTCGGCGTGGCTCGCGGTGACCGCGGCCCGCAACCTGCAGGGCATCATCGCCCCGCTGCTGCTGACGCTCAATCTCGTCATCGTCGCCTATCCCGTGCAGGCCAAGCTCAACAAGCTCGGGCTGCCCCGCATCATCGGGGCCTGCGTCACGGGCCTCATCGTCTTCGCGATCGTCCTGTCCTTCTTCGCGGCGCTGGCCTGGTCGATGGCGATGCTCGTGCAGGAGATCCCGGGCTATCAGGCGCAGTTCTCGACGCTCTACCAGCAGTCGTTGGACCAGTTGGCCCGGATCGGGGTCAGCGAGACCCAGGCGATGTCGCAGTTGCAGGCCCAGCTCAACCCCTCGCGGATCGTCGGGTTCGTCGCCTCGACGCTGTCCGGGCTGACCGGCGCCATGACGATGATGCTGGTCACGGTGACGATCATCTTCGTGGTGCTCATCGACTCGATGGACTTCGGGCGCCGGCTCGAGATCGCCAACCGCACCCACGACGACATCGTGGCGGCGCTCATGGGATTCGCTCGCGGGGTGCGGCGCTACTGGATCGTCTCGAGCATCTTCGGCGCGATCGTCGCGGCCCTCGACGTGGTCGCGCTCATGCAGCTGGGCGTGCCGCTCGCGCTGGTCTGGGGGCTGCTGTCCTTCTTGACGAACTACATCCCCAACATCGGCTTCGTGCTCGGCATCGTCCCGCCGGCCCTCATGGCGTTGCTGGCCAACGGGCCGCAGACGGCGCTCTTGGTGATCATCGCCTATTGCGTCATCAACTTCGTCATCCAGTCGATCATCATGCCCAAATACCTCGGTGACGCGGTCGGGGTGACGGCGACGGTCTCGCTGCTCTCGCTGCTCTTCTGGGCGTGGGTGCTCGGCCCGATGGGGGCGCTGCTCGCGCTGCCCGCGACGCTGCTGTGCAAGGCGCTGCTCATCGACCTGGACCCGCGGATGCGCTGGCTCGACGCCTTCGTCTCCAGCCACCCCGAGACCGGCAGCCACCTGACCCAGTCGGGGTCGCAGCGCACGCTGCGCAAGGTCGGCGGCTGACGCGCGCTCCGGCGCTGATCCCGGCGGGGTCGGGGGTCAGGCCTGCGCGGCGAGCCAGCGCATGCCGGCGCCCCAGTGACCGCGGGAGTAGGCGGTGGTGTGACCGCCGGAGTCGAACGTCGTGATCGCGTGGGGCAGCCGCCGGGCCAGGGTGGCGTTGCCGGCGTAGAAGCGGTCGGAGGTGCCGCAGGCCAGCCACAGCGGGATGTCACGCAGCGCGCGGACCCGGGCGAAGATCGAGGCCCGCATGAAGTCGTCGGCGTCGTCGAAGGCGCCGGCCGAGGTGCCGGCGAACGTGCGCCGCAGCGCCGCGCTCATCGTGAAGACACCGAAGACCCGCGGGGCGCCGAGCTCGGAGGCCAGGTGCAGCGCGCCGAAGCCGCCCATCGAGACGCCGGTCAGCCCGATCCGCGCGGTCGGCAGCCCCTGGCGGGCCAGCAGCGGCAGGAACTCCTGCGTGAGCATCGCCGTCGCGTCCGAGCCGGCGCGCTTGTGCCAGTAGGTCGCTCGGCCGTCGATGGCCGCGACCGCCAGGCCCGTCTCGCGGGCGATGCGGGCGGCGTCCAGGGCGCTGAACCAGTAGCCGGCGCCGGCGCCCTTGCCGTGCAGGGCGAGCACGAGGCCGCGGGCGTCCTGCGGCACGGCGACCCGCCACAGGAGCCCCGGCCCGGGCACGTGGCGGGAGTCCAGGCGGCCGCGGGTCAGCTTCACCCCGGCGGCGAGCAGCACGCTCTCGGCGGGTGATCCGACGGCGCTGAGGCCGCCGAGGAAGGCTGCCGAGCGCAGCACCGTGCGGCGATCGACGCGGGCGGCCAGGAGCCGCGCGAGCGGCGCGTCGCAGATCCTGCCGGAGGCGGTGTCGGAGGCGGTGTCGGCGGCCGTGCGGGAGGCTGCGCCGCCGGTGGCGGGCAGGCGCAGCAGAGCGCGCGCGAGCGTCGGCGCGTCGGCGCTCGTCACGTGGTCCACCCCCTGTGCCCCACCCATGTGCCCACTATCGGTCGTCCGGGCCTGACCCACATCGTTCGAGACGCAATCGTTGGCAACGGCGTGCCCGCCCAGTCGGTCTGCGGCCCGGGGGTTCTCATGTCGAGCGGGTCGGGCGGGGCCGCCGGCGGCGCGGCGGGCGCCCGGTCGGCGCCGGCCGGGTGGCATCTGCCCAGTTCTGATGCGTGGCAGGCGGATCCGAAGCTTGTCGGTGGCGGCCCCTACGCTTGCCGGTTATGGACTTCGCTTCCGCCTACGGGCACGGGTTCGCGCGGGTCGCGGCCTGCACGATGCCGATCGCCATCGCCGACCCCGTGCGCAACGTCGAGACGATCACGACGATCGCGCGGGAGGTGCACGACGAGGGCGTCGCGGTCGCGGTCTTCCCCGAGCTGAGCGTGTCCGGCTACGCGTTGGAGGATCTGCTGCTGCAGGATCCGCTGCTGGACGCCGTCGAGGCGGGCCTGTCGCGGCTCGCGGCGGCGACCGCGGACCTGCGGCCGATGCTCGTCGTCGGGGCACCCCTGCGGCACGGCACGCGGCTGTACAACTGCGCGGTCGTGCTGCACGGCGGCCGGATCCTGGGGGTCGCGCCGAAGTCGTACCTGCCGACCTACCGGGAGTTCTACGAGCGGCGGCACTTCGCGCCCGGCGACGATCAGGCCGGGGCGATGCTCGCGCTCGAGGGGTATTTCGCAGCGCCGCTGGCCGGCACGAGCGTGCCCTTCGGGCCCGACCTGCTCTTCCGGGCCGTCGACGTGCCGGGGCTGGTCGTGCATGTCGAGGTGTGCGAGGACATGTGGGTGCCGGTGCCACCGGCGGCGCGCGCGGCGCTCGCGGGCGCGACGGTGCTGACGAACCTGTCGGGCAGCCCGATCACGGTGACGAAGTCGGACAAGCGGCACCTGCTGTGCCGGGCGACGTCGCTGCGGTGCGCGGCGGCCTACGTCTTCGCGGCCGCGGGCGAGGGCGAGTCGACCACCGACCTGTCGTGGGACGGGCAGACGATGATCTATGAGGGCGGGGTGCTGCTCGCGCAGACGGAGCGATTCCCGGCCGGGCCGCGGCGCAGCGTCGCCGACGTCGACCTCGACCTGCTGCGCCAGGAGCGGATGCGCCAGGGCACGTTCGACGACAACCGCCGGACCCTGGCGGACCTCGGCGAGCCCCCGTGGCGCACGGTCGACGTCGAGCTCGGCGTGCCGTCGGGCGACCTCGGGCTGCGGCGGGCGGTCGACCGCTACCCCTTCGTGCCCAACGATCCGTCGCGCCTGGCGCAGGACTGCTACGAGGCGTACGCGATCCAGGTCAGCGGCCTGGAGCAGCGGCTGCGCGCGATCGGCAACCCCAAGGTCGTCATCGGCGTCAGCGGCGGCCTGGATTCGACCCACGCGCTCATCGTCGCGGCCAAGGCCATGGACCGGCTCGGGCGACCGCGCAGCGACATCCTCGCCTACACGATGCCGGGCTTCGCCACCGGCGACCACACGAAGAACAACGCGCTCGCGCTGTGCGCGGCGCTCGACGTGCCGTGCGAGGTGCTCGACATCCGGCCCGCGGCGCGCCAGATGCTCGACGACATGGACCACCCGTACTCCGACGGGCAGGAGGTCTATGACGTGACCTTCGAGAACGTGCAGGCGGGGCTGCGGACCGACTACCTGTTCCGGCTGGCCAACCACCACGGCGGCATCGTGCTGGGCACCGGCGACCTGTCCGAGCTGGCGCTCGGCTGGTGCACCTACGGCGTCGGCGACCAGATGAGCCACTACGCGGTGAACACCGGCGTGCCCAAGACGCTCATCCAGCACCTCATCCGGTGGGTCATCAGCTCCGAGCAGTTCGCGCCCGGCGTCGGGGAGGTGCTCGACTCGATCCTCGACACCGAGATCACCCCCGAGCTCGTGCCGACGCGCGCCGGCGAGACCCCGCAAAGCACGCAGGCGACGATCGGCCCGTACAACCTGCAGGACTTCACGCTCTTCCACGCGCTGCGCTACGGGATGCGCCCGAGCAAGATCGCGTTCCTCGCGTGGCACGCGTGGCACGACGCGGGGCTCGGGCAGTGGCCGGCGGGGATCGAGGAGGACGAGCGGGTCGCCTACGACCTGCCGCAGATCCGGCGGTGGATGGAGGTCTTCCTCCGGCGGTATTTCGCGTTCAGCCAGTTCAAGCGGTCGGCGCTGCCGAACGGGCCGAAGGTGCTCGCCGGGGGGTCGCTGTCGCCGCGCGGCGACTGGCGCGCCCCCTCCGACGGCAACGCCGCGGTGTGGCTGGCCGACTGGGAGACGATCCCGCAGGAGTGGCCGGCCGGCGACGAGGCCTGAGCCGGTGGCCGGCCCAGCGAGCGACACGACGGTGACGGCATGACGGTGACGGCATGACAGCGACGACATGACGGCGACGACATGACGGCGGCGGCATCGGGTCGCGGCGCCGGGGCCTCCGGTCGCAGCGGTAGGTCCGGTATGGCGGACGCCGCCTCGGTCACGCTCGTGGCGGCGGCGCTGCTCGGGCTGGGGCTGGGCGTGTGGCAGTGGTGGCGCGCCGGCTACGGGTTGGATCGCACCGACGAGGGGCTCTACCTGCTGGCGATGGCCCACCCCGGGCACGATCCGGCGACGGTGTCGCTCGCGGGGCACGTGCTGGCCCCGCTGTATGCGGCGCTCGGCGGCGACGTCGCGGGGCTGCGACGGGCGGGGTTCGCGCTGGTGTGGGCGCTGTCGGGGTGGCTGCTGCACGCGGCGGCGCGGGCGGTCGGTGCGCGGGGATGGCAGGCGTGGGCGGAGGTGGTCGCGGCCGGGAGTGCGGCGGCGGTGGCGTTCGCGTGGTTCCCGATGACGCCGAGCTACAACACCGTCGCGCTGGCCGGATGTCTGCTCGTCGGCGTCGCGCTCGTCCTGGCGCTGCGGCACGACAGCTCGGACGGCCGGCTCGGTCACGACGGCCGGCCCGGTCGCGAGGTGAGCGCCGAGCTCGGCGGGCGGCCGGGCCTGGCGGCAGGGCCGAGCCAGGCCGCAAGGCCGAGCGTCGGTGGTCTGCCGGGGCTGCGGATCCCGCCGGGGCTGCGGATCCCGGCGGGGCTGGGGCCGTGGCTGCTCGCGGGGGCGGGGGCGGCGCTCGCGGGGGCGGGGAAGCCGACGTCGGGCCTGGCGGCGCTGGTCGTGGTGCTCGTGGCGTCGCTGGTCGCGCTGCCCGCGGCGCGGGTCTCGCGCGCTCTGGCGGCGGTCGCGGCAGGCGCCGGCGCCGGGGCCGTCGCGATCGCCGCGCTGGCGGGCGCCGTCGCGGGGGCGAGCCCGACGCGCCTGGTCGAGACGATGCTCGCGGGGGCGCGCGGGGTGCGGCTGCTCGGCGGCCACGAGCGGCTGGTGCGGCTCGATCCGTTGTGCCGTCGGCGTGGGCGGCAGCGTTCGGGCCGGGTGCGAGGTCGGCGTGGACCCCCGCGACGCTCCAGGTGCTGCTGGTCGTGCCGGTCGCGGCGCTCGTGACGCTCGCGGTGCGCCGACCCGACCGCCGGGTGGTCGGGGTGTGCCTGGCGCTCGTCGCGCTGCCGGCCGCCTACACGTTCGGCACCAACACCAACCTGTGGTCCGGCGCCGCCCGCGCCACCACCCTGTGGGTCGCCGCGCTGGCTCTGGCCGCCGCGGCCCCGGGCCGCACCGCCCGCGCGCGAGCGTGGCCACCTGCGTCGCGACTGCCTGCGGGGTGGCTGCCTGCGGGGTGGCTGCCGGCGGTGTGGCCGGCCGCGGCGAGCGCGCTCGTCGCGGGCGTCGTGATCGCCGCCGCGGACTCCTACTACCGCTATCCCACACCCGGCCCCGACATGGTCAGCGGCGAGATCGACGCCGCCGGCCACCGGCTCCGGCTCACGCCGCAGGACGCGCGCGACAGCAGCGTCCTCGCGGCCGCCGCGCGCTCGGGCGCGCCGGGAGCACCGGGCGCGGGCCGCGACATCCTCGACACGACGGGCGCGTCCCCGGGCTACATCTGGCAGCTCGGCGGCCGGGCGGTGGGCAGCGACTGGCTGCTCGGCGGGTATCCCGGCAGCGAGGCCGCCGCCCGGCACGCCCTGAGCCTCGTGCCGTGCGAGCGCCTCGTCGACGCCCTCGTCCTGGCGGCACCGGACTCCCCCCGCCGCATCGACGGGCTCTGGACCACCCTCGGCGTCGACCCGGCCCGCGACTACCGACCCGTCCTGCGCGTCCGCCACCAGCTCGGCTAAGAGGTGACGCTCCTGGCCCCGACGCCGTCCGTCGCGACCCACCTGCGCTGCCCGGCGCCGTGAGCACCCACCGGCCCCCGGGCCGGGCCCGATCCCGCCTGCCTGCCCGGTGTACGCGTCAGCGGCGCATCACCTTGCGGGCCAAGGCGTTGCCGCTGAACTGCGCGATCTGCACGAGCACGATGATCGTCACGACGGCGATGCCGGTGACGGTCCAGTTGAAGCGCTGATAGCCGTAGGTGATCGCGAACTGCCCGAGGCCACCGCCGCCGACGGCGCCGGCGACGGCCGTCATGTCGACGACCGCGACGAGCGCGAAGGTGTAGCCGAGGATGAGCGGGCCGAGGGTCTCGGGGATGAGGACGGTGCGCACGATGCGCCAGGGGCTCGCGCCCATCGCGACCGCGGCCTCGATGACGCCGGGGTCGATCGTCACGAGGTTCTGCTCGACGAGCCGGGAGATGCCGAAGGTCGCGGCGAGACACAAGGGGAAGAGCGCGGCCGTCGTGCCCACCGTGGTGCCCATGACCAGCAACGTCAGCGGCCCGACGGCCGTCATGAAGATGATGAACGGGATGGGCCGCACGATGTTGACCGCGATGTTGAGCAGGGTGTGCAGCGGGCCCTGCGCGAGGATGCCGCCGTGCCGCGTCACGAAGAGCGCGACGCCGAGCACGAGTCCGAGCAGCCCGCCGACGAGCATCGTGATCGCCACCATGAGCAGGGTCTGCCAGATGGCGTCGAGGTAGACGGGCTGAAGAGTCGACCAGTCGCTCATGCGGCTTCCTCCACGGCGGCGATGGCGCCCAGGTCGGCGAGGAAGGCGTCGACCGCCTCCGGCGCGCCGTCGAGGGCGAGGGTGAAGGTCGAGAGCGACTCGCCCTTGGTGACGGTGATGCCGCCGTGCACGATCTCGAACCGCACACCGCGCTCGTGGGCGCCGCCGAGCACGGCGCCCAATCCGCGCTCGTCGCTGAGGGTGACCGTCGCCAGCCGCCCCTGGTGACTGCCCCTCAGCCGCCGGATGTCCTCGGGCTGAGGGATGTTCGTCAGCGTCGCGCCGATGAGGCGCCGCGTGCCCGGATGCTGGGGGTCGGCGAAGATCTGGTGCACGGTGCCGGTCTCGAGCAGCCGGCCGCCCTCGAGCACGGCGACCCGGTCGGCGATGGTGCGCACGACGTCCATCTCGTGGGTGATGACGACGATCGTCACGCCGAACTCCTCGTTGGCCCGGCGCAGGAGCGCGAGCACCTCGCGGGTCGTGTCGGGGTCGAGCGCGCTCGTCGACTCGTCCGCGAGGAGGATCGTCGGCCGCGCCGCGAGCGCCCGGGCGATGCCGATGCGCTGCTTCTGGCCGCCGGAGAGCTCGTCGGGGTAGGCCCACGCCTTGTCGACGAGCCCGACGAAGTTGAGCAGCTCGGTGACGCGCGCCGTGATCTGCTCCTTGCTCCAGCCCGCGACCTCCAGGGGGTAGGCGATGTTGCCGTAGACGGTGCGCGAGCGCAGCAGGTTGAACTGCTGGAAGACCATGCCGATCCGCGCGCGCAGGGCCCTGACCTGCGCGGCACCCAGCCCGCCGAGGTCGTGCCCGTCGACGGTGACCGAGCCGGAGGTCGGGGTCTCCAGGGCGTTGATGAGCCGCACGAGCGTGCTCTTGCCGGCCCCGGAGAAGCCGATGACGGCGAAGACCTCCCCGCGCGCCACCTGCAGGCTCACGTCGTCCAGGGCCGTGACCGTGCTCCCGCCGCGGCGGAAGACCTTGCCCACGCCTTCGAACGCGACGATCGGGTCACCGCTCACTGGGCCTGCGCCTTTTCGAGGCCGGCGAGGATGCGCTGGAGGTCGGCGGCGGGCCGCTCGACGATGACGGCGGTGTTCTTCGACTGCGCCTTCACCGCGGACTCGACGCTCGGGTCGTGGTAGAGCTGCACGATCTTCGCGTACGTCGGGTTGTCCTTGTCCTGGGCGCGCGCGACGAAGACGTTGATGTAGGGCTCCGCCTCGGGCTTGTTCGGGTCGTCGGAGAAGAGCGCCGACTTCGGGTCGAGCTTGGCGTCGAGCGCGAAGTTGTTGTTGACGATCGAGCCGTCGACCGAGGGCAGTGCCGCCACCGTCTGCGCGGCGTCGACCGGGGTCACCTTGACCTTGGAGGCGGCCGCGTCGATGTCGGCGGGGGTGGACAGGCTGTTGCCGCCGCCCTTGAGCGTGAGCAGCTTGGCCTGCTGGAGCACGAGCAAAGCGCGGGCCTGGTTCGTCGCGTCGTTGGGGATCGCGACGGTGCCGCCCTGCGGGATCTGGCTGAGGGCCGTGTGCTTCTTCGAGTAGAGGCTGAGCGGCACGACGACGCTCGACCCGATCGGCGTGAGCGTCTTGGAGTCGCTGACGTTGTAGCCGGCGAGGAACTGCAGGTGCTGGAAGAGGTTGAGGTCGATCTGCTGCTGGTCCAGCGCCGGGTTGGCCTGGGTGTAGTCGGAGAAGTTGACGACCTGCAGGTCGATGCCGTTCTTCTGCGCCAGGGCCTGCAGCGGCGGCCAGTAGTCGGCGGCGCCCTCGGTCGTGCCGATCTTGACGGTGGTCAGCGCTGCGGCGCCACCGTTGTCGTCGCCGCCGCGGGCCAGCGCCCACCCGCCGACACCGAGAGCCACGACCAGCGCGGCGGCCACACCGATGACGACGCCTCGCGAGCGTCCCCCGCCGGGCCGCTCGGGCAGCGCGGCCATCCCCGCGCCCTGCCCGGTCGTGTCGGCGGTCGTGTCGGTGCTGGTGTCGGTCGCCCGGCTCGGCTCCCCGGTGGGGTTCTGGCCGTCCTCGGGCAGGGTGGAGTCGCCCACAACATGGTCCTTTCGTGACGAAAGCCGCCACCCGAGATGGGCGACGGCGCTCATGTGCTTGCCCGGCGGATGCCGGGCCGGGTCGTTCACCTGGAGCACCCCGCCACATCGTGAGGGTTGCCGCCCAGCAAGCCAGGGCTTGTCGCTGGGTCTCGTGACCGACCCCCACGGTAGTGCTGCACGTTATGACCAGTCAAACCACCACTTATGCGTGCACTTATGCGTGGTGGCCTTCTCCCGGGATCGCCCGGCCGGCCTGGCCCGGCCACGGCACCCACGTGTCCGGGGCTGTCGGGGCGGACTCCCACACAGCCCGGCGAGCACCGCGCCCCACACGCTGACCTGCGGCGATGTCCTGGCGTCCCGTCGACCGCCGGCTCCAGGGCGACCCGGCCGCTCGGACGCGACCTGTCACGGGCGGCGCTCACGGACACATGGGGGCGCTTTCGGACACCTGGAGGCGCTGACGGGCACGTGGTGTCGCTCCGGAGCGACCCCAGGTGACCACGCGCGCCCCCACCTGTCAGCAACTGCCCCCACGTCGGCTCACCGACCGCGCAGGACTCGCGGCGGCGTCGACCTACCTCGGTCTCGTGTCGGCGAGGAGTCGCTCCCAGAAGATCTCGTCCCGCCAGGCCCCGGCGACATAGAAGTGCTCGTGCGCGATGCCCCAGGAGCGGAAGCCGTTCGCGCGGAGCACCGCCTGGGAGGCCGCGTTGTCGACGAGGGTGTTGGCCTCCAGTCGGTGCAGACCCAGGCCGCCGCCGGCCCATGTGACGGCGAGCTCCACGGCGCGCGTCGCATACCCGCGGCCTGACGCCGCCGAGGAGAGCCAGTAGCCGAGGAAGCCCTTCTCGAACGGCCCGCGCAGGATCCCGCTCACCGTGATCTGCCCGATGACGTCGCCCTCGAGGAGGATGACGCCCGGCCATTGGGTGCCGTCCTCGGCGGCTCGACGCCGCGCGGTGATCGCCGCGTCCTGCCCTACAGCGGTGTAGAACTCGTCCGGTCGGGCCGGCATCGAACGCGCGTAGACCTCCCGATCCTGCGCCAGGAGAGCGGCGAGCTCTGCGGCGTCGCGCCGCTCGATCAGCCGGATCGAGACGCTCCCGGCGCGGCTCATCCCGCGGCGTCCGCGAACTGGGTGCGGTAGAGCTCGGCGTAGCGGCCGTCGGCGGCGAGCAGCTCGGCGTGGGTGCCGCGCTCGATAACGCGCCCCGCCTCCATGACGAGGATCTCGTCGGCGGCACGCACGGTGGAGAGGCGGTGCGCGATGACGAGCGCGGTCCGGCCCGCGAGGGCACCGGCGAGGGCCTCCTGCACGGCGGCCTCGGAGCGCGAATCCAGGTGCGCGGTGGCTTCGTCGAGGATGACGACCCGGGGCCGGGCCAGCAGCAGCCGCGCGATCGTCACGCGCTGGCGCTCCCCACCGGAGAGCCGGTAGCCGCGCTCCCCGACGACCGTGTCGAGCCCGTCGGGCATCGCGGCGACGACCTGCTCCAGGCGCGCCTGACGCAGCGCCTCCCACAGCTGGCCGTCGGTGGCGGCCGGGGCGGCCAGGCGCAGGTTCGCGCCGAGCGTGTCGTGGAAGAGGTGCCCGTCCTGGGTGACGACGCCGACGCCGGTGCGGATCGAGCGGGCCGCGAGGTCCCGCACGTCGACGCCGCCGAGCCGCACGGTCCCGGAGTCGACGTCGTACAGGCGCGACACGAGCTGCGCCGTCGTCGACTTGCCCGCCCCCGAGGAGCCGACGAGCGCGACGAGCGACCCGGGGCGGATCGTGAAGCTCACGTCGTGCAACACCTGCTGCCCGGCCCGCGGATCGAGGGTCGCGACCTCCTCCAGCGACGCCAGGCTCACCTTGTCCGCGGCGGGATATCCGAAGTCCACGCCGTCGAATTCGACGCTCAGCGGCCCCTGCGGCAGCGCGACCGGCGCGTCGGGCTCGCGGATGAGCGGCTCCAGGTCGAGCACCTCGAAGACCCGCTCGAAGCTGACGAAGGCGCTCA
Organism: Dermatophilaceae bacterium; assembly: GCA_032229625.1. Lineage (GTDB taxonomy): Bacteria > Actinomycetota > Actinomycetes > Actinomycetales > Dermatophilaceae > Kineosphaera. Next base: position 21,550 of record JAVTVZ010000148.1, on the reverse strand, counting down.
TCACGTCGACCCGGGCGCTGGCCAGGGCGGTCAGCGGCGAATACAGCTGGGTCAGCAGCAGCGCGAGCGCGACGACCGTGCCGGCCTGCAGGCTCCCGCCCAGCGCGAACCACCCACCGAGCCCGTAGACGAGGGCCAGCGCGAGCGCCGACACGAGCGTCAACGCGGTGACGAAGACCATCTGCAGCATCGCGGTCCGCACCCCGATGTCGCGCACGCGCGCGGCCCGCGCGGCGAACTCGCCGGACTCCGTAGCGGGCTCGGCGAACAGCTTGACCAGCGTCGCGCCGGGGGCGCTGAAGCGCTCGGTCATCTGCGTCGTCATCACCGCGTTGTGGTTGGCGGCCTCGCGCTGCAGCGCCGCGAGCCGACTGCCCATGCGCCGCGCCGGCAGCACGAACGCCGGCAGCAGCACGAGCGCGAGCAGCGTGATCTGCCACGACAGGCTGAGCATCACCACGAGCGTCAGGGTCACCGACACCAGATTCGTCACGACCCCCGACAGGGTCTGGCTGAAGGCCCGCTGCGCGCCGATGACGTCGTTGTTGAGCCGACTGACCAGCGCCCCGGTGCGGGTCCGGGCGAAGAACGCGACCGGCATCCGCTGCACGTGGTCGAAGACCTCCCGCCGCAGGTCGTAGATGAGCCCCTCGCCGATCTGCGCGGACAACTGACGGGTCCACAGCCCCAGCCCGGCCACGGCGACGGCGATGACCGCGATCGCCACCGCGAGCCACAGCACGACCGAGAACGGCTCGCTGCGGGTGATCGCGTCGATGACCCGCCCCGCGAGCAGCGGCGTGATCACCCCGAGCACCGCCACCGCGATACTCCCGAGGAGGAAGAGCCCCAGCTGCCGGCGGTGCGGCCGCGCGAACGCCCAGATCCGTCGCATCGTCGCCCGCGTGAACGGCCGCTTGTCCGATTCGGCGTGCATCGCGTTGTACATCGCGTGCCAGGCCGTGACCTCCATGCTCATGACCTCAAGGCTAGGAGGCGATGCCGCCGGTGCCCGACGTCGCCGACGCTGCCCGACGTCGCCCGACATCGCCCGACGCTGCCCGGCTGGCCCGACGGCCGATGCCGGCGCTGTCCGGCGTACGACCCGACGACGAGCATTCGCCGGAGCGAGGCCACAATGGGCCGATGCCCGCCGACAGGCCGGCTCACCAGGCGCGGGTCGCCTCGACCCCCGCGCCGACCGATCGACGAGGAGGTGGCAGGTGCCGGTCAACATCCCACGGGAGCTTCCCGCTCGCGGCGTCCTGGAAGACGAGAACGTCTTCGTCATGTCCACCGACCGCGCGTTGCACCAGGACATCCGGCCCCTGCGCATCGCGATCCTCAACCTCATGCCGACGAAGATCGCGACCGAGACCCACCTGCTGCGGCTGCTCGGCAACTCCCCGATCCAGGTCGAGGTGACGCTGCTGCACATGGGCAGCCACTCCTCGCGCAACACCCCGCCGGAGCACCTCGAGTCGTTCTATACGACGTTCGAGCGGATCCGGCACCAGCGCTTCGACGGGCTCGTCATCACGGGCGCGCCGGTGGAGACCCTCGACTTCGAGGCGGTCGACTACTGGCCTGAGCTCGTCGACCTGCTCGACTGGAGCCGGGAGCACGTCTACTCGACGATGCACGTCTGTTGGGGGGCCCAGGCCGCGCTCTACCGGCATTACGGGGTGCGCAAGCACGCGCTGGAGCACAAGATGTTCGGCGTCTTCGACCACGACGTGCTCGACCCGCGCACCCCGATCCTGTCGGGCTTCGACGAGATCTTCCCCGCGCCGCACAGTCGCCACACGACCGTCCTCGCGCCGGACATCGAGGCCGTGCCGGAGCTGCGGCTGCTCGCGACGTCACCGGAGGCCGGGGTCTACCTGGCCGGCAGCGCCGACGGCCGACAGTTCTTCGTCACCGGCCACCCCGAATACGAGTGGGACACGCTCAAACTCGAATACGACCGGGACATCGCGCGCGGCCGCCCGATCGAGGTGCCGCGCAACTACTTCCCCGGGGACGACCCCACCGCCCGGCCCCGGGTGACGTGGCGCTCCCACGCCTTCCTGCTCTATGCCAACTGGCTCAACTACTGCGTGTATCAGGGCACCCCCTTCGACCTCGACTCGACGACACTCGCCGGCGACGGGGACTGGGTGCAGATCTGAGCCCCGCCGGGCGCACCGCCGGTGACCCGACCGCCGCCCCGGCGTGCGCACGGCGCGTGATCCGGCTCACCCCCGAGCGCCCGCAGCGTCGGCCCCTGGACCAGACTTGCCCCGTCAGGTGACCGAGCGAAGGGGGCACACCCATGGCCGCATCCCACCCCAAGACCCGCTGGCAGTCCCGCGCCGACGCGGGCGCGCAGGCGCTGAGCAGCGCGGATCTGGACCGTATCGACGCGTGGTGGCGCGCGGCGAACTACCTGTCCGTCGGGCAGATCTACCTGCTGGACAACCCGCTGCTGCGCCGCCCGCTGACCCGTGACCACGTCAAGCCGCGCCTGTTGGGGCACTGGGGCACGACCCCCGGGCTCAACTTCCTCTACGCCCACCTGAACCGGGCGATCGCCGAGCGCGCCCAGTCGACGCTCTACATCACCGGGCCCGGGCACGGCGGCCCTGGGCTCGTGGCGAACACCTACCTCGAGGGCAGCTACACCGAGCTCTATCACGACATCACGCAGGACGAGCCGGGCCTGCAGAAGCTCTTCAAGCAGTTCAGCTTCCCCGGCGGCATCCCCAGCCACGTCGCGCCCGAGACGCCCGGCTCGATCCACGAGGGCGGCGAGCTCGGCTACGCGCTGAGCCACGCCTACGGCGCCGCGTTCGACAACCCCGACCTGCTCGTCTTCGCCGTCGTCGGCGACGGCGAGGCCGAGACCGGGCCCCTGGCCACGAGCTGGCACTCCAACAAGTTCGTCAACCCCGTCACCGACGGCGTCGTGCTGCCGGTGCTGCACCTCAACGGCTACAAGATCGCCAACCCGACGGTCCTGGCCCGCATCGGTGAGGACGAGCTGACCGCCCTCATGCACGGCTACGGGCATCGGCCGTATCTCTTCACCGCCGGCTTCGACGAGGAGTCGCACGCCTCGATCCACGGCCGCTTCGCCGCGCTGCTCGACGAGGTCCTCGACGAGATCGCCACGCTCAAGGCGACCGCCGCGGCGCAGGGTGCCGCCGAGGCCGAGCGCCCGCTGTGGCCGATGATCGTCTTCCGCACCCCCAAGGGCTGGACCGGCCCCAAGGAGATCGACGGCAAGCCCACCGAGGGCCACTGGCGCAGCCACCAGGTGCCGCTGGCCAACGCCCGCGACACGCAGGAGCACCTGCGTGACCTCATCACGTGGCTCGAGTCGTATCGGGCGGACGAGCTCTTCGACGCCGACGGCCGGCTGCGCGAGGACATCGCGAGCCTGGCCCCCGCCGGGGAGCTGCGGATGGGCGCCAACCCCGTCGCCAACGGCGGTCTCGTGCGCGAGTCGCTGCGGATGCCGGACTGGCGCGACCACGCCGTCGAGGTCACCGAGCCCGGCGCGCCGATCAAGGAGGCGACGAAGGTCCTCGGCGAGTTCCTCGCCGACGTCATGCGCCTCAACCCGGACAACTTCCGCATCTTCGGGCCCGACGAGACCGCCTCGAACAGGCTCCAGGCCGTCTACGAGGTCACCGACAAGCAGTGGGTCGCCGACTACGAGGCGTTCGACGCCGCCGACCCGATGAGCCGCGTCGGCAAGGTCATGGAGATGCTCTCCGAGCACCAGTGCCAAGGATGGCTCGAGGGCTACCTGCTCACCGGGCGGCACGGGATGATGAGCAGCTACGAGGCGTTCATCCACATCATCGACTCGATGTTCAACCAGCACGCCAAGTGGCTCAAGGTGACCGACCACATCGAGTGGCGCCGCCCCATCTCGTCGCTGAACTACCTGCTCAGCTCGCACGTGTGGCGTCAGGACCACAACGGCTTCAGCCACCAGGACCCCGGCTTCATCGACCACGTCGTCAACAAGAAGGCCGACATCATCCGGGTCTACCTGCCGCCGGACACCAACAGCCTGCTCGCGACGTGGGACCACGTGCTGCGCACCGAGCAGTACGTCAACGTCGTCGTCGCCGGCAAGCAGCCCGGGCCGTCGTGGCTCTCCGTCGACGAGGCCACGAAGCACTGCGCGCGCGGCCTGGGCATCTGGGAGTGGGCCGGCACCGAGGTCGACGGGCAGGACCCCGACGTCGTCCTCGGCTGCGCCGGTGACATCCCGACGATCGAGGTGCTCGCCGCCGCGAAGATCCTGCGCGACGAGCTGCCCGACCTGACCGTGCGCGTCGTCAACGTCGTCGACCTCATGCGGCTGCAGGACGAGAAGGAGCACCCGCACGGCCTGAGCAATCGCGACTTCGACACGATCTTCACCGACGACCGGCCGGTGATCTTCGCCTACCACGGCTACCCGTGGCTCATCCACCGCCTCACCTACCGCCGCCACGGGCACGCGAACATCCACGTGCGCGGCTACAAGGAGGAGGGCACGACGACGACGCCCTTCGACATGGTGATGCTCAACGACCTCGACCGATACCACCTGGTCATGGACGTCATCGACCGCGTCCCCTCGCTCGGGTCACGCGCCGCCGGGCTGCGGCAGCGGATGGCCGACGCGCGGCTCGAGGCGCGGATGTACGCCCGCGAGCACGGCGAGGACATCCCCGTCGTCAACGACTGGGTCTGGGGCGACGGCGGCGACGCCACCCAGCTCGCCGACGCCACCCTCGCGACCGGCGGGGACAACGAGTAAGCGCGGAGTAGGCGCGGAGTAGGCGTGGAGTAGGAGCTCGTCGCGCAGTCCGTCGACGGATGCCCCGCCCGACCCGTCGGGCGGGGCATCCGTCGTGCCGGGCGTCAGCCCCCGCGGCGGGTCGTGTGCCGCCGGTCCGGCAGGCGCCAACGGGGGCGACGAGCCGGGCGGGCACCTGGGGCACCTGGGACACCTGGGACACCTGGGGCACCTGGGACTCGGACGGCGATCTCGGCGCCCAGCGTCCAGCCGGGCGTGAGGTCGAGGTGGTCACCGCTCCAGAAGCGCCCGGGGTCGTACCAGTGCGCTGGGCGACGCGGATCGAGCAACCCCATCGCCTCGTAGGTGACCGCGACGACCTCCGCGCAGTAGGCGGCCGCGGCGGCCGGTGGCGCCTGCGCCGCGCCACGTGTCTCAGTGACGTGACTCATGGCGTCGCCGCGTCTTGTCTCATCGTCGCGTGACAAGGAGCGCTCGCGGGCGAGCACGCGGCGCGCGAGCGGGCCCTGCGGCAGCGACCAGCGCCGGCCGCGCAGCCACCGCCACCCCAGGGCCGCCGTCGTCGGGAACGACACCCCGTCCCAGCGCGCGATCGTGCGCAACACCGCGTCCTCGGCCTCCCGGCCGACCTCCGGCGACAGCTGCCGCAGCCACGCGTCCTGCTCGTAGCGGACCGTCCACCGCTGCACCGCGGCGCGCAGGTCGTGCAGCTGCACGCCGCGGTGATGATCGCCGGTCCACAGGTCGGGCAGCGAGCGGCCCAGCTCCGCGTGCCACATCATCGGCGGCAGGTCGTCGAGCACGACGGCCATGCCGACGTGGTTGACGGGGGCGTTCGTCGCCAGGCGGATCGCCCGATCGGCCCGCGAATGGCCGCGGAAGATCCACACGTCGCCCGTGCGCGCCGCGTCGATCGCGGCGTCGAGATCCACCGGCGCGCCCGCCGGATGCTCCGGCCGCGTCAGGTGCCGCGACGCGAGATGCGCCGGCAGGAGGTGCGGGCGGGTCGGCCGCGAGCCCGGATCGTCCGGTGGGTTGCTCCGCGACGCGTCGCCGTCGCCGGGCCCGGCGACAGGCCCGCGACGGCGGGGCCGGAGCCGACTCAGAAGCGCATGCATGCGCCCCAGTCTCCCGGCACCCACGCGCGCGTAGCCTGCTGCGATGGCGCGAGTCTCATGGTGGAAGGTGCTCGGCGCGGCCGGCGTCGTCGGAGTCGCCGCGACGGGCGTGCTCGTCGCGCGGCAGGAGCGGGCCAAACGCGCCTACAGCCCGCAGGAGATCCGCGACCGGCTGCACGAGCGCTACGCGGCGCTCGAGGGGCAGGGCGCCGCCGGCGACCCGCAGGTCGACGCCGCCGACCCTGAGAAGCCCGTCGCTCAGCACACCGTCGCTCAGAACACCGTGTAGCCGCCGTCGACGACGAGCACGGAGCCGGTGACGAAGGTCGAGGCGTCGCTGGCGAGGAAGACGATCGCGCCGCCGAGCTCCTCGGGCATGCCGTAGCGCTCCATCGGCGCGTCCTCGATCCACATACGGCGGTACGCGGGGTCGTCGACGGGCGCCATCGCGGTCTTCATGTAGCCGGGCGCGAGCGCGTTGACGCGCACCCCGTGCGGGCCCCACTCGGCGGCGAGGCTGCGGGTCAGGTGATGCACCGCGGCCTTGCTCGCGTTGTAGGCCGGCTGCCACTGCGGTCGGTTGACGATCTGCGCCGACATCGACCCGATGTTGATGATGCTGCCGCGGCCGCGCTCGACCATGTGGCCGCCGACGATCTGGGCCATGAGCCACACGGCGTCGACGTTGACCGACATGACCTGGCGCCACTCCTCGTCGGTGACCTCCAGCGACGGGCGATGCACGCACGTGCCGGCGTTGTTGACGAGGATGTCGATGCCGCCGAATGCGTCGATGCCGGCCTGCGCGAGCGCCTGCGCGCCCTCGCGCTGCGTGATGTCGCCGAGCTGCACGACCGCCCGGCGACCCCGCGCCTCGATCTCGGACTGCACGCGCTGCGCGCCGACCTCGTCGCGGCCCCCGATGACCAGGTCGGCGCCCGCCTCGGCGAGGGCATGCGCGAACGCCTGCCCCAGCCCCTTGGTCGCGCCCGTGACGAGCGCGACGCGCCCCGTGAGATCGAACTTCTCCAGCACCGTCATGGCGCCAGTGAAGCAGCCGGCGCGGGCGGCGCGAGGCCCGACGCCTGCGCAGATGCCAGGTGTGGCGGCATCTCGGCGGCCGCCGCGCGTCGCCGCTGCGGCCGGCGCCGCCGTGGCAAGGTGGCGGGCGTGGCAAGGTGGCGGGCGTGACCTTGCAGTTGAGCGCCTTCACCGACCCCGACGCCTTCGACGCCCAGGCGCAGGACGCGCTGCACGCCGAGCCCGTGCGCACGAGCATCGTCGCCACGGCGATCGACCGGGCCCGCGCCGGGACGATCATGCCGGACGCCCGCTGGTGGATCGCGCGGGCGGCCGGGGCCGGCGACGAGCGCGGCCCGATCCTCGGGCTGGGGATGCAGACGCTGCCCACACGCCCCTACCTCGCCTGGCTCGACCCGCAGCAGGGCGCGCAGGAAGCCGACTTCGGGGCCGCGGTCGCGGCCGACCTGCACGCCCACCCGTCGGCGGTGTCGATCAGCGGTGTCAACGGATCGCCGACCGCGGCGCGAGGCTTCGCCCAGGAGTGGGTCGCCCGGCACGGCGGCGCCGTCCGCTTCGGGCGCCAGGACATCCTCTACGACCTGCCCGGGCCGGTGCGCACCCCGGCGCCGGTGCCCGGTCGGGCGCGCCCGGCGACCATCGCCGACCGGGAGTGGCTCGACGACTGGGGCCGGTCGTTCATCCGCGACATCGGCGACCCGCCGGACCCGGCCCTGACGATGGAGCGTCCTGTCGACGACGGCCGCCTCGTCATCTGGGAGATCCCGGCCGACGGCGCGCCGGACCTCATGCCCGTCGCGATGGCGTATTCGACCGTCCCCGCCCACGGGCACGTCCGGCTCGGCTGGGTGTGGACCGACCCCGCGCGGCGCGGCGAGGGCTTCGGCAGCGCGGTGACCGCCGCCGTCAGCGCCGCCGCGCAGGCCGACGGACTGCACTGCCTGCTGCTCGCCGACGCCCGCAACGCGGCGAGCAACGCCGTCTACCGGCGGTTGGGGTATCAGCCCGTCGGCGAGTCCTGCCACCTGCACCTCGACGCCGCGCCGCGCTGACCGCGCCTGTCGCCGCGACGCGCTGACCGGTCGGGCGTCAGGCCTTGATGCCGACGCCGAGGATCGCCTCGCACACGAGCTCGCCGTGGTCGGCGGTGAGCCGGTCGAAGGCGCGGCGGGCCCGGTCGAGGGTCTGATCGTCCTGGCCGGACAGCAGGTAGCCGAGGTCCCCGATGCCCGCGGCCGGTGCGGCCCACAGGTCGTCGGCGTCGATCGTCGCGAGCCACGCCATCGTGTGCACCTCGACCCCGTCGAGCCCGGCGCCGTCGAGCAGGCTCGCCAATCCGGTGCCGCTGCGGGCGAAGTCGGCGTGATCGGCCACGCGACGGCCGCGGACCGGCTCCGCGCCCGACTCCATGGCGACCTGCGCCCACAGCCGCGGCAACGCCGAGTCCGGCGCCCACATCGTCACCGCGACGACCCCGCCGGGGCGCGCGACGCGCACCAGGTCGGCGAGGGTGGCGCGCGGGTCCTCCACGTGCTCGAGCAGGAAGTTCGCGACGACGATGTCGGCCTCGCCGTCGGGCAGCGGCAGGGTCGGTGCGGTGCCGTCGAGGACCTTCGCGTCGGGGGCGGCGTCGTGGGTCGCGCGCCGCATGTCGACGGCCGGGTCGACCGCGACGACCTGCGCGCCGCGCTCACACGCCCCGGCGGTCAGGCTGCCGACGCCCGAGCCCACGTCGAGCAGCGTCGCCTCGGGCAGCGGCACGCGCTGGGCGACGGTGTCGAGCACGAGCCCGATCGTGCCGACGTAGATGGGGGCGAGCCCGCGCGCATACGCCTGCGCGCGGGCCCCCGACATCGACCCCGCGTGGGGCGAGGCGCCCGACCCGCCCGGCACCGTCGGATCCGACGCCGGGTCGAGCATCGCGGCGCCCTCGCCGACCACCAGGCCGAAGTCGTCGTCGCCGCCGTGCACGCGCCCGAAGCGCTCATCCCCGTGAACCATGGCGCCATCGTCGCAAACCGCCCCCGACCCCGCCCGACACACACCACGCCGCACCGCCACGCCGCTCGCCGACCCCGCTCGCCGACCCCGCTCGCCGAACCCATGCCCGCACCGACACGCCGGCGATCACCAGCGTGTGCGCACGCCGACCAGCACGCCGACACACGGATACCGGCGGCGGGCGCGCCGCTCCCGGTGCGCGGCGTATGCCAGCGTGGGGCTGTGACCACGACACCCCCTGAGCCGATCGACCCGCCACCGGTCGACCCCTCGAGCGAGGTCGTCGACCTCTACGACGGGCACGGGCAGGTCGTCGGGCGCGCTGCGCGGCACGAGGTCCGCGCCCGCAACCTGCGGCACGGCGCGACGGGCATCCTCGTGCGCAACTCCCGCGGCGAGATCTACGTCCACCGCCGCACCGACACCAAGGACGTCTACCCCGGCCTGTACGACCTGGCGGCGGGCGGCGTGATCAGCGCCGGCGAGGACCCGGCGCCGGCCGCCGAGCGGGAGGCCCGCGAGGAGCTGGGCGTGCACGGGGTGCCGTTGCGGCCGTTGGGGATCGGCGCCTACGCCGACGATCGCACCGACTATGTCGCGTTCGTCTACGAGGTGGTCTACGACGGCCCGATCACGTGGCAGCCGCAGGAGGTCGACTGGGGCGCGTGGCTCACGCCCGCGCAGGTCCTGACCTGGCTCGACGACCCGGACCGCCCCTTCGTGCCCGACTCCCCCGCGCTCCTGCGCGCCCACGTCGAGCAGCTGGCTCGCGACGGCGGCTGACGCCCCCCAGGGCCGACCGGATCGTCGCCACCACCGGGCCGCCGCCATCCACAGCCTGCGGATTGCCTGCGTGAGCCGAGCCCCGGACTGTTCGGCATGTCCCCGGACACCGGCGGCGGGAGCCGGGCAGGAGCGCCGGCTCAGACGGGAGCCCAGTCCGGGCGCAGCGGGTAGTGGCCGGCGCCGTCGGGGCCGGGGCGGGTGAACAGGAACTGGTGCACCTGCAGCCAGTTCAGCTCGAACGCCAGCCGCGACCCGGCCATGTAGAGGCCGTAGACCTTGGCGGTGGGTGCGCCGACGAGGCCGACGCATTCGTCCCAGTGGCGGACGAGGTTGGCGTTCCACGCCGCGAGGGTCAGGGCGTAGTGAGGGCGCAGGCTCTCCTCGTGCTGCAGCTCCAGGCCCTGGTCGTGGGCGCAGCCGACGACGGTGCCGGGGGCGGCGAGTTCGCCGTCGGGAAAGACGTAGCGGTCGGTGAAGGGCTCGGGCTTGTGCGTCGCGGTGCCGTCGGCGCGGGTGATCGAGTGGGCCAGCAGCCGCCCGCCGGGGCGCAGCCGGTCGCGCAGCTCGCGGAAATACGTCGGGTAGTTGCGGACGCCGATGTGCTCGAGCATCCCGATGGAGCTGATGGCGTCGAACTGCTCGTGCGGCATCGCCCGGTAGTCCATGAGCCACACGCTCGCGAGGTCGCCGATGCCCTCGCGCTCGATCATCGCCTCGATCCACCGCGCCTGGTAGCCGGACAGGGTGACCCCGACGACCTGCACGCCGTGGTGCTTCGCGGCGCGGCGCATCATGCCGCCCCAGCCGCAGCCGACGTCGAGCAGCCGCATGCCGGGCCGCAGCCCGAGTTTGCGCGCCACGAGCTCGAACTTGCGCTCCTGCGCCTCCTCCAGCGAGTCCTGCGGCGAGGTGTAGACCGCGCAGGTGTAGGCCATCGAGGGGCCCAGGACGCGCTCGAAGAAGTCGTTGTCGAGGTCGTAGTGGGCCCGCACGGCCGCGGCGCGGCGGCCGGCCGGCTCCCGCAGGCTCTCCAGGGCGCGACGCCACCGCGGCAGGGACTCGATGGGCGGCGGTGCGGGCGGCGTGAAGGAGCCCAGCCCGAGGCCGCGGACGAGGTCGGCGGCCTGCCGCAGGCCCGGCCGCACGGGCTGTGGGCCGAGCTTGAGGGCCCGGAAGAGCGCGTAGGGGTCGCCGGGGTGCACGCCGCTGACGTCGAGGTCGCCGGCCAGGTAGGCGCGTGCGGGCCCGAGGTCGCCGGGCGCCGACAGGATGTAGCGCAGCCCGCGCGGGGAGGCGATGTGCGCCCCCAGCCCGGTGTCCTCGCGGCCGGTGGCGCTGCCGTCGTAGGCGGTGATCCGCACCGCGAGCGGCTCGGGCGTCAGCGCGCCGAGCGCCGCGCCGACCGAGAGTCGGGGACGTGCGCCGCTGTGGCTGATCAGCTTGGTCATCACGGTCCTTCGTCGAGTGGGGTGCTCGCGCGTGGTCGCGTGGTCGCGTGGTCGGGCGGGTCGCCGCGGCAGGCGCCGATCGAGGAAGGCGTCGCGCAGCCCGTCGATCCTGTCGTCGGTCACGCTTCCGGGAGCCCAGGCTAGTGGCGCAGGTCACGCCCACAGCAGCGGCGAGGGCGAGGGCACCGCTATGCGAGCGGCACGAGGGTCGCGACGGGCGACCGCGGGCCGCGACAGGCGCACGCAGCGACGACGACGGGGCGCGGGCGACCCCGGTGGCTCACCGGTGGGGCGACACCGGGGCCTTCGGAGGGACCTGACCTGCCGCGCAGCCGGACGCGCCACCGATATTGCCTCGTCAGGGCGGCAGCGGCATGTCAGGCTAGGGCATTCGGATCGCGGCACCGGTCGTGGCCGGTCGTGGCGATCGGGCCGGATCCCCCCAGGACACAGGAGGACACGATGACCGCAGGCAAGGGCAAGTCCACCCCCAGCGCCGGGCCGGACGAGGAGACCAAGCGCAAGTTCCGCGAGGCGCTGGACCGCAAGCAGGCGCACGCCGGCAAGGACGTCTCGGACCATTCGGGGCATGCGAAGGCCAACAGCGCACACGGCCCGGAGGGCAGCGGCAGCCAGCAGATGTTCCGCCGCAAGTCCGGCGGCTGAGCCGGGCGCTCCGCGCCTGCTCAGTGACGGTCGCGGGAGGTCCGCGGGAGGTCCGCGGGAGGTCCGCGGGAGGTCCGCGGGAGGTCCGCGGGAGGTCCGCGGAAGGGTCGCACGAGACTCGAGGCAGAGCTGCGGGGCGAGCGTCCGCGGAGCGAGGTCACTCGCGGCGCGACGTCGACGGTCCCGTAGCGTGGACGACATCGTCCGTGACTCGCTGCGTTCGCCGCGAATTCGCCCGAAAGGTCCCTCGATGCCCGACCCGATCTGGTCCGAACTGCTGCGACGCCTCGGCGACGGCGAGGGCGATGTCGTCGTGCCCGCGCCCGGGGCCGGCCCCGGCTATTGGGCGGGGGCGGCCTCGGTCGTCGGTGCCGACGAGGCGATCTGGCTGACCTACCGCTCGCGGGTGCCGCTGTCGGTGGGCCGCGGGGTCGCGACGGTCGTCGCCCGCTCGCAGGACGGGTCGACGTTCGAGACGGTCGCGGCGGTGCATCGCGACGACTTCGGCGCCGAGTCGTTCGAGAAGCCGGTGCTCGTGCCGCTGGGCGCGGACGGCTGGCGCCTCTACCTGTCGTGCGCCCGGCCCGCGTCGAAGGACTGGTGGCTCGACTCGCTGACCGCCGCGACGCCCCAGGAGCTGCCGACCGGCACCCGCCGCCGGATCGAGCTCGACATCCCCGGGGTCGCGGTCAAGGACCCGGTCATCGCGCGCACGGGCTCCGGTGACTGGCACATGTGGGCGTGCTGCCACCCGCTGGACACCCCCGGCGCCGAGGACCGGATGTGGACGTCCTACGCGACGAGCAGCGACGGCCTGCGCTGGAGCGACCACGGCCCGGTGCTGCGCGGCCGCCCGGGGCAGTGGGATGCGCGCGGGGCGCGCGTGACGACGCTGCTGACCGAGCCGACACCGCCGGCGGGGGCCCCGATCGAGGTGCTCTACGACGGGCGCGCCGACGCCGAGTCCAACTGGTATGAGACGACGGGCATCGCGCGGCAGCGCGACGGGCGCTTCGAGGCCCTCGACCTGCCGCCCGTGCGCTCGCCGCACGCGGACGGGGCGCTGCGCTATGCCAGCGCGGTCGTCGGACCGGACGGGCGGCCCCGGCTGTATGTCGAGCGGGCGCGCCCGGACGGCGCCCACGACCTCGTGGTGCTGGCCGCCTGAGCGGCCCGCGACACCCGAGAGGGCCCCGTATCGCACACTGCCGTGTGCGGTACGGGGCCCTCTCGGCGTGCGGTCGGTGAGCCGTCGGCTCACCCGGTGGCCGGGGCCTGCGCCCTCAGCGCGCGCCCTGCAGCCCCTGCGACCGCTGCTGATAGGAGCCGCGGTCCTGCGTGGAGCGCCACGGCGAGACGTCGATGCCGGTCAGCGACTCCAGCAGCGTGATGTCGGCGTCGAAATACTCCAGGACCTCGGCGCGGGTCTGCGCCGAGAGCTTGGGCCGCGCGACCTCGCCCCGCTGTCGGTAGGTGATGAGCGGCTTGCTGATGCGGCGCCAGATGTGCGGCGGGGCGTAGGCCCCGGCCGTGGCGCCCCCGCGGATGAGCCGGCCCACCGCGTCGGTCACGAGCCCCGGCTCGGCGAAGGACCGGGTGTTGTTGGCGGGCACGGTGCTCAGCAGTCCGGTCTCGACGCCGAGGAAGGCGGTCACCGCGTCGAGCGCGGCGGCGGGCTCCTCGATGAGGGAGCCGAACCGCAGCACGTGCACCCGCTCCCGCGGCACGAGGCGGTAGAGGTCCTCCAGCTGCTGCCCGTAGAGGCCGAGCTCGCCGTACCGCCAGAACGGCGCGTAGCCGGCGTCGATCCGCTGGGCCTGCGCGTGGAAGGCGGTGCGGAAGTCGGCGAGCGGCTCCAGCCCGTCGACCCATAGGTGCATCCAGTTGGAGTAGGCGCGGTCGACGGGGTCGCGGACGATGGCGATGAGCTTGACGTCGGGCAGCTGATCGGCGATCCGCCGCCGGGCGCCGGGGCTCCACAGATAGAAGGGCGTGCTCTCCCCGCGCAACTGCCCGGGCGGGGCGGCGGCGAAGAGGGCCTCGTAGTCGCGGCGTCGCCACACCCATTCCTGCTGGCTGTGGGCGTCGCCGGGGCCGCAGTAGGCCGGCGGCGGCGCGTCGTCGCACATGAAGTACTTCGGTTCCTTCTCATGCGGGCGGCCGCCGGCGGGCACGTGGATCTGCGGGTGGGCGCGCAGCGCCTCGTGCAGGGCGCTCGTACCCGCCTTGGGCGCGCCGATGACGAGGAAGTCGGGTCGGGGGGCGCTCATGCCGTCACGCCCACCTGCGTCGTTATGGTTATCACAACGCGACCTTATACACATCTGATCGGTGGGAAATCCAATCGTCTCAGCAGTCAGATCGCTGCGGGCGCCCCTGGTCCGCGCACCTGCACCGACGAGCCCCGCCCCCGTGCGCAACGCGGCTAGAACGAGGCTAGGCGGGCTGCGGACCCCGCAGCAACACGCGCCGGCCACGGTCGCCGAGCCCCC
>JAVTVZ010000148.1:0-7097 GCA_032229625.1 Dermatophilaceae bacterium | reverse complement strand
CCCGCTCGCGCTCGTCGTGATGACGAACGTGTTGATGTCGACCCGCTCCATGACATTCCCCCTGTTCACCGGCGGCCTCCTGGCCGTCGCCCCCCGCGTCGGCGGGCCGTCCGTGGCCCGCCGTTCTCCCGCGTTGCCCTCCTCATCGGACCAGGACGGGCGACCTGAAGCACTTCTGCGCGACGTCTTGGTCGCTCGTTCTGAACGACCGGTCGCGACGGGCGGCGCCCCGGCGACCCGCAGCTGTGACCGACTCGTGACAGCACCGGATCATCGCTGCTCAGAGCGTGTGCGGGCCCGTTCTCGCGGCGACCGGGCGCGGGTGCGCCCGATACGATGGGGGCGTGGACTGGACTGACTACAACGCCGCCCTCTTCGACCTCGACGGCGTCCTGACCCCGACGGCGCAGGTGCACATGCGCGCGTGGGAGCGGATGTTCACCGACTACCTGACCTCGCTGGAGGGCCCACACGCGCCCTACACCGAGGCCGACTACTTCGCCTACGTCGACGGCAAGCCGCGCTACGACGGGGTCCGCGCCTTCCTCGCCTCGCGCGACATCGAGCTGCCGCAGGGCGCCCCGAGCGACCCGCCGGAGGCCGAGACCGTCTGCGGCCTGGGCAATCGCAAGAACGACGCCTTCAACGCGGTGCTCGCCGCCGACGGCGTGCAGCCCTATCCCGGCTCCGTCGCGCTGCTGGACGCGCTGCCGGCGCACGTCGGGATCGCCGTCGTCTCCTCCTCCAAGAACGCCCCGGCGGTGCTGGCGGCCGCGGGCCTGGCCGACCGCTTCGAGATCGTCATCGACGGGCAGGTCGCGGCCGACGAGGGCATCCCCGGCAAGCCGGCGCCCGACACGTTCGCCGTCGCGGCGCAGCGCCTGGGGGTGCCCCGCGAGCGGGCCGTCGTCATCGAGGACGCGCACTCGGGAGTCCAGGCGGGCGCGGCGGGGGGATTCGGTCTCGTCGTCGGCGTCGACCGTGGCGCCGGCGTGCAGGCGCTGCTGGACTCCGGCGCGGATGTCGTCGTCGGCGACCTGCAG
The DNA here is from genome assembly GCA_032229625.1 of Dermatophilaceae bacterium. Classification (GTDB taxonomy): domain Bacteria; phylum Actinomycetota; class Actinomycetes; order Actinomycetales; family Dermatophilaceae; genus Kineosphaera. The sequence continues at coordinate 6,054 of JAVTVZ010000148.1, read as the reverse complement.
GAGCTCGTCCCGTGACCGCCTACCGCAGCGCGCGGGAGGCGATCCGCGAGCACGGCACCTACGACCCCATCGACCGGCACCGCTTCCCGGCCGACCCGTGGCGACTGCTCGAGACCGCCCCGGACAGCCATGACCTCGGGGTGACCGAGACGCTCTTCGCCGTCGGCAACGGCTACCTGGGCATGCGCGCGAACCCGCCGGAGGGGCGCGACGCCCACACGCACGGCACGTTCGTCAACGGCTTCCACGAGACGTGGCCGATCCGGCACGCCGAGGCCGCGTTCGGCTTCGCCAAGACCGGCCAGACGATCGTCAACGTGCCCGACGCCAAGCTCATGAAGCTGTATATCGACGACGAGCCGCTGCTGCTGTCGACGGCCGACATCGACTCCTACGAGCGCTGCCTGGACTTCCGCGACGGCACCCTGCGCCGCGACCTCATCTGGCGCACCCCGTCGGGCAAGACCGTGCAGGTGCGCACGAGCCGCATGGCGTCCTTCACCGAGCGGCACCTGGCGATCATGACGATCGAGGTGACGATGCTCGAGGGCGACGCCCCCGTCGTCATCTCCAGTCAGATCATCAACCGCCAGGACGGGATCGACGAGTACCACGACAAGCGGGCGTCGATGGGTGAGGGTTTCGACCCGCGCAAGGCCTCGGCGTTCTCCGACCGGGTCCTGGAGCCCAAGGGCCACTGGCACTCCCAGCGCCGCATGATCCTGGGCTACCGCTGCGTGGACTCCCGCATGACGCTGGCCGTCGGCGCGGACCACGAGATCATGACGGACAACGACTTCGAGGACCTCATCTCCACCGAGCCGGACCTCGGCAAGCGCGTCTTCCGCGTGGACGCCAAGGAGGGCAAGCCGATCTTCATCACGAAGGCGGTGGCCTACCACACCTCCCGCGGGGTGCCGGTGCGCGAGCTCTTCGACCGGTGCCGGCGCACGCTGGACCGGGTCCGCCAGGACGGCGTGCAGCACTATCACGAGGAGCAGGCCCGCTGGCTCACCCGCTATTGGCGCGACAGCGACGTCGAGATCGAGGGCCAGCCCGCCGTGCAGCAGGCGGTGCGCTGGAATCTCTTCCAGCTCGCGCAGGCCAGCGCCCGCTCCGACCAGCTCGGCGTGCCCGCCAAGGGCGTGACCGGCAGCGGGTACGAGGGCCACTACTTCTGGGACACCGAGATCTACGTCGTGCCGTTCCTGGCGTATACGAATCCCGCGGTGGCCCGCAACCTCCTGCGGTTCCGCGTCAACATGCTCGAGGCCGCCCGCGCGCGGGCCCGTGACCTGGCCCAACACGGCGCGCTCTACCCGTGGCGGACGATCAACGGGGAGGAGGCGTCGGCCTACTACGCGGCCGGGACCGCGCAGTATCACATCGACGCCGACATCGCCTACGCGCTCAACCGCTACGTCGAGACGACCGGCGACCACGCGTTCCTGCTGCGGCACGGCGCCGAGGTGCTCATCGAGACGGCCCGGATGTGGGCGGACCTGGGCTTCTGGCACGTCAACGCGGTCCGCACGTTCAACATCCACGGCGTGACCGGCCCCGACGAATACACGACGGTCGTCAACAACAACCTGTTCACGAACGTCATGGCGCGATTCAACCTCGAGCTCGCGGCCCGCACGATGCGCACGATGCGGGCGGACCATCCGCAGGAGTACGCCAAGATCGCGTCGCGGCTGCACCTGAGCGCCGAGGAGGTCGCCGAGTGGCAGGCCTGCGCGGACCACATGCTCATCCCGTTCGACGGGACGTTGGGCATCCACCCGCAGGACGAGCACTTCCTGGACCGGGAGATGTGGGACCTGTCGCAGACCCCGTCCTCGCAGCGGCCGCTGCTGCTGCACTTCCACCCGCTGGTCATCTACCGCTTCCAGGTGCTCAAGCAGGCCGACGTCGTGCTCGCGCTCTTCCTGCAGGGCGACCGCTTCACCGCGCAGGAGAAGCGCGCGAACTTCGAGTACTACGACCCGATCACCACCGGTGACTCGACCCTGTCGGCGGTCGTGCAGTCGATCATCGCCGCGGAGGTCGGGCACCATCGCGCGGCGCTCGCATACTTCCTCGACGGCCTGTATGTCGACCTCGCCGACCTGCACCGCAACACCAGCGACGGCGTGCACATCGCCTCCGCGGGCGGGGTGTGGAACGCGCTCGTCTACGGCTTCGGGGGGCTGCGCGACCAGCGCGACCTCATGTGCTTTGATCCGCGCCTGCCGGAGGAGTGGTCGCGGCTGACCTTCCGGCTCACGCGGGGCCAGAGCCGCATCGTCGTCGGCCTCACCCAGGACGAGATGACGTTCACCTTGCTCGAGGGGCCGCCGCTGAGCGTGTGCGTGCGCGGGACGCAGTACGAGGTGGTCGCCGACGAGGTGACCGTCGTGCCGCTCGACGGGCAGGGGCCGCGGCTGTCGGCGCCGCTGAGCCTGACGCCGATGGTCGGCGCGACCCGCGACGACGGCAGCGTCATCACGGCCGGCATCCCGACCATCCCCGAGGACCTCGACTACTGAGCACGATCGACGACTGCTGACGCCCCCTGACGCCCGCTGAGGCCCCCTGACGACTGCCCGTCAGGGCGTGGCCCGCAGCGAGGGCGTCACTCGACGCACGCGGCCGGATCGCCGGGGACAGCCCCGCGCGGTCCGGCCGCGTCGTGCGCCGGACCACACCGATCACACACAGAAGTGTGCGGTGCGCCATCTCGATGTCCCCCGACGTTCACCCCCGAGTTGCGCGGGGGCGGCATCGAGTTCAGGGCCTGGCACCAGGTTGCAGCGCAGGTGCGCCCCGCGGGGCGCGCTTCGACCCGCACTGCGACCCGCACTTCGACCATGGACCATCACGACCCACGGAGGCCTCCCGTGTCGATGCCCAGCCCGTCCCCCAGCTCCCCCGACCAGCCGGCGCCGCAGCAGGCGGCCCGCCGCTCGCTGACGCTCCTGCCCGCACGCGCCCACGCCGGCGGACGCAGCGCGATGACGTGCCGCCACCGCTGCGGCGACGCCTGCAGCCGCCCCGACGGCAACCACAGCGACAACGAGTACTTCGGCGACGTCGTCGAGCGCGCCCTGTCGCGGCGCCGCTTCCTGCAGGTCGGAGGCAGCGCGGCGACGGCCGCCGGGGTCGGCCTCTGGGTCGCCCAGCCCGCCGCCGCCCACGGCGTGGCCGGACAGGCCGCGGGACAGAGCACCGCGGACGCCGCGGCGGGCCTCGCCGCCGCCGGCGACGGCGCCCACCGGCGCCCCGAGACGACGCTGTGGCCGCGCGGCTTCACCGGCATCAAGCCCACCCCCTCGACCACGGACGCCGTCGTCGTGCCGAAGGGCTGGACGTGGAAGCCCGTCATCAGCTGGGGCGACCCGCTCTTCGACGACACCCCCGGCTTCGACATCGACGCCCAGAACGCCGCGAAGCAGGCCAAGCAGTTCGGCTACAACAACGACTACACGACGCTGATGATGCTCAGCCCCACCAGGGCGCTGCTCGTGTGCAACCACGAATACACCAACGACGAGCTGATGTTCCGCGGCGTCAAGGACGCCAAGGACCTCTCCGTCGAGCAGCTGCGCACGATCATGGCCGCCCACGGCATGAGCGTCGTCGAGGTCACCCGCCGCAACCCGCTGAGCCCGTGGCGATACCGCAAGGGCGGCGCCCACAACCGCCGCATCCACGCGCACACGGCCTTCGACGTGACCGGCCCCGCGGCCGGCACCGACTACCTCAAGACCTCCGCCGACCCCACCGGCCGCCGCATCCTGGGCACCCTCAACAACTGCGCCGGCGGCACGACCCCGTGGGGCACCGTGCTCTCCGGCGAGGAGAACGTCGACCAGTACTTCAACGCCGAGAACGCGCCGAAGGACCGCGCCGAGACCCTCAAGCGCTACACGACCGACACGCCAGGGCGCGGCTGGGAGCGCGCCGACAAGCGCTTCGACGTCGGCGTCGAACCCAACGAGCCGCACCGCTTCGGCTGGGTCGTCGAGATCGACCCGCACGACCCCCACTCCACCCCGCGCAAGCACACGGCCCTCGGCCGCTTCAAGCACGAGGGCGCGACCATCGCCATCGACCCCGACGGCACCGTCGTCGCCTACAGCGGCGACGACTCGCGCTTCGAATACCTCTACAAGTTCGTGTCCCACCGCACCTACCGGTCCGGCTCCTCCAAGTGGGCGCGCCGCCACAACATGGAGCTGCTGACCTCCGGTGACCTGTACGTCGCGAAGTTCACCGGCGACGGCGCCGCCGACGGCGTCCACGACGGCACCGGCACGTGGCTGCCGCTCGTCGTCGGCGGCAAGTCCGCAATCGCCGGCATGAGCGTCGCCGAAGTGCTCGTCTTCACCCGACTGGCCGCCGACAAGGCCGGCGCGACGAAGATGGACCGCCCCGAGGACGTCGAGCCCAACCCCGTCAACGGCCGCGTCTACATGGCCTGCACGAACAACACCAAGCGCACCCCCGCGCAGGTCGACGAGGCCAACCCGCGGCCCGACAACAAGCACGGCCACGTCGTCGAGCTCACCCCCGACGCGGGCAAGCACGCCGACCGCGGCTTCGCGTGGAAGCTCGTGCTCGTCGCCGGCGACCCCAAGGACCCGAGCACCTACTTCAACGGGTTCGACAAGACCAAGGTCTCGCCGATCTCCTGCCCCGACAACGTCACCTTCGACAGCCGCGGCAACCTGTGGATCTCCACCGACGGCCAGCCCGGCACCCTCAACCACTGCGACGGGCTCTTCATGATGCCGCTCGACGGCCCCGACAAGGGCAAGCTGTCGCAGTTCCTGTCCGTGCCCGTCGGCGCCGAGACCTGCGGTCCCGTCATCAGCAAGGACGAGCGCACCGTGCTCGTCGCCGTGCAGCACCCCGGCGAGGTCGACGGCGCGAGCGTCGACAAGCCGGCGTCGCGCTTCCCCTACACCGGCGGCGACAAGGGTCCGCGGCCCTCCGTCATCCAGGTCTTCCGGGGCTGAGCGCCGCGAACCGCCCCTGACCTGCTCGGCATCGGGCCGGGTCGCGTCGTCGCCGAGGCGGCACGCGGCCCGGCCCGCGTCATCTAGCCTGGTCAAGTGAGCACCTTCGATCGCGGCACCGACGCCGCCCCCACCGGCGGCGGGACGGACGGGCCCCTCGTCCTGCTCGTCGAGGACGACGAGACGCTGCGACTGACGACCCGCCTCGTGCTCGAGAAGCACGGCTTCGGCGTCGCCACCGCCGTCGACGGCATCGACGCCCTCGAGAAGCTCGAACTCGTCGAGCCGGACGTCCTGCTCGTCGACGTGATGATGCCGCGGATGGACGGCATCACCTTCGTGCGCCGCGCCCGCGAGCGCCGCGACGTGCCGGCCGTCGTCCTCACCGCCCGCGACCTGCCCCACGATCAACTCGCCGGATTCGAGGCCGGCGCCGACGACTACGTCGTCAACCCTTCGACGGCGACGTCCTCGCCGCCCGCCTGCGGGCCGTGCTGCGCCGCGGACGCCCCACCGAGGAGAGCCAGGACGTCGTCCTCGGCGACCTGCGCATCGACCGCCCCGGCATGGTCGTGCACCGCGGCCAGGAGCGAGTCTCCTTATCCAGCACCGAATTCCGTCTCCTCGAGGCGTTCCTCGACCACACCGGCCGCGTGCTCTCACGGATCCAGCTGCTCGACCTCGTCTGGGGCGACGCCGCCTGGGGCGACCCCAACGTCGTCGAGGTCAACGTCCAGCGCCTGCGCGCCAAGATCGGCGCCCACCACATCGTCACCGTCCGCGGCGCCGGCTACAAACTCGTCAAGGGCTGACCTCGCGCCGCCCGAATCAGCTACGGGCGCAGGTAGATCCGTCGAGCGTGCAGGAGACAGGCGAGCGTCGTCCAGGCCGCGACCGCGAGCACGACGAGCCACAGCGCGGGGTCGATCGCGGCCGGAGCGCTGTGGGCCAGCCGTTGGGCGTACGACGCGGCGCCCGGGACGCCGGCGGTGTCCCGCGGGAGGTAGACCAGCGTCGTCATCAGCGCGTGCGAGCCGAAGTAGACGAGCAG